>CALGOA010000182.1 GCA_937958015.1 uncultured Acidimicrobiales bacterium | reverse complement strand
GAACGCGATCGACGTCGGGTTGTCGAGCCCAGAAGCCACCGTGTCGACCGAGAAGCCGGGTGGCAGTCCCACCGCGGCACCGGCCGGGACGTTGAAGAGTGTTGTTGCGATCAGCAACACCGCCACAACCACGATGATCCTTGTCCCACTCATTCTTGCCATTACTCCGCCTTTCACGTCCCGCCCAAATCTGAAACTAGATGCGGGTCGTGGACCGGTCGGGGACCCTCGCCAAAAAGACGGGGGCGAGCGGCGCGAAGTTCGCTGAGGTGGCGAAAGGTTAGGAGTTGCGGCCGAACCGGTCGTGGGGGGTGTCGAGGTCCACGCCCGCGGTTCGCGCCACGTCAACGATGTCGTCGATCGGGAGTTCGACCGGTTCGAGATCGACCGGCGTGTCGGAGCGATCGACGATGGCTCCGATTCGCCAACCGTCGGGTTCTGCGGTGTCAAGTTCCTCCCACCGAAGCGGGACGGCTACCGGAGCGCCCCGCCGCGGTCGAAGCGAGAACGGAGCGACCACTGTGGCGGTGGGACCATTACGTAGCCAGTCCACGAAGACCCGGCCGTTGCGGTTCTTCTTCAGAAACTCGGTTGTCAACGACTCGGGATGATCCATCACCGCAAGCCCTGCAATAGACCGCGACACCATCGACACCGAGCCGAAGTCGTGCCCCGGCGTCAGTGGAATCCACACGTGAAATCCCTTGGAGCCGGTGGCCAACGGAAAACCGTTCAGACCGAAACGCACCAGGATGTCTCGGATGGCCCGGGTCGCCGCTCGAGCCGATTCGACGTCGCCCTGTTCGGGGTCGAGATCGATGACCATCCAGTCCGGCTGCAACGGGCGGGCCGTCGACGAGGTCCACATGTGAAAGGTGAGCGTGTTCTGGTTGGCAAGATAGGGGAGATCGTCGGCCTCGTTGACGACGGCGTAGTTGGTCAATTCGCCGTCTCGTTTCGGAACCGGGAACCGGCGGATCGATTCGGGGAAGTGGTCCGACGCATTCTTCTGCATGAACCCTTTGGCGCCGATGCCTCGCGGGAACCGTTGCAGTGTGAGCGGTCGATCGGCGACGAACTTCAGCATGTGATCGGCGACCAACTGGACGTGCGCCACGACGTCCGCCTTGGTTACCCCGTCCTCGGGATACAGCAGCTTGTCCGGACTCGACACCTCCATCGCTCCACTGTGTCACGGGGGCGGGAGGAAGTCAGCCGCGGCCCACGACGGATCCCACTGCTACGGTCGCCAACCAAACAGGTGCTGACCGGGACATCGATCTCCCGGCGGTCAAAAGGGGCTTCAATGGACACAACGATCGTGTATCTCATCGCCGGCGTGGCGTTTCTGGCCTCGTGGTTGGTGAAGCGATGGCTGAAGCAGACCTACGCCAAGTGGAGTCGCATCCCGAACACCCACGGCATCACCGGAGCCCAAGCGGCCGCGGCGATCCTGCAGAAGAATGGCGTCGATCACGTTCGGATCGAAGCGACGCCGGGGAGGCTGACCGATCACTACGACCCTCAGCGCGACATCCTGCGTCTGTCGGCCACCAACTTCCAGGAACGTTCGGTCGCCGCCATCGCGGTGTCGGCCCACGAGGCCGGGCACGCAATGCAGGACGCCAGCAACGACATCCGACTCCGGCTGCGGCGGTTCCTGGTCCCCGCAGCTGCGTTGGGATCTCGACTCGGCCCGATCATTCTCATGGCGGGGATCTTCACGCAGAATGGCACGATCCTGCGGGTCGGTGCCTTCCTGCTCGCCGGCATGGTGTTGTTCCAGGTGGCGACCCTGCCCGTCGAATTCAACGCCAGCAAGCGGGCGCTGCGGAACCTGCGGGAGCTCGGCCTCACCGACGAGACCCAGGAAGACGGAATCGAGAAGGTGCTCACCGCGGCGGCGTTCACCTACGTGGCGGGAGCGGCGACCACGATCGCCTACTTCGCAACACTGTTCGCTGGACGCCGCAGCACCTGACCCGGCCACGAAACCATCAGGGCGAGGGGTCAGTCCTCGAAAAGGCCTTCAAAGCCGAAGGTGAGTTCGTCCTCGGTGACGATCAGATCGGCGGGCGGGGCCTGAATACCCAGGTCGGCGCCGTAGTCCCACATCTCGAAGGTCATCGAAGCCGACTGCAGTTCGTCGGAGTCTTCGAGCTGGAAGGCGGGGTCGGAAAGGTCGATCGAGTACCGCCGGATCAGGCCGTCGGCGTCGAGCCAGAAGTCCATGGGGAAGTCGGACACTGGAGACGCTCCCAGGTCGGCCTCGAACTGCTCCAGTTCGCTGGCCGACATACCTGCGGTCATCGTCTCGATCCCCACGATCGCTCGATAGTGGGTTGTCGCAACGCCACGGATCGTCTCGGTGCCCAATTCGTCAACCTGGGCATCGGCATCCTGGAGTGACTCCAGAAGTTCGGTGGGTGAACCGGGTCCGGTGAAGGCGAAGTCGTCGGTGACCGAAGCGTCGTCGGCGTCACCCTCCAGGTACTTGCCCTCGGGAACACCGAGGAACGACAGGAAGCCCCACTTGATCCACGAGCGGTCGCCCACGTTGATCATGTGCAGCGGTTCGGAGATGAACAGTTCCATCAATGCCAGGTCTTCGGAGCTCGAATCGGGATCTGCTGCGGCCATAGCCTCGAACATGGGGCCGAAGTCGACCTCCAGTTCGCTGGCATCGTTGAGCGTGTCGAAACCGCCGGACATCTCAAACGAGAAGTCGACAGGTCCGTCGGTTTCAGTGACGCCTTCGAATTCAAGAATGACCTCGAACCGGGCGGACGCTTCCTCTGGCGACGGGTTGACCGCCTTGGCCAGCAGGCCGGTTCCCAATGCCGTCGTTTCCTTGATCGGAGTGGCGGGCACGGTCTCGACCGGATCTGCGAACGTCGCGTTGGGCGCAGCTTCGGTGGTGGGTGAGGTGTCAGGCGCAGTGGTGGTAGGAGCGTCGGTCGTTGGTGCCGCCGTCGTCGGTGTCTCCGTCGTCGGTGCGGCGGTGGTATGGGCTTCGGATCGCGGAAGCGGATCGGCGGCCTGGGAGCCTGCGCCACAGGCGGCGACAACGAGTGACAGCGCGACGGCGATCGGCGCCAGGCGAGTCGGTGCGAAACGGGTCATTGGGCGACTTTCAGGATCGTTCGGTAGGTCGACGGATGATCCGTCACCGGTGGTATCGACCCACTCGCCGGTCGATCTTGAGTAGGACGACCTACCCGGGTCACCTCAGGCGGAAAGACGGCTGTCGAAGTGGTAGGTGGACATGGGCTCCACTCCTTCGTCGCCGATCAGGAACTGATCCTCCAGCTTGACGCCCTGTCCGGATGCCTCGGAACCGACGTAGCTCTCAATGCAGATGACCATGCCCGGCTCGACTGCTCCCGTCAGCGGGTACGGCTCGCCCGTTTCGGCGTGCGGGATGTTTGGCCACTCACCCGACATGCCCAACCCGTGCCCGATGCAGTAGTACCGGCTGGCGCGAAATTCTTCCGGT
>CALGOA010000181.1 GCA_937958015.1 uncultured Acidimicrobiales bacterium | reverse complement strand
GTCCGATGACGAGAATCGTGATCGACCAACCGGTTCGTTCGCCCAATGCCGTGGCCGGAAGTTTGACGGTCCGCTGCGGCCGCCATTCGCTGATCGCCTGAACGCGTTGGCCGAACGTTCGGCGCGGTGCGGTGCGGGGCGCGGTCCGGGTGCGCTGGGTGGCTCTGGTGCGGGGCGCGGTTTCGGTGCGGCTGCGGGCGGGCGGGGTGGAGGTTCGGCGCGATGCGGGAGGGCGCTGGGTTGAACGGGCCGAAGCGGCCCGGCTCGTGCGTTTGCTGGCCGGTGGGGTTGCGGACCGTTTGCGCGCCGTAGCCGGCTTTTTTCGGGCGCTCGATGCGCTTCGTTTCGTAGCCGTCCGTCGCGACGACGGCGGTGGGGCGGATGAACGCCGGGTGGCCGAGCCCTTGGTCACCGCGCGTTTCGAGGTTGCCCGCTTGGATGCAACGCTCGCATTCGTCGCTCGATTACTCGTCGCTCGTTTCGTGCTGGCCCGTTCTGTGCCGGCTCGTTTGGTCGTGGCTCGTTTGGTCGTCGCTCGTTTGGCCGTCTTGTTCGTCGCCCGTTTCGCCGATGGGCCACCGCTGCGCGCTCCGGATCGTGTCTTTGCCTTGTTCGAGGCCGCCCGTTTGGCAGGAGCCCTCTTGGTCGCGGTCCGACCGCCGGAGGGAGCTGTCTTGCGCGCCGGTCCCCCAGTGGTTCGACGCCCGGTGGCGCGTTTTGCGGCCACCTTCTTGGCGGCTGCTTTCCTGGGCGCCTTCTTCTTGCGGGTCGATGGACGGGTGATCGTTGCGGTCATGGTGTGAACTCCACGGCACTAACAAAGTCGGCGTAGAACAGGCCAAGTGCAGCTGCGGTGAGACCACCGGCGATGAGCCAGAACCGGATGATCACCTTGGTCTCGGCCCATCCCTTCAGTTCGAAATGGTGATGTATCGGCGCCATGCGGAACAGCCGTTTTCCCTTGGTCAATTTGAAGTAGCCGACCTGCAGCATCACCGACAGCGTCTCCGCTACGTAGACGCCTCCGATGATCGGGAGCAGCAGGTGGGTGTTCAGGAGCAACGCCAGGACCGCAAGACCGGTGCCGATGGCAAGCGATCCGGTGTCCCCCATGAAGATTTCGGCGGGAGCCGCGTTAAACCAGAGGAACCCGGCGAGGGCACCCAACATCGCTATTGCGACAACCGCCAGGTCAAGGGCGTGCGGTACGTCGTACAACAGGGGCCGGGTTTGATTCTGGCGGAAGATCCAGAACCCGATCAGAACGTAGGCGGCGAAGGAGAAGATGCCCGAACCGGCCGCGAGTCCATCGAGGCCGTCGGTGAGGTTGACAGCGTTGCTGCTGCCGATGATCAGGAGCACGGCCCAGATGATCCATCCGATGGTTCCCAGGTCGAAGTCGCTGTAGCGCGTGATCGAGAGTTCGGTTCTCGTGCCGGTCCAACCCTGATTGGCGGCGTACATTGCGGTGCAGGCGAAACCGGTTGCCACCGCGATGAGTCCGAGCATCTTGGTCCGGCTGGTCAGACCCAGGTTCCGTTCGCGAGAAACCTTGAGCCAGTCGTCGAGCAGTCCGACGATGCCTGCGCCGGTGATCGCACCGATCGCTAGAAGTCCTGACACGGTGAAGATGCCGCCGATGAGGATGTGGCTAAGTACGTAGCCCGCGAGCGCTCCGACGATGATCGCAACCCCGCCCATCGTGGGGGTGCCGGCTTTGACCTGATGCCCTTGGGGGCCGTCGGTCCGGATCGGTTGACCGATGCGGCGTTTGGTCAGGATGTCGATCAGGGCTCGGGTTCCAAAGGCGCTCAGCGCGAAGGCGATACCGGCGGCGGTGAGAAGACGAATCACAGGAGCAACTCCCCTGGGGCCGAAGCGCTGCGACAACACAGCGCGAAGGCAATACCGGCGGCGGTGAGAAGACGAATCATCTGGTGGTCACCGGCCCATCGCGCTGATCGCTTCGACGGCGACCATGCGGTCGTCGAACTCAATCGCATCGTCACCGATGGTCTGGGTGGTTTCGTGGCCCTTGCCTGCGATCAGGATCACGTCGCCATCACGGGCGTTTGCCACGGCAAGTGCGATGGCGGCCCGTCGGTCGGGTTCAACCTCGACGGTGGTCCCATCGGGTACGCCGGTCAGGATCTGGGCGATGATCTCGTCGGGATCCTCGCTCCGGGGATTGTCGGACGTGACGATCACCCGATCTGCTCCCTGAGCAGCTTCGGCACCCATCAGCGGGCGCTTGTCACGATCACGGTCGCCGCCACACCCGAAGACCACGATGACCTGTGCGTCACCATCGGCGGCGATTCGGCATGCCGCCAAGGCGACCCGGATGCTGTCGGGCGTATGGCTGTAGTCCACTGCAATCCGGAACGGTTGGCCGACCGACACCCATTCCATTCGTCCCGGTACCGGATCGATCGCACCGAGCGCGTCGGCGATGTCATCCGCCTCGTATCCGAGGACATCGAGCATCGTCGCAGCACAGATCGCATTCGAGACGTTGTGAACACCTGCCATCTGAAGCGTGACCGGTCGACCGTGCCAGGCGAAGGTGGCCGTCGCTCCCTCGAGGTGCAGATCTTCGGCGTCATCGATCGAGTAGGAGCTGGCATCTTCTCGACGGTTCAGCAGTTCCCGACCGTAGGGATCATCGCGATTGATGACCGCCCGCTCGGACTGCTCGGTGGTGAAGAGTCGGGCCTTGGCCTCGAAGTAATCCGCCATCGTGGGGTGGAAGTCGAGATGGTCCTGGGTGAGGTTGGTGAACGCGGCGACGGCGAACCGCAGGCCTTCGACCCGGTGCAGTTCCAGCGCGTGACTGGACACCTCCATCGCAAGATTCTGAACGCCGTTCCCGCGCATCTGGGCGAGGGTTCTGAAGAGTTCGGGGGCTTCGGGAGTGGTGCGGGCTCCGCTGAGCGTGCCGAGTACGTCTACCGAACGGCCGAGCTTCGTCAGCATCGATCCGAGCATGTGGGTCACGGTCGTTTTCCCGTTGGTGCCGGTGACGCCCAGAACGACGACGTCGCGGTCGGGGTGTTCGTAGACCTCAGCTGCGGCTGAACCCATGGAGCGGCGACTGTCGGCAACGAGGATCTGAGGCGCGGCGACCTCGAGAATGCGTTGCACGAGAAGGGCGGCGGCGCCCTGTTCAACGGCGCCCTGGGCGAAGTTGTGTCCGTCCACGGTTGCGCCGTCGATGCAGGCGAAGAGGGTGCCGGGACCAGCCTGTCGGGAGTCGTGGGTGACCGAGTTGATCTCGATCGTGGCATCCCCGGTGAGGGTTCCCCCTACTGCGGCGGCAAGGTCGGCGACTGCGATCATCCGCCATCTCCCGAGGCCAGATCGAGGTCGACAACCGCCGGAGCCGAGGGCGCGGTGGTTGGAGGTGCAGTAGTTGGAGGCGCCGTGGCCGGAGGTGGTGTCGGCGGTGGTGCGTCGGGTACCGGTTCGGTGACCGGAGGTTGTTCGATCACCTCAGGGGGTGAGGCGTCGGGACCGCTGCCTTCGACCGATTCGCCGTCGTCGGTCGACGGGTCGGGTTCGGTCGCTGCGGGTGCGGTCGTGCTGGATCGAGGGCCGTTTTCGGCAACGGCCGGGGTACCTCGAACGAGTGCCTGCGACTCCCGAATTTCGGGCGTCTGATCGCCGGCCGGAGCGATGTTCAGAACCCGCAGCGCGTACTGGGCGATCTGGGCGAAAGCGGGGGCCGCTGCGGTGGTTGCACTGGTTGCGGTGCGCGGCTCGTCGACGACGAGGACTACAGAGAGCTCGGGGGCCTCGGCCGGCACAAGGCCGCCGAACGTGGTGAGATACCGCCGGTCGTTTTCGGTGCCGTAGGTCAACCGTCCGCTGCCGTTGTCAAAGACCTTCCAGGCGGTGCCGGTCTTTCCCGCAACCGTGTACCCGTCGATCGCTGCCTTCGCGCCCGTGCCCTCCTCTTCGGTCACTGCCGAGAGCATCTCGAGCGTTGCCGCTGCCGCCTCGGGGCTGATCACCTGCACGGGCTCCGACTCAACTGCCTCCAACGCATCGTCAGCCACCAGTTTGATCGGGGTGTAGACGCCGTTGTTTCCCACGGTGTTAAAGGCGCCCGCGAGCTGCATCAGGTTTACCGTCATGCCCTGTCCGATGACGATCGATCCTGCGTCGCTGCCCAACCACTCCGACGGTGACCGCAGAACTCCGGTGGACTCGCCCTTGAAGTCCAGACCGCTCAACTGCCCGAACCCGAACTGCGATGCGTAGTCGTAGTAGACCTGGGTTCCCATCTGCTGGGCGAGGCTGATCGTGGCGACGTTGCTCGACTGGGCCATGGCGTCGGTGAGAGACATCATTTGGTCGTCGTGTCGTGGGTGGTCGAAGAATCGTTTATCGGCCACCTCGATCGAGCCGGGCACCATCAACTCGTCACTCGAGTCGTACCCGAGGTGGTCTGCGGCGCCGGCGAATGCGACCAGCTTCATCACCGATCCCGGTTCGAAGGTGTCGAGTGCCGCCTTGTTGTACGAGGCGACCCCGCACGAGGTGTCGCCGGTTCGTTCCACCGATGCCATCCCGTAGATCTCGCCGGTTGCCGGGTCGCTCACGATGGCCCACGCTCCCTGAGCGCCGAGCTTCTCGCAGGTGTCGATCAGGATGGCCTCGGTGCCGAACTGCACGCGATGATCGATCGTCAGGGTGAGGTCATACCCACGTTCGGCCGGTTGCACGGTGCGTTGTCCGACGCTGATCGACCCGAATCGACCTCGTTCGTATCGCTCGACTCCGGCTCTACCGCGCAGAACGTCGTCGAATTGTTCCTCAACTCCGGACCGTCCGACCTCGTCCGGATCAACCCGGCCGATGAGTGGACGAGCGAGGTCGCCAGCGGGATACAGACGGTCCTCCTCTGGCCTGATCACGATTCCCTTGAACGCCTTTGAGGTTTCCTCATCGGCCACCAGCGCCCGAATACTGGCCAGGGCCGAGGCATCGCTGGTTGTGGCGACCACGTTGTAGCGGTCCCGCTCCGAGGCGGGGGCAAGTCGCTCTTCGATCTCCGCGGCGTCTATTCCCAGTGCCGTGGACAGGAGCGATGCGGTCCAGACCGGGTCCTCCACCAGTTGAGGGTCGGCGATGATCTGTTGGGTTGGGGTGCTGGCGGCGAGGACGAACCCTTCGCGGTCGAGGACCCGACCGCGAAATCCCGCGAGGGTGCGGGTGGCGGTGCTCTGATCCTGAGCAAGATCGCGATACCGCTCGGGTCGGATCGTTTGCAGGTCCAGAAGCTGAGCGGTGTAGATCACCATCACGACGAAGAAGAACGAAAGCACCGCAAAGAGCTGCGGGTGCTCGGAGAACAGCCGCCTCGTCGATCGTTTTGTCGCCCGACGTGCGGTCATGGGCCGATGGGGCGGGTAGCGACCAGGTACACCGGTCGGACGGCTCGGACCATGCCGAGGCGGCGAGCCCGCTCGACGATGACTTCGGGTGAAGAGGCTTCAACAACCTCACGGTCGATCAGTGCGAGGTCGTTCTCGAGCCGGTTTATCTCGGCCTGCACCCGATCGACTTCACGCTGGGTCTGAACCAATTGGGCCTGCACAAGCGCCACTCCAAAGAACACCGCTACCAGAAGCAACAGTGAAGCGATGACGAGTCGGCGACGACGGCGGCGGCTACGAAGTGCCGCGAAGTCCACGAGGAACAACGACGCCCGTTCGGTACGCCCGGCCTTGTTCGATGAGGTCTTCGTTGATGTCGCCCGTGTCGACGGATTCTTCTTGGGCGCACTCTTCTTGGCGGTCGCCTTCTTCTTCGGCGCAGCCTTCTTCGGTGCGGCCTTGCGGGGTGAGGCCTTTACGGCGGCGCTCATGCTGCGACCCGTTCGATGGCGCGCAAACGAGCACTGCGGGATCGCGGATTATTGCGCTGTTCCTCGTCGCTCGCGGTACGCGAGATAGGTCGAAGCAGCCGAAAGGGTGCCGGTTCCTCGGGTATCGGCAGATGGGTTGGGGTGGTCGAGGTACTGAGCCGTCGGAAGATCGCCTTCACGATGCGGTCCTCACCGGAGTGGTAGGTGAGCACCACTCCCCTTCCGCCAGGCAGCAGCCGATCGAGGGCGGCTTCGATGGCCGGGCCCAGGATTTCGAGTTCATCATTGACAGCGATACGCAGCGCTTGAAACGTGCGCTTCGCGGGATGACCCCCGGTTCGACGGGTGGCGGCAGGAATCGCGGCCACGATGACCTCGGCCAACTCGCCCGTGGAGTGCAACGGTCGGGCGGCGATGATCGCACTGGCGATTCGGCCGGCGAATCGTTCATCGCCCCCGGTCTTGATCACGCGGGCCAGGGTTCCATGGTCCCATTCGTTCACGATCGTCTCGGCGGTGAGGATCGCCTCGGGATTCATCCGCATGTCCAGGGGGCCGTCGTGTCGGAAGCTGAAGCCTCGCTCGGCGATATCGAGTTGTGGTGAGCTCACGCCCAGGTCGAACAGGAAACCCGAGATCTCATCGACGTTCGCCCCGTCCAGCAATCGGTTCAGGTGGTCGAATCGTCCAGCCAGAATCGAAGCCCGGTCACCGAAGGGCGCCAATCGTTCCGCTGCGGCGGTGCGAGCCACGGGATCCTGATCGATGCCGACTAGCGAAAGCTGCGGCGCCGCGTTCAGAAGTTCGGCTGCGTGCCCTGCGCCGCCCAGGGTGGCGTCGACCACGATCCCGGCGGGAACGTCGGAAAGGAGAGAAACGGTCTCTTTCACCAGAACCGGGGCATGATCGAACCAAGGGGGCGTCATCATCCATGTCGGCGTCACCTTGTGGTGTTTCGATCATCGGTTGCCCCTCGGGAACCGGACGTACGTCAGGATGTCTCCCTGAGCGCACTTGAGGGGTAACGGGCGGAGTTGTGGGGCAGAAGTACCCTTCCCCGAGACCCGAGAAGCAACCGATGATCGAACGTTTTCTAGGTAAAGCCGAACTCCTTTCCTGAACATGCCGCCTGGCGTGACCGTGAAATCGGCGAGCCGTTCATAGGCCCATCCGATCGAGTGCCGCACTGACGTTGGCCGAAGCCTCCGTGGTGTCGTGCATCGACGTGAAGATGTCCCGGGGCCAGATTTCGACCCGTGAGAGCGCTCCACTGAGCACGACCGTCTCGCCGAGGGTGAACCCTTCGAGCAGTGCTTTGTTGATTGTTATCCGACCAGCGCTGTCGATCTTCACGCGCTGGGTTTCCGAGGTCAGTTTGCGAAAGCTCACCGCATCCAGCGTTCCCGCCTTGCGATGGTTCTCCCAGTCCGATGAAACCTGTCGGTAGGTGGGTTCGTCCCACAGACCGAGCCGCTCGCCGAGACGTACCACATAGGCCCGCTGCCCGATTTCGTCGCGAAAGTCCGGGGGCAGCACAACACGACCTTTGTCGTCCAGCGTGTGTTCGTACTGACCAACGAACAACGTGCACCTCGCCTCCCCCGAGCTTCCTCATCGAGTCCAACATTCCCGCCCAAATCCTTCGATGTGGGCTGCCGTGGGACCGTGTCCCACAGCGCCCCACCCTAACCCCCTGTGCCCCACTCTGTCCACCAATCTGTAACAAATTCAGCCCGCCACACGGCGCGATTTCTCAGGAGCAACCCGTTTCCCCTGAACACAGCCACGCGATCGGAACTCGCGAATCGAGAAGCCCCTTTTCTACCTCGTGAGCGGGTGAGTAACCGCGGAGCGCGCGAAGACGCGCTCACCCGGGTCAACACACCCTCGAACGATCAGCGGCCGTTCCGGTCTGGTTGACTGGTGCCATGTTGACGGGCCGAGGCAAGTGGTGGGAGGTCGTATCCACCGTGGGCACCGCCGCTGATCTCCATCATCGCCCCATGCCCCCGACCTGTGAACGCCTGGTGTGGTCCCATCGGGTCGAGGGTCCGGCTTTGGTACTGGGATCCACTCAACCGACCGACATCGTGGGGTCCGACACCACCGAGAAAGCGGAAATCGTGACCCGACGAAGTGGTGGTGGTGCGGTGCTGGTCCAGAGTTATGACACGTGGATCGACGTTCTCATCGGCGAGGACGACGAACTGTGGAACCACGATGTCGGCAGAGCCTTCGGATGGTTGGGAGAGGTGTGGGAACGAACCCTTCGTTCACTTGGGGTCGAGGCCCAACGCCACGAAGGTGGTCTTCAAAATCGGGACGAAGGTCGCGTCGTCTGTTTCGCCGGCCTCGGGCCGGGCGAGGTGACCGACGCCGATGGCATCAAGATCGTCGGGTTGTCCCAGCGGCGAACCCGAAACGTCGCACGCTTCCAGTGCCTGGTCCCCTACCGCAGCCCGCTGTCACACACGATCGATCTGTTAGATCCTTCGGTGGTTCCCGAGTCCATCGATCCGGAAACCCCGATCGGGGCCGCGCTCGACGCGTCGGTTCTGACGACGCAATTTCTGTCCGAGCTCGCTCGACTCCCGTAGGCCGAGCGAGCTCGAGAGAACGTTATTCGGCGACTTCGTCGTCAGCCTTTGCTTCGTCGACGCTCTTTCGGACCTCGTCCATATCCAGAGCCTTCACCTGACCGACGAGATCTTCGAGTGCCGCCGCCGGGATCGCGCCGGGCTGGGAGAAGACCTGGATTCCGTCACGGAAGATCATCAGAGTGGGGATCGATCGGATGCCGAGGCCACCGGACAGGTTCTGCTCGGCTTCGGTGTCGACCTTGGCGAACACCGCATCGGGATGGTTCTCCGAAACCTGCTCGTAAACCGGCCCGAACGACTTACAGGGGCCGCACCATTCGGCCCAGAAGTCGACGAGAACGACGCCGTCCTCTTCGATAAGGGGCATGAACTCTGCTTCGCTGATGTCTTTGGTTGCCATTTGTGTTTGTCACTTCCTACTTGGCTAACCCTCAGAACCCCGACGACACCACTGCTATTCCTACCGCGGGTCCGCCCGCGTCCGGGTCGGATGCACCGATCGCCTCCCAACGCTGTGTGCGTTTGACCAGCTTGGGCTCCGACGCGGCAAAACTTGACCGACCGGTCTAGTATTTGATTCATGGAGCCGACATACAGTCCAGAAGCCGAGGTCTTTCGGGAGAAGGTTCAGGCGTTCCTCGCCGAACATCTGCCGTCCAACTGGGCAGGGATCGGTGCACTGGACGAAGAAGCGGCCATGCAGTTCATGCACGAGTGGCGCGGAACCCTGCGCGACAACCAGTACCTCGCCCCGAACTGGCCCGCCGAGTACGGCGGCGCGGGCCTCAGCTCGCTCGAGTCGGTCATCCTTGCCGAAGAGTTCTCCAAGGCTGGCGTTCCCACCGGCGGCCCGAACGATGCGTTCAGCATTCAGATGGTCGGCAACACCATCCTGATGTGGGGCACCGAAGAGCAGAAGAAACACTTCATTCCCCGGATCCTCAGCGGCGAAGACATCTGGTGCCAGGGCTACAGCGAACCGAACGCCGGGTCGGACCTCGGCAACCTCGGCTGCAAAGCGGTGCTCGACGGTGACGAGTGGATCCTGAACGGCCAGAAGATCTGGACCTCGGCCGGGCATCTCGCCAACCACATCTTCGTGCTGACCCGCACCGACTCCGACGCCGCCAAACACCGCGGCATCAGCTTCATGCTCGTGCCGATGGACCAACCCGGCATCGAGGTTCGACCGATCAAGATGATCAGCGGTCAGAGCGAATTCAACGAGGTCTTCTTCTCCGACGCTCGTTGCCCGAAGGACAACGTCGTCGGTGAGGTCAATGGTGGCTGGGGTGTCGCGATGACCCTGCTCGGCTTCGAACGCGGCGAAGCGGCCGCTACCACTCCCGTGGCGTTCCGGACCGAGGTCGATCGTCTGTTCGAGCTGGCCAAGCAGTACGGCAAGAACGATGACCCCGTCATCCGCCAGCGCCTCGCGTGGTGTTATAGCAAGGTCGAGATCATGCGATTCCTCGGAATGCGCACCCTCACCGACTTCCTGAAGGGCGGTCACCCCGGGCCGGAAGGGTCGATCTTCAAGCTGTATTGGAGCGAGTACCACCGTCTCGTCACGGAGCTGGCGCTGGACATCCTTGGCGCCGACGCCATGTTCATCGAGGGCAAACTTCCTACCTCTGCTTTCTCGACCGACTCACCCGGAGCAGCCAACAACAGCGGCAGCTGGCTGGGCACGTTCATGAACGCCCGGGCCGGCACCATCTACGCCGGAACGTCGCAGGTGCAACGAAACATCCTGGGCGAAATGATGTTGGGACTTCCCAAGGAGCCTCGGGCCGACCGTGGTCCCTGGTCCGAGATTCCCAAGTAACGTCACGGGCGTGCAGATCACGCTTCCGATGGTCTCGGCCATCGCCCGGTCGCCCCAACTGTGGCCAACCGCAGCGCGGGCCTACCGCTCATTCGTCCCGGCCCGATGGTGGTCGCGGCGGCCGTTCCTCCCGGTTCCCGACCGGGCGTGGATGCACTTCCGCTTGGAGACCGCCTACGGCGGCGACGGAACCCCATCGGCAACCGCCGGTGAAGAGCTCGTTACCTATCTCGAATGGCTGAAGCGTCAGCGCCGATAACTCAACGCCGGCCGATCAACCAGGCGTTGCCGTTCCCTTCGCCATCGGCCTGAATCTCCAGATCCCCAAAGGCCGAGATCAACTCGCCCGCCGCGGCACGGAATCGCCCCGGCGCAGCACCGACCTCGCTCAGACAGGCGATCGCCAGGGTGCCGCCGGGCTTCAGCCTCTGCAACAGGGCCTGATCCAATGCGGGATCGCGGAACAGATAACACACGATCAGGTCGACCGGTTCACCCTCGGGTAGTCCGTGGTCCAGATCGTGTACCAGAAATTGACAACGCCCGCTGACGCCGGAGCGTTCCGCCCGTTCGACCGCCAACCCGATCGCAACCCCGGACACATCGACGCCAAGGACCGACAGCCCTCGTTCGGCCAACGCAACTGACCCTCGACCGGTCCCACACGCCACGTCCAGCGCGGTGCCATGTTCGGGCAGCAGATAGAGGTGGCTGGCGAACAGCGGAAACGGATCGCCGGTCCGACGCGGGGCGTCGGCGTAACGCCGGTCCCAGTGTTTCCTGGCCTCATCACCCATGATCGGTCATTTCGAGTGTTGCCGTCGTCGATACGCGACCGGCGCGCTGGTGAGAGGCCTGGACCGTGATCGTCTCGCCTGGGGATCCTCGAACCACGAAACCGGCGAGAACCCGATCCGGCGTTCCATCGGTCCCATTCGAGAACCGTAACGCCGCCCGACCCTCCAACTGACCGACCTGACGACGCAGCGGCCCATCGACCGGTT
>CALGOA010000180.1 GCA_937958015.1 uncultured Acidimicrobiales bacterium | reverse complement strand
CGCTCGAATGTCTCCTGCGATATGGGTGCTGCCGGAACCTCAAGCTGGTAACGCTGAATGAGCTCACCAAACGAACCTTGCCGCAGCGTCACGTCTTGGTCTTTGCCGCCATACCAGTTTCCGACCGAGATATTCCCGCTTGAGTCGCCGGTGTGTGACTTCGTTAGATCGATCACCGTTCCGCCGATACGAATGCCGACTTCAACTGTCGTGAGCGGGAAAGTCATACTGCGTTCAGCGATCCGATTTGAATAGTCCGCTTCATCGGCGGGCAGGGCATCCAATAAGGACTGCTTCGGCCGGTACCTGTTGTCGAACTGCGCCTGAGTTCCAATCTGGCGAAACTCCAGCTTCAACCGGTCGCCATTTGGATAGTCGGCAAAAATCCTCTTCCCGCTCGGCGGGACTCTCAGCTTCGCCTCGTGGATTGCCTCCGTTGCCCACTCGTTGTCGACCATCACAATTCGAGACTCGCCGGACAAGCTTGGCAGAAATACCGAAATCAGCACCATGCCGGTGTCGCTGCGCCGCATCGACAGGACCGCTATGCCATCTACAAAGATGGCGGGTCCATCGAAGTTGCAATAGAAATTGCCTCCTGAAACAGCGATGACGTCGCGACGGAGCCAGTTGAACTTCGCCCCAACCGGAAGGGGGTCCTGCGCCGCCGAAGTCTTCTTCAGGGCGCCTAGCTGCTCGGTGGTGAAGGCGCCGCCATCGGCTTCCTTGTGATGCTGAAGACACAACGCAATCATGCCGTCGGGGTCGTGGTGATTTCGTTCTCGCCACGGCGGGTCAAAGTGATGCCATGTCAGGTACGGCCTCTCACATCTGAGTACCGGGCAGCGGTAACCGACCTCGTTCCTCAAAATGTCCTTCACGCCCTCGCCCGGATCTCGCTTCACTTCTAAACCCTACAGACGAGCAGTTCACCCGCCCGCTAGGTCGAGCCTGACAAACTCCTGAGTCGCTGTACATGAATGAAGAACGCTGCGGGGGTCACCGATGCTGGATGTTTCCCGCCAGAATCCCGTGGCCGGCACCGGGTCCAAGTCAGCCGGGTAGGGCGAACTCGATTCGAGCTGTTCCGATCGCAGCGTTAACCAGCTCAACGTCGAGCGACGCAAGCAGTGCGTTTCCTTGGCGCTCGCCCATCAGGCTCTCCGTCACCGCAACGTGTATGGCGTCCGAAGTCGATAGTTGACGGCGAAGTTCCCACGCCCGGTTCCGGTTGGCTTGGGTCACTACGACCCGGTTAAAGGGCCACCCCTGAATGCGCTTGATCTGGTGCTCGCACCACTCATCGTCTGCGGCGTAGGCCGTCGTCGGGTCGCCGTCGTGGTACTTGTTGCTGTGCCTCCTGATGGCTTCCTGCACGTTCAGCGCCGTGATGTCTCTGATTACGTACAGCTGGCCGCTAGCGCCTCGAAGTTCCTCTATGCGAGCCGCTAAGCGGTCAGCAACGTCCCCCGGGTCGAGAGCCATCGTCGACAGAACCGAAGAGCCGAGTAGTACGTGATTGGCAACGCTCAACGGGTCAGCTACCTGTCCCGTCGTTTCGGCTCCACTCAACGATCTCTTGCCGCTGTTCCTGCGTCAACGGGGGTCGCTCAACTGGCGATGTGGTGCGCATATCAGCGAGGAAGTCGAACATCGATCCTTGCGGTCGATCCCCCTGCTCTACCTCGATCGGTTGGTGCTGCATGTATCGAGACTAGCGAGCAATAGGTGACGATCGCGAGACCGCCCGGATGGCGGTCTCGATGACTCACTTGCCCAGTCGTTCCATAGCGTTGCAATTGCAATTACGCCTTGCCGTAGAATCGAGTGTTTTTGGTCGAGGGGATTCGCGCCGCGGCGCCTCGCCAACAGCAACGGTGACGAGTTGCCCCGCCGTCGTCGCCGGACCGAACCAAGCGGCGAGTAACTACCTCTGCCAGTCGGTCCCGTCGGTGACGAGTAGGTCCTCCCAGTGGGGTTGGAACTGGAACCACCCGGCGAGCGGAAAACCGCTCTGTTCGTAGGAGAACTTGGCGTAGTCGTCGGGAACGACCGTCACGTTTCCGGTGGCTTCAGCGATCATCTGCACCTGGCAGGTTCGTTCGAGAGCCATAAACCACCACACCGCCTCAGCGACGGTCTCACCAACCGTGATCAGACCGTGGTTCTGGTGAATCATCGCCTTCTTCTTGCCGAATCCACGAGCCATCTCGGCTGACTCTTCGGGGCCGGTGACGATTGCACCGCCGCCGTCGGTGTGGCGCACCCAGTCATCGAGAAACATGCAGGCGTCCTGGCTGACCATCTTGAGCGGTAGATCCGTCGCAGCGAATGCCTTGCCATAGATCGTGTGGGTGTGCACCGCACATGTGACCTCGGGACGGGCCTCGTGGATGGCGTGATGGATCGCGTAGGCCGCCGCGTTCACCGGCTTGGTTCCCACGACCACGTCGCCGTCGGGATTGACCAGGATCAGGTCCGAAACCGTCATCTGCTTGAAGCTTTTTCCG
Organism: uncultured Acidimicrobiales bacterium; assembly: GCA_937958015.1. Lineage (GTDB taxonomy): Bacteria > Actinomycetota > Acidimicrobiia > Acidimicrobiales > SZUA-35 > JABDIY01. The sequence goes on along the minus strand of CALGOA010000180.1, from coordinate 3,513 downwards.
AATGGATTCACCCAGAAGTGATCGGTGTGTTCAGGGTCGCGGGCGGTGATGTGACCAGCGACCCCCTCGGCGAATCCGAACGATCCGACGATGCGCAACGCCCCTGCCAGCTGGATCTTGCGGTATTCGCGCTCCTCGGCGAGGGTCTCGAACGTAGGCGGACGATCGATGGAGACCGACGCCTTCTCGAACGCGGTTCCTTCAAATCCAACGATGGGCTCTTCCGTTGTCGACATATCCACAGAGTAGACCGGGTTTTCGCCGTTAGCCTTTTGCAACGTGCCAGCGACAATCGTGCTAGGAACCCAATGGGGCGACGAGGGTAAAGGCAAGTTCACCGACCTTCTCGCCGCCGATGCTTCGATGGTCGTGAGGTACCAAGGCGGACACAACGCCGGTCACACCCTCGTCGTCGACGGAGAGAGCTTTGCTCTTCAGCTCGTCCCCAGTGGAGTTCTGTATCCCCACACCATTCCGGTGATCGGCAACGGAGTGGTCGTCGACCCGTTCGTGTTGCTCAAAGAGATGGCGATGTTGGCCGATCGCGGGGTCGATGTGAGCCGCATCAAGGTCTCGGGCAACGCCCACCTGATTCTGCCCTACCACCAGCAGTTGGACGCCCTCCACGAGCGCCACCTCGGCGACGCCAAGCTCGGCACCACCAAACGCGGCATCGGACCCGCATACGCGGACAAGTCGATGCGTTTGGGAATTCGAGTTCAGGACATGCTGGACGAAAAGATCTTCCGGGAGAAACTCCATACCTCGCTCGGCCATGCCAACAAGATCCTCACCAAGGTCTTCAACCGACTGCCGGTCGATCCCGACGAGTTGGCCGATCGGGTCCTCGCCGAGTGTCTGCCCGGGATCCGGCCGCTCATCGCCGACAGCATCAACGAGATCCACGCCGCGTTGGAGGATGGCCAGAACGTCCTCTTCGAAGGAGCCCAAGCCACGTTCCTCGACCTCGACCACGGCACCTACCCGTTCGTCACCTCGTCGAACCCCACCGCCGGTGGTGCCTGTACCGGCGCCGGGGTTGGGCCAAAACACATCGATCGGATCATCGGCATCGCGAAGGCCTACGTAACAAGGGTCGGGGCTGGTCCGTTTCCCACCGAACTGTTCGATGACGACGGCGACAGGATGGTCGATATCGGGCGCGAATATGGAACGAATACCGGCCGCCGGCGTCGCCCCGGCTGGGTTGATGCGGTCATGCTTCGACACGCGGCCCGGCTGAACAGTCTTACCGACCTCGCGATCACCAAACTCGACGTGCTCGACACGTTCGACACGGTGAAGATCTGTACCGGCTACCGGATCGACGGCGAGATCGTCGAGACTCTCCCCTACCACCAAAGCCAGATCCACAAAGCCGAGCCGGTCTACCAAGAGTTCGATGGCTGGAAGACCGACCTCACCCAAATCACCGACGTCAATGAACTTCCGGCTAACGCCAGAACGTTCCTCGATGCCCTGGCCGAGCAGGCGCGGGTTCCGATATCGTTGGTGTCGACGGGCCCGGGCCGCAAGCAGTTCCTAGAATTCAGCTGACCAACAAACCGGAGAGCTGAGCCGCATCGGACAACCGCCAGAGCCGATCCGAGCACCCGCCCGCCTTTTGACTTGACAACCTCACCGACAGTGACTCTTATGTGCGGAGGGTCTTTTTCGCGGTGAAGGATCCGGCGGAACCGGTTACACGAAGCATCACCGTGTCGTGGAACTCGGCCGCGCCGGGTCTCAGGTGAGATGAAACTGTGAAGAGTGATCACGGTCGATGGATAACCACTGCGGTTGAGCGATGCCGCGGCTGGTCAACGGTCTCTGCGGTAGGCGTCGTCATGGCGAGTGCGGCCCTTGTGTGGGAGCGTTGGTTTCATGCCAGCGTGCTGGGCCTTGAGTCCGAGACTGCACCCTCCTGGCTGAGGACATTTCGATATGTACCGCCGCTCTGGCTGCTGGCGATGGCGGCGGTGCTCGTGGGAACAACCCTCGCCTATCGATTGGACGTCACTACCCGCGTACGGACGGTGTGGCATGCCTCGGCGATATCGGTGTGCTTCGGATCACTGCTGGCCGTCGCCATCGCGATCCACGACGTCTTGCTTTCGCCCAGATCGGTCTCGGCCGCGCCGGGAGCGTCGTACCTGACCGACGATACGGGCATCGTCGGAGCGTTGTTGCACGGTCTGGGCGACGCCGTGATCGCCCAACTGATCCTGCTACCCATCGCCGGCGTGTGGGCGTTCTACGTTCGAGAGACCTCGACCGTCGCTGGGCCCGTCGAAAGCTCACCCGCATCGGCCACAGAGGCTCGGCGCGAAGCCGTGACCGGCCGTCGGATCGAGACCTCAGCTCCCGCGACGCTGAGCCGCCGGGAGGCTTTGCAGTTTGGAGCCGCCGGAAGTGTGGCGGTTGCGATCGGATCAGGCGGCCTGGTCGCCCTGACGGCCGAAGAGGCGCACGCCGTCGCTCCGGCCGAGGTGACCCCGTGGTTGAGCCGCGGAATCAAGCTGTACATCAACGAGGGCATCAAACAGATGATCGACCGCACACCGGTCTACATGTGGGGCTGGGGGTTCGAAAGCGAGGGAGTTGACGATCGCGACGGGCTCAACACGCCGGGACCCGTGATCTGGACCCACGAAGGCGAGACGGTCGAACTTGAGATCACCAACACCCTGAACGAGGACCACAGTTTCGTCATCGACGGGGTGGTCGACAGCGGCGTGATTGCGCCGGGGACCACGGTCGAGCTGAGTTTTGATGCGCCGTCGGCCGGGACATACCTCTACCAGGATCGAATCAACCACCCGGTGAATCGGGTCCTCGGACTCCACGGTGTGTTGCTCGTGATGCCGGCGGACAGGAGCATGCGATTCCATTCGGCTCTGGACCTTCAGTATTGGGAGTTCGACTCGCAGTGGGTCTGGGTCTTGAACGAGATCGATCCGAAGTTCAACGCGAAGGCACAGGCCGACGTGCCGATCGATCCCGATCGATTTGTGGCGGACTTTCTTCCGAGGTATTTCACGATCAACGGACGTATGGGCTCGCTCGCCGCTCACGTCGAGACTGCGCCCGACACCGTGATCATTGATCAGCTCGGGAATCCAGCTCTGATTCGGATGGTCAACGCCGGCATTGCGATCCACTGTCCGCATATGCACGGCAACCATGTGTACCCCTTGTCTACCAACAATGAACTGGCCAACCCGATCATGTGGAAGGACCAGGTCATGATGAAACCTGGGGTCACTCGGGACGTGTTCCTGCCGTTCAACATCCCACCCAATGCCGTCTATTGGCCACCCCATCCCGACGGCGCAGCGTTCCTCAAAGAACTGCATGGTCATGACATGGAGGGAACGTTCCCAATGCATTGCCATGTCGAACAATCCCAGACCGCTGGCGGCGGTCTGTATCCGCAGGGCCTCCTAACCGATTGGAAGATCAAGTGAAGGACGACGATTTCGACGAACGAGATGATGACGATCGGGACGACGA
>CALGOA010000179.1 GCA_937958015.1 uncultured Acidimicrobiales bacterium | reverse complement strand
GTTGGTTATCGGTCGGATGCCGCCCTGCCAGAGAATCGTCGGATCATACTGCCGTGAGGCCGTGTAGGCAGTGGGGGAGGGGTGACGATACTGATCGACACCGGCGTATCGAAGCAACTTGGCGTATCGGACCACAGTGTTATGCGACCAGTTCCGAAGACCAGCGCGGTGAAGCTCTGCTGCGAACGCTTCGGTGCCAGCGGAGGCCACGTCAGCCGGCGACCATCCAAGCTCTACTGCAGCTGCAGCGATCGAACTCCACTGTTTGGCATACATCTGCGCTGTCGTAGCCCCAGCAGTAGCCGGCTGTGGAACAGCAATCTCATCCCAACTTCTCGGTGACGGCTCGAACGACAGCTGAATCGGACGGCCAAGCATCACGGTTTCAACAATACGAGAAGGGTCTGACACTCCCGAAGCTGGCCTGGACTGGGCCAGGCGTCTGGGGACGACGACAGCGCAATCACGAGTGGTGATATGCAATAGCGCCCGCGGTTTGGCGACCATAGTCGGCTCCAATACCAGGGGTTCTCACCTCAATTCCTCCCTTCGCTGCGAAGGACCCAGCGGCCGCCAAATCGTGACTCGCCCTGTGAGGTTTGGTTGGCGGGGAGTCTCGTTTCATGCTTGTGGACAATCGAGCTATTGCATATCACCAGGTCTGGGCCGACTGGAATTAGCAGGGTTGTTGGAAGCTCCTCGACACCATCACATCCCACTGAAATCCAAAGTGCCCAAATACCTCTCGCTGATGTCTTAGGCGAGTACAAATGGTGAGGAAGAGCGGATATTCCGCGATCACAGGGAAGGTGAACTGAAACCGATGCTTGACTCGATACTAACGACGTGCACCCCGCGGGCTGATGTGCTCGCTGGCAACACCGACGTGTCCGAGTTTGCGGCGAAGCTCGAGCAGGTCGTATTCGACCCGGACTCGAATAAGAACTACGGCGACGCGACCCGGTTCTTCGACCTTACCTACCCAACCGAAGGCATGAGGCGGCTATTCTCCGGCGTACTTGGCCGTTTGTCAGGGCAAAAGGTCTCGGGGTCCGAGGTGCCAGTCGTCCTGTCCCAGACATCGTTTGGCGGCGGTAAGACTCACGGGCTCATCGGCCTTTACCACCTCGCAAGAGGTGCACGGCCTGGCCCGGAGTTCTTCCTCGACGGTTTCGACGACGCGAAGATCCCTGTGGGAATCCGGCTCGCTGCGGTAGTCGGCGAGTCGCTTGACCCGTCGAATGGTCTGCTTGTCAACGGTCGCGAGACCCGCACGCTGTGGGGGGCTGTGTGTGCTTCCCTCGGGGATGACGTCTGGGAGGCAACGAAGAAGTCTGACAAGGATGGCAACCCACCCTCTACGGAGACGCTTCGGGCGGCACTCAAAGGGTCAAAGGCGATTGTCGTCATCGACGAACTGGCTCACCACCTTCGAGTGATCGGCGAGTCGGCCAACGACGACATCCGTCGTCAGTCGAAGCAGGTTCCAGCGTTCTTCAAGAATCTGTTCCACCTTGCTGCGTCTAGCTCCGACCTCGTTGTCGTTATCTCACTTGCAGGCGACACTGATGCGTACGCAAAGGAGACTCGGGCGGCACAACAGTTCCTGAGCGACGCTCTCGCTGAGGTCGGTTCCGTAACGTCCCGTCAGGCGGCGGTTGTCGTGCCTGCCGACGACACGGAGATCGCTGCCATCCTCCGACGCCGTCTCTTCGAGACCATCGGCGACGACACGGTCGCCGCTACTGTCGCTGCCGAGCACCGATCTCTGTACGAAGGTCTGACTGCGCAGGGGAATCCGATGCCGGGCGAGGCCAACAAGGGCGCCGAGTACGAAGACTTGTTGACGCGTGCGTACCCGTTCCATCCCGAACTCATCCGAGTGCTAGACAAGAGGCTGTCCACCATCCCGAACTTCCAACGCACCCGCGGTGCACTCCGTCTGTTGGCGATGTCTCTCCACAAGACTTGGACGGCGGGTACTACGACCAGCCCTGTGCTTAATGTCGCCGACGTCGATCTGAGCAGCGACACCGTTCTCGGCGAACTCACGACCAAGCTGGACCGTCCTAAGTTCAAGCAGGTCGCCCAGTCCGACGTGGCAGGCGCCGAGAGCCACGCGGCCGAGGTTGATGAGCGCCGCGGCGCTCCGGAGCCGTTCGCCGAACGAGCAGCCACGACCACGTTCCTCCACTCTCTCGCCCAGGTCGCTGGCGCTGGCGCGTCAACCGGCGAAGTGCTCCTCGGCACGATTCGCCCTGGCGAACAGCCCGAGCAGTACACCGAGTCTCTCGAAGCACTGATCGCATCAGCGTGGTATCTCAACTCCGACGGGATTCGTTGGACCTTCCGAGTCGAGCCGAACGTAAACAAAATCATTCAGGACGAAGCTCAGAACCTACCCCTTCCGTATGTGAACCAAGAAGTCACAGCGAAGGTTGCCCAAGCGTTCGCGTCGTCCAACGGTGTGACACTCATCCACGACCCCGATTCGTACACTGCAATTGACGACATCCAGTCGTTGCAGATGGTCGTGTTCGACCACCAGGACTCCGCCGTGTACCCCGACCCCGCCGATCCGCTTCCGGCACCGTCGAAGGTCGTCGAGATGGCCACGAGGACCGGCCAGGCAGGCAGCAATCGTCGCAACCGGAACGGTTTGGTGTTCCTGTGCCCGGACGCCGATGAGGTGGAGGCACTCAAATCGGCAGTGAAGCGGTTCCTCGCCGCAGAAGCGACTGTTGACTCCGACGACCGGCAAGCCGAGCTCGGACCCGACGTGATCAAGAAGGTGCAAAAGCTGAAAGAGGAGTACGTCCTCGAAGTCCGCGTCGCGATCTCGAAGGCCTATAGCCACCTTTACTACCCCAACAACGCCAAGGTTACCGACAACCTCGGCCACGTCGCCCTGTCGCCCGCGGACAAGGGCACCGTCAAGGCGAAGCAGACCGAGGTAATCCTCTCCCAGCTCCGCGACGTCGGCAAGGTCAAGGACGGGGGAGCGGGCCCGCTGGCCTGGAACGTCATCCAGCAGAAGGTGATGGGCACCCAGCAGATGATCAGCACCGCTGACGTATTGGGCCACTTCTGGTTCGACTCTGCCGTCGAGATCCCCGTTGACACGCTCCGGCTCGCCGAGGCAGTCAAGGCCGGGATTAGAAACGACGGCTGGGTGTACTACGACGCGCTGGCAGAGAAGCCTTACACCTCGGGCGATGCTCCGCCCGCCGTACAGTTCGACGGCGATCGCTACCTCTACACACTCTCCGAGGCAGAGAGCGCCGGAATCCTCGCCAAGACGCTCAGCGCTGCCGACATTGTTGCCGTGGTGAAGGACGCTGGCGGGTCCCTCGAAGGTGACGCTTTCTACGACGCCCTCGCAATCCGGCTCGGGCAGCGACCACAGAAAAAGGACCTGCTACCGTTCCTCACGCGGATCGCTGACGGGCCTATGTCTGATCTGGTCCTTGTCTCCGGCGCACTCGACACTGACGTGGCGCAGATGACTCCGGCCCAGATCGAGAAGGCACCGCACGCGAACCTCACGTTCGCGACCCGGCAGGCCGCGGTCGCCGCTGGCGTTCAGGGCCAGACGTCTAAGAAGAAGACGGTGCACGAACTCACCTTCACCGGTGCACCGGCCGCCGCGTTCACGAACCTCGCCGACGCCGTCGCTGAGTTCGGGCAACCCGAGGGCCTCGCATGGATCTCAGTATCCGTTGGGCTCGGGCCGGGCGTCGGTCTCTCGGACCCCCAGAGCCTCCTCGACCTCCAGCCACTCGCCCCCAAGTGGGACGCCACACTTTCGATGGACGTACAGGCCACCGTCGCTGGCGGCGAGGTAACCGTGCTGCTCGAGGACGTCGGTGTCGACAACAATGTTCGTCAGCAGCTCGGCGATATCTTCAAGGTGCTCAAGCATGCGACCGGCATCATCACGACCCGGTACGACTTGGTCTTCCGGCCGAAGGATGGACTGCCAATTTTGCCGAGCGATCCTGCTTTTCGACCGCTTGCGACTGCCGCCCCAGCTCATTTGCAGGGTCATGTCGCTCTGACCGCAGAAGTGCGGACTAAATGAGCACCAAAAAGGCCCGGCAGTACGATCTAATCGTCACGACCGACGGCGACCACATTGGCATTGCGGTTCAACACACGGTCGGGGACCTCACGGAAGTGGTCGCCGCCGTCAAGTCTGGCGAACTCACTCGGTATCTACCGGCGGTGAACGCTGCGCTGAAGGAATCTGGACACAAGCCCACGGTCCTGGCAGCGACGCGACGAAAGCCGATCCCACTAGGCGAGGCGGCTGGCGTTCGCCTTTCACTCGGAATCCATGCAGCGGCGCCTCTTCGCCGCTCCAATCGTGCTCATGCTGTGCTGAACGGCATCTCGGTCATGAGCGACGAAGAGACGTACTACTGGCACGCTAAGACCAGCCAGCCGGAGGCGGGTCCCCGGGCGCTTCGGGCCCTGCGCATTCTTCTGTCAAACGACCACCGAAGCGGAGTTACCGCCTGATGACTGACTTGCTCACCGCTCTCAACGTCCCAGATCGCACGAATATCCCTCGAGATGAACATGGGCGGCCACGCGTCCTCATTGAAGAGTGGCTCCCGATCAAGGAACTGGGGATCGAATCCGTGCGCGAGTCGGCGCCGATCCCTGGGCAGTTCCCGAAGATCAAGACACTCCATGTGTGGTGGGCGCGACGGCCGCTCGCTGCGTCGGCAGGGACGATTCTTTGCTCAGTGCTTCCGATCTGGTCAAAGGAGTTGGCCGAAGCTTTCGATGACCCTCGCCTCGCCGACGAAGAGACCTACCGGAAGTGGGTTCTCTGGCTGTGCGGAATCTGGGGAGATCCCGTTGCCGCGAAGACCAAGTCACTTGCCAACAAGGCAGCTGGCATCAAGACAACGGAGAATCCGTACACGTACAAGCCGGCGTTCAAGAATCGGCCGAACCCTTCGGACCTCATGTTGCTTCATCGGTTAGTTGTCTGGGTCTGGGGAGATCTCCCGGCCGTCCTCGACCCGACAGCCGGCGGCGGATCTATCCCATACACCGCCGCGAGGTACGGGCTACCGACTCATGCGAACGATCTGAACTCGGTTGCTGCCGCGGCGCTTCGCGCAGGAGTAGAAGCGACGGCAACGGCAGGTGCTTCGGTGCTGAGCAACCTTCAACTGTATGGCGATGTTCTGGTCGCGCGGTGCATTGAGAGGACGGCCCAGTTCTTCCCGACCACTGAGGGCGAGGAGGTAACGAATTATGTGTTCGCTCGTACTGTCGCCTGTCCTAGAACAGGTAAGCACACCCCTCTGGCTCCGAACTGGTGGATTGCGAAGAGCGCCGGACTCGCGCAGAGCAAGTGGACGGCCGTGCGCCCAGTCACCGAGCGCTTGGGCGATAGCCTCGCCGAGGTCGAGTTCGAGCTCATCGCCGGTCAAGATGCCATCGACTCACGGCCTGACGACGGGACTCAGGCTCGAGGGACAGGCGTCTCGGTTTGGGACGGACTCCCCATCGACAGCGATTACATAAAAGCTGAGGCACAGGCGGGCCGAATGGATTCGGTTCTCTATGCTGTTGCGACTCGCATCTCCGTCCCTGGATCGACAAGAAAGCAGCGGCTTTATCGACCTCCGACATCACTCGATCGCGAAGCTATCCAAGCCGCCGCTATCACGGTGGAGAAGCTCCTTCAAGGCTGGGTAGCAACGGGAGTGGTGCCAGCGGAGGAGGTCCCCGACGGGAACGACGGCCGGCCAAAGAACTACGGCATGCTGCATTGGCGCGACATGTTCTCGCCGCGTCAGCTCTTGGTCCACGGGGTATTCGTTGAAGAATGGCTTCGTCTTCGTCCTGCGATCGATGAGGATCTCGGTCCTTCTGAGGGCCGGACGGTGAGCGCCTTGCTCGGGCTCATACAGGGTAAAGCCTTGAACTGGAACGGCCTAATGTCATCGTGGGACTCCGGCCGAACCAAGGTTCGATCCGTATTTGACCGTCATGATCTGGCCTTCAAATGGACGTATGCGGAGTTCGAAGGGTCCAAAGAGCTGTTCCCATGGTGTCTATCGCAAGTCATTGACTCATTTAGAGGCATCGCCGAGCTATACGCGCCTGGAGATGAACGAACGATTCTTCCCGGAGGGCTTTACTTTGAACCGGGGGCTCCCGAGGACCTCGCTACACGTGTTCCCGGCCAAGTTGCGGTTACTCGTGGCACTGCCGCCTCGCTTCCGATAGAAAGTGGATCGCAGTCATTTTGTTGCATAGATCCACCGTATTACGACAATGTTATGTATGCCGAGTTGTCTGACTATTTCGGAGTATGGGAGCAGCACACCATCGGCCGAGTATGGCCAGACCTTATGCCGGGTGGCCTCGCAGACACCGCTTCCGAAGCCGTCGCGAATGTCGCTCGCTTTGCCCACACAGGCAAGCGAAAGAAGGAGCTGGCAACCCTCGACTACGAGGCCAAAATGCAGGCGATCTTTGCCGAGGCCCATCGTGTCCTTAGTGACGATGGCGTGCTGACTGTGATGTTCACGCATAAGAAGGCCGAGGCCTGGGACACCCTTGGTATGGCGCTGATGGAGGCAGGGTTCCAAATCGAAACGTCATGGCCGGTGAACACCGAGTCCGAGCAGTCGCTGCACATCGCGAAGAAGAACGCAGCTGCCTCGACGATCATGCTCGTGTGCCGCAAACGGCCCGCGGGATCAACCGGCGGCGTGTTCTTCGACGATCTCGTCCCCGATATCCGTCAGGCAGCCCGAACCGCAGTGAAGGAGTTCGCTTCTGCCGGGATTAACGGCGTCGATCTGCTCCTTTCGTCCTACGGCCCGGTGCTCTCTGTCATCTCCGAGCATTGGCCGGTGTTGTCCTCCGAGGCTGACGAGTCCGGCAACGCTCGCCGACTTCGCCCAGAAGAGGCTCTCGACATCGCTCGAGAAGAGCTACTCGCCGCCGAACGGCGTGCCCTCGTCGGCAAGGACATCCAGTTCGATCCGCCCACCGACTTCGTGCTCTTCGCGTGGAACACGTTCAAGGCGGCCGAGTTCCCCTATGACGACGCCCGCAAACTGGCCGTCGCGTGCGCAGGCTCCGACATCGATGACCTGGTGAAGGGTGGCGTCGCGTCCAAGAAGACTGGCACCGTCACGCTGCGTTCCCCGAAGGAACGTATGAAGCAGACGGTCGAAGTCAAGACGCTCGACCCCAAGGCGGGCACCATGATCGACCAACTGTGGGGCATCCTTGCCATTGCGGAATCGTCCGGCCTGACCGCTGCGAAGGCCGCCATGGACCGGGCAGGCATCTCGTCGGACCAGAAGTTCTCGTCGCTCGTGCAGGCAGCGGTCAACGCTGTCCCGCGCACGAAGAAGAAGGGCGAGTTCACCCGACCCGAAGCAGAATGGCTGGACAAGCTGGCGTCGACCTACTTCGCAGGTTCAGTCGAGCTCCCCGAAGACCCGGATAGCGGCCGCCTGTTCGATGTTGACTGAACCCGACACAGCCGACGGCGCTGCGCCAGGTGATGTGTTCACCAACATCGACGGGCTGAAGGGCCGGTACGAGGACAGCGACAACGTCGTCACGTCGTTCTATGTCCCGCTCCTGACGCGAGCCGTGAGGTACGACCGCGTGTCGGGCTACTTCACCTCTGGATCGCTCGCCCTGCTCGCAAGGGGCCTGTCTGCATTCGTTCACCGTCCCAATGCAACTGTCCGACTCATCGTTGGCGGCCAGCTCGCCGACAACGACGTCGAAGCGATCGAACACGGCGCCGACCTGGTCGCCCAGGTCAACGCCCGCATCCTCGAATCTGACTTCTGGGAGGATCTGTCTGAGGCCGACGACCTGCGCCGCGGGCTGCTTGCGTGGCTTCTCGCGAACGGGCGACTCGAGATGAAGGTCGGGCTCCTTGCGCACCATGGCAAGCCCGTTCCCCAGGCCGAGACGTCTCGGTACTTTCACCACAAATTCGGGGTATTCGAGGACGATGCCGGACACCGAGTCGCCTTTGACGGGTCGAATAATGAGACCGTGCACGGACTCGGAGAGCACGGCAACGGCGAGTCGTTCTCTGTGTTCCGGTCGTGGCGGTTGGAAGCTTGGGAGGACAACGGAGAACCCATCATCGCCCAGTTCGACCGGTTCTGGAACGCGACTGGGCCCGTTGCAGGAACGTGGGTGATCGTCCCGATCGATGATGCGGTGGAGCAGAAGCTGTTGCAGCTCGCTCCTCCCGTGATGCCTGACGCCGCGTGGTTGGACGAGTTCCCGATTGACGAGGACGGTGAGACGTCCGACACGGGGAACGACCCCGATCACACTGCGATCTCGGGAGACCCACTTTCGGGTGTGGACGAGCGCGAACTCGCCGAACTCCTCGCTCTTCGAGACGCTCCGACGACTGGGCGCTTTACGGCTGCGTTGTCCGCGACCGCTACACCGTTCCCGCATCAGTCGGCAACGATCGAACGGGCCGTGAACACGTTCCCTCGGTCGTATCTGTACGGCGACGAGGTAGGGCTCGGCAAGACCGTCGAACTCGGCCTCACGCTGCGCGAGCTGCTTCTCGCCGGCACCATCGAGCGAGCACTGATCCTCCCTCCGGCCGCAGTCATCACGCAGTGGCAGGACGAACTCAGCGACTTGATGAACCTCGACGTCCCCCGATGGGGTAGCGGTCAGTGGATCTACCCGGACGGTTCGAGCCGCCCAGCAGCCCCCGGGGACCCGTGGTCCACAGACAAGCCTGTCGTCCTGGTGACATCTCACCTGGCACGCCGAAGCGAGCACCTCAACCGCATCAGCGCTCAGAAATGGGACGTCGTCATCGTCGATGAAGCGCACCACGCACGTCGCCGGGAAGGGAAGGCCACCGGCACGCCGAACAATCTGCTGCGCCTCCTGCAAGGCATGCGCGACGCTGACTCGTACAGGGCGCTCTACCTCGCATCTGCGACGCCCATGCAAATGCACCCGCACGAAGCTTGGGATCTGATCGAACTGTTTGGCCTGCCTGATGCGTGGGCGGAGTCACCCGAAGCGTTCACGAAGTACTTCACCTACATCGGCAGCGACTGGACGAGCCGGACGCTTCCCTACGTCGCGAGCCTGGTCCAGGCGCACTTCTCGGACGACGACGCCGTTGAGCATCCAGCGGTCAATGAGATGATCAAGGCGAAAGCCAAGGAGTTGCCGGCGAACCAGAAGGCGCTGCTCACTCGTGGCGGCAAGGTGGACCTACGCCGAAAGTTCGTGCCCATAGGCGGGAGCCATGGTCCCCTTATCCAGATCCGAACGGCGTTCGCCGGCGATCCGGACACGCAGGCACTCGTCGGCGCTTGGCTGCAAGCAAACAACCCGATGCGTGACCGCGTCTTCCGCAACACTCGGCAGACCCTTCGTGCCTATCGCGACCAGGGACTGTGGCCAGCCGAGGCGACCATCCCTGTCCGCCATCCCGAAGATGTCATCGAGCGGATGACGAAAGCCGAGGAAGACCTCTACTGCCGGGTCCAGCAATACATCCTCACCAAGTATGACCAGGCCGCGCAGCTGGGTGGCAAGGAACAGAACGCCCTCGGCTTCATCCTCACCGTCTACCGCCGCCGCCTCACGTCGTCGTTCCACGCCATCGCAGAGTCGCTGCGCCGACGGGTCGAAGGGCTCGAGGACGAAGACCTTACGACCGGACGGCTGCTCGATGCCGACGACACCGTCGAAGAAGGTGCCGCTGACCATGCCGAGATCGACGCTGCGATCAAGGACGCGGCCACCGACGATGAGTTACTCATCCTGCGACAACTCGTGTCCGACCTCTCCGAGCACGCAGCGGGCGACGAGTCGAAGATGTTCTGGCTAAGGGACAGCCTCAAGAAGGCATTCGAGGCCCACGGACTCACCTCGGCGCTGATCTTCACGCAGTACGCGGACACGATGCACTACATCCGGGACCGGCTGAACACAACGTACTCGGGCCGGGTTATTGGCTACTCCAGCGCCGGTGGAACGCTCTGGGACCCAGTCGCCAAGGTATGGCAGGAGCTAAGTAAGGACGAGGTGAAGGAACGGTTCCGTTCAGAAGTACCCCACATTCTCGTTGGCACCGATACCCTCGCTGAGGGTCTTAACCTGCAGACGTGCGGGTGGTTGGTGAACTGGGACATGCCGTGGAACTTCACACGCGTCGAGCAGCGAATCGGCAGAATCGACCGGATTTCTGGGCACGAGAACGTGTACATCACGAACTTCTTCTATGACCAGACCGTCGAGGCCAAGGTGTACAAGAAGCTGCGGGACACGATCGGTGGGTTCGACGCCATCGTAGGCATCTCCCAGCCTGTGCTCGAAGATCTCGCCGACGTTGTCGGCGGCGCCGTTGGTCTCGATGACATCTGCGAAAACACCGGGCGTCCTACTCACGCTCAAGGCACCCTCGATATTCCTGACGGGCCAGAACTCGATAAATCGGTTGCGAACATCATCAACGCTGCACAAGAGGCGGCCGCAGCGGCATTGGCACAGCTTGAGGAGGACCCGGCGACGGCAACGCAGCTCGGCTCGATCGCTGGATGGATTGAAGCCGTGCCGCTCGCTGATCTCGAGCGAGGTTTGACTACCTCGTCGATCACGACGCACCGGTTCGGCACCGGGCCAGTCGACGGGTCCTACGAACTGCGACTCGGCGATTGCACTCATCTGGTGACCTTCGACCGGCTTGTTGCACGCGACCACTCCCCGCGAATCCAGCTTCTCACATGGGGGACACGTATACTCGACCAGCTGTTCGAGTCGCTCCCCGACTGGCAAACTGAGACTGAGACTGAGTGACGGTCTCCCGAGGCAGTCGAGTTGTCATGCAGCGAGAAGCGACAATCGAGCATTGGGGTACCACTAGTGCCGAAAGGGATCCGGCACCACCCGGTGACGGGACTGTCATTTAGACGGTGGATCTGGTTCTGGCCTGAGTGACTGATGCCCGATGTTCGAGGTCAGTCAGTTAGGACACTACGAGATGGGGTCTGACGAGGTACCCCAAGTAGATTCATCACTCAGCTGACTCAAGGCTAACGGCCATCCGCGTCCGCTCGGCGACCTCCATCTTGGGAGCCATCGAGCGGTCTTGACTGGTTTCACGACGCAATAGTCCTCACAGCAAGCGAGGCGCTTGGTTCTAGCCAGTTCGCACAAACCGCCCTGGGAGGTCCACGAATCGCGAGGTCTACGAGTGGGGGGAGGAGTAGGTACTCCATGTCGGCAGGGAATCGTCTGGTCTACAATGAGAGGTGTGGAAGACGTGTTGACCGATCTCGTGCCTGCACGCAAGGCGTTGGATGACCTCAAGGTGGAACGCGCCCGGTTGGCCCTTGGGCGACCTGTCGACGTTGACGAGGCGCGAGAGTGGTGGGCGAAGCAGCGAGCTGGCCGGGAGGCCAAGGCCGTTTGAGCACGCGGTTTGCAAGAACTGCCTCAGCTGCGCTGGTCGTGTTGAATGATTACGACGTCGACACCATTGACGATCTGGTCGCCGCCTTGGATGAAACCGTTAGCAGCGGTGAGCCGTTGCCTTCCCCGGATGCGAGGTTTGACGTGGGTTACTACTCGGTCGTGGCCTACATCCGACGGGGCTTAATGATCTGTGTCGAGCCGTCACATCACATCATCTTCGCTATCGGCCGGCCAGAGACCACTCGTCAGCAGTAGGCCATTTCACCGGCCAGGTCCTCGCAGCGACTTTGACATAACTGTAATTATGCATGATGAATGAATCGCTCTCCCCGTTGTCGTCTTCGCCTTGTTTCCCCAAGGGCTACCGCAGTAAATAGGCAGTGCTGAGAGTTAGCGGGGTGTCCCGGTCACTCAGCCCGAGTTATCGCAGAAAAGTGGCTATTTACTGCGACAGGAGATTCGGTCAGAACGACTGATGTGACGCCGTTGGAAAACGAGCTCAGCCAAACCGGAAGACCGCTTACAAACACATTCCAGAGCGCAGCATCGGTCCCATCTCCCAAGACAGTCGGCCAGCTCCGTCGTCGACCAGCAAGCTGTAACGCAAACCCAAGACGAGTTGAACGGGTCTGCCCAGGCTTTGGTTGATGCTCGGGTTTAGAAATGTCATGCCGCTTGGGCGATTGGTTGGTGAACGGTTTCGTATTCTATTGGGGTGAGTTTGCCGAGTCTGCGTTGGCGTCGGCGGCGATGGTAGGTGGCTTCGATCCAGGTCACGATCGCGATACGGAGTTCGTCTCGGGTCTCCCAGGTTTCGCGGTCCAGCACGTTCTTCTGCAGCAACGAGAAGAACGACTCGGCTGAAGCGTTGTCTCCACACGCGCCGACGCGACCCATCGAGCCGATCATGTCGAGATCGGTAAGCGTTCCAACAAAGGCCCGCGACCGAAATTGCGATCCCCTGTCAGTGTGAACAATGACGTGGTTGGCGTCGCGGCGTAGTCCAGCGTTGCGGATCGCGGTGACGGCCAGGGCCGAGGTCATTCGGTCAGCCATCGAGTAGCCCACGATGAGGTTCGACCACAGGTCTTTGAACACGCAGAGATAGAGCTTCCCTTCGCCTGTCGGGTGCTCGGTGATATCGCCCACCCAACGGGTGTTGGGGCCATCTGCAGTGAAGTCGCGGTCGAGGAGATCGTCGTGCACAGGCGGCCCGGCCTTGCGGCCGACAGCGCCCTTCTTCTTGGTCGTAGCTGACCAGACCCCATTGTCTTGGCAGAGACGCTGAACCCTGTTCTCCGACACGTTCCAGCCGGAGCGGTTGAGTTCATCGGTGATGAACCGGTAGCCGAACTCGGGGTCGTCACGATGAATGTCAATGATGGTGGAGTGACCCCTGTGTTTGGTACCGGGGTGAGTTTGAGGCTTGATGCCCCGTGGATGGGGTGGAAAGCTGATTCCAATGACCCGACGTGCAAGGCACACGCCTGAACAGATTGTCCGTAAGCTTCGAAAGGCTGAAGAGCTGTCGGCGCAGGGCAAGTCCGCTGATGAGATCGCCCGAGCGCTGAATGTGTCAACACCGACGTATTACTCCTGGCGCAAACAGTACGGCGAGATGAGTGTCGATGATGCCAAGGAGCTTCGCCGGCTCCGTGAAGAGAACGCCAAACTCAAACGCCTTGTGGCCGACAAAGAACTCGAGAATCTCGTGTTACGGGACGTGGCTGAGGGAAAATTCTAGACCCGGCATCGAAACGACGGGCAGTGATCATGGCCATGGAACGGCATGGCTGCTCCCAACGTTTCGCCTGCCGGGCTATCGGCCAGTCCCGCTCGACCCAGCGGCGCGTACCACGTCATCAACGCCCTGACGATCCTGACCGGTGGTTACGGAAGTGGCTCACGACATGGGCAGCTCGACCGGAGAATCGTCGTAAGGGCTACCGTCGGGCCTGGGCTGACTTACGTCACGAAGGCCACGAGATCAACCGGAAACGTGTGCAGCGGTTGTGGCGATGCGAGAAACTCCAGGTGTCGACCCGGCGTCGCCGCAAACGGGTCGGTTCTTCCACAGCTGCTCCGGTAACTGCGGCGACCAGGCCCGGTGAGGTGTGGGCGTTCGACTTCCAATTCGATGCCCTCGTTGATGGTCGCCGGTTCAAGATCGCCTCCATGATCGATGAACATACCCGCGAATCGCTGCTCAATATTGTGGACTGGTCGATCACCGGCGATCGCCTCGTCGCTGAGATCGGCAACGTCATCGAACATCGAGGCACCATCCCAAAGGTCCTGCGCTGCGACAACGGTCCCGAGCTCGTCTCCACCGCAGTCGCCGAGTTCTGCCACGAACGAATCGGGATCTACTACATCCCGCCCGGTGAACCGTGGAACAACGGGTTCATCGAATCGTTCAACAACCGCGTGCGCGACGAGTGTCTCCAGCTGAACCAATGGCGGAACCTCCTCGAAGCCCGCATCGATATTGGAGACTGGAAGGACCACTACAACCATCACCACCGGCACTCAAGCCTCGACTACCTGACCCCAACCGAATATGCTCACCAACACCAAATGACCGAACGCCTCAAATAGCCACTGGCACCAATCACGGGGTCCAACCACCGGCGTTGAGGAGGTGAGCGTCGTCCCAGTCACGGTCTGAGTACGGGCGGGCCAGCCACTTGTAGAACGCCTGTGGAGTGAACTTGAGAACCCGACAAGACACCGTGACAGCGATGCCATCCGCGGCGAGCTCACGAACTAGCGGGTAGATCATTTTGGGGAGATATCTTTCGCGAAGTATGCAGCAGCGCGTCGCAAGATCTCGTTCTCCTGCTCCAACACCCGGTTGCGCTGCTTCACCTCTCGCAGCTCATCGGCTTCTTCCTCCGTCAAGCCAGGACGAATCCCATCATCGATGTCGGCCTGTTTCACCCAGTTGTAAATCGAGGCCTCCGAGACACCGAAGTCCCTCGCTAACTGCTTGTAGTCAGTACCGCCCTGACGGGCGACACGCACCACATCGTCACGGAACTCTTTCGGATAACGCTTTCCCATGATGTCCATCCTTGCCGAGGAACCATCCTCGAATCAGGAACATCAACCAAACCGGGGGCAGACCCAACCCCGTTTGCCCGCCACCAAGTCGACCTCAGGACCGACCAATGTCCAATCAGCAACCAGCTCATCCAAATCAGAATCCATGGACAGAGCATCGCAACCGTCAAATCAGACCAACACCACACCCTCGTTTTCCTCGGGTGACACGTTCGTTACCAGCAGGCCGAATCACATCCCAGTCGCGAGCGTTAGCACTCATAATCCCTATTGGGCGTCGCGCTCCGTCTGGCCGGTGATGAATGATGGCTGGGGTCTGCTCGGCGCCTGGAATCAGAACACTGCCCGTATCATGATGGTGGGTGCCAAAGACAGCTCATTGGAAGCGCTCAGATCCATGCCCGTCCGGTCCTGCCCAAGTGGTTTGCCCCAGCGCCAACCCCTAACGGAACTCCGAGGACCAACCGTCTACGGGCACGGTGAGCTACGTCGTGAACGCATTCACCATCTCTCGCAAGAGCGGCCAACCGCTTTCCTCTTCGAGCCAGAGCCACTGCCCATTCGGGTTAACTTCAAGAAAGTAGATGTCCCCAGCCTCATCCTCAAGAAGGTCGACGGCTCCATAGCCAATCCCCAGGGATTGAAACAGCTCATCAAGCATTCGACCGACAGAACCGGGTAGTTCTCTTGGCGTAGCATCGGTTCCATTTTGAAAGAGCCGCCAATCGATACCGCCCTTACGGGGAAGGTCGAATGCCTGCGTAAAGTGCCCGCACTTGACTACCCGTATTGCCTTTACCCAGTCGATCGCGTTTTGAACCGTTGCGGGACAGGAGGGAAGCTGGGCGCTCATGGTCCCAAGGGCTCTCTCAGATATTGGCTCTACAAATATCGCCCTATGAGTTCCCTCGTAGTCAGCGCCCGAGAGCGACACGCCCTTGAGCACGCAATCACCATGCTCGTTGAGGCGAATTGAGACAGCATCGGGATCATTCGTGATAGTTGTAGCGGGAACCTTGAAGCCAGCAGCAGCAGCAGCGAGAAGCTGCCGGGGCTTGTTGCTAGCCGCGAATGATGCCTCTGGACGATTGATTATGGTGACACCATTGCGCTGCCAGGCCCGCAGGATGCCGTCGAGTGTGTCGTCCCGCTCGCGGGTGATGAAGTAGACAAGCGAACGAAAGTGACGATTGGGCCATTCAGGTTGCGGACGCCTAAACCAGACAGCCCCAACGGTAGAAGGCGACAGTTCGAACACCTGGCCGTCGATTGTCGCGTCGATCACCGCGTTCGGCTTGCCGTCAACAACGTCTAGCCGGTAGCGATTGTACGAATCCCATACGGGGTTCCAAATCAGGGCGTTCTCATGTCCAACGTAGTCACGAACTCGCTGCGAATGCACGTCACTCTCGACGGACAAGATAAGGAGTCGGCGTCGATTTGAACTGCTGTGATTGGGAACGGCCGTTGAACTCAATCGCGTGTCCCGGCGATGCGCTTAGGGGTTGGGCGGGAACGGCGGACCAGGATCGTCGGGAGTGTAGTCATCGGCATTCGCGTCGTCAGTGTCCCAATTCGTGGTGGTACCCGTAACGGTACCACCACTCATCGTAGTGTCTGGCGTGATCTCGCTTTCGACCGCGTAAGTCATAGACCACGGAATCGATTCTTGCTTTTCGACAGTTTGAGTCACGTCTTAACCTGCATCAATCATCGTTGTGATCGCTCCTGATGCCAATCTACATGGATAGCTTGCACCACGTCTAAGAGCCTATGACATGGAAGATCGACTTTCAAGCGACTTAGGGTGTGACGTCGGCACCAGCGTTCAGGATCCGCGGCAGATCCACGTCGGAGCCCTTTTGGAGTCTAGAACGCGCGACGGGGCGTGATCTCAGGGGCTATCGGCCTTGAGGCTAGCCAGGCACATCAGCGCCGACATCTTACGCCCACGTCCGTGCGCCGCCGCCGAGCGAGTCGCCGGGCTGATCTTGCCGGAACCCTGACACCCGCAGGCTGCTAGTCCATTTCGGCTGCGCCGTCCGTCTCGTGAACCATAACCTCGTTGTCGATCAGTCCGTACGGCGGATTGGCTGCATCACGGCTGAAACGAACAACAACATTGTCATCAACCCATGCCGGAGGGTCGTTGTCCACGACGAGAATCTGCGCCCCTTCGCCCGCTGCGGCCAGCCATCCCTCAAGATGCCGATAAACACCATCAACTATGGCTGCGTCAGCAAACTCGTCGTCCGAGTCGCCAGAGCCGCCGATGTTCTTCTGGGGCGAGTCCAACATGAGGAATCCGGGGTGCCCGTCACCGCGCTCGAAAGCGACCTCAAAGATCGCCAATATCCAAGCCATCGATAACAGGGTCCGCGCACCCGACGATACTGCTTGATACGAGGTCTCTCGCACTAAGGGCGACCACCGACCATTGATCAGCGGCCTATCCAGCTTCGGATATCCAAAGTCGGCGAGAATCGTGCCGAACCGGTCTGATACGACCCCGATCATCGACGCTTTCTCGTTTCCGAGCTCGTCCAGCCCACGTAGCTGCTCTCGTAGGGCCCTGAGGTTGGTATCTATCCGACCGACGCGCGCCTGTCGTTCTCGAAGGCCCGCGTAGAGGCGGAGCCCGCGGTGGATTTCGTCCGCTCGTTCCTGCGCCTCATGTTGTAGCCGCCGCAGCTCATCTCGGTGGGACAGAAACGGCGACACCGACTCCGTAGTAGCTTCATCGAGGTCTCGTTCCGCCGAAGCTTCGGCAGCCACAGCGACCGCATGCCGCCGTTCAAGATCCTCGAGCTGGCCCTCCACGGATTCGATGTAGTCACTGAGCTCGTTCAGGCGCGCCCGCGTCGATCGAAGGTGTGCAGACACAATGTCACTTGCAGTGGAACTCGGCACTGAGGCTCCAGACGGTCCACCCCCATTGGCAAGCTCAAGATCTGCACCGAGCTCTCGGAGCTTCCTCGCCGCGGCGTTGCCAAGGTTCAGGTCTTCACCATCAGGTATCTCTGTTCCACAAAGACCGCATGCCGCGTCGACGATTCTCACGACGCCGGCAAGCGACGAAAAACAGCTCGGGCACACCGTCACATGCAAGGGGTCAAAAAGCGAGTGAGCATCCACAAGCATGGTCAGCTTGCGAAGATCCTCGGAGTACTGTGCTCGAAGCGGACTGAGCCGCTGCACCAACGTTCTCTTGTCTCGGAGTTCGCTTGCGGCAACACTTGCGTTCTGAGCCGCTCGGCGGTGACGGTTGCGAATCCCGCTTGCGAAGCTTGTTGCCTTCCGAATCGTCGCCTCAACCTGGCCGACCTGAGATACAGCTTCAGCGAGCTCATCCTCGACCAATCCAAGCTCAACTTGAAGGTGCCCCTCCGAACGAGGCTCCTGCTCCTCTACGAACATCGTTGCTGAGGCCAAGTCTGAGCGGCGCCGGGCCGAGTCGGCCTCCATTGTGCTGATTCGATCGGCCAGCTCTGCCCGCCGATGATCGTGCACGTTGAAGACCACGTCGATAACTTGACGCAGCTTGATCGACTTCATGTGGCTTGATTCGAACAGTAGATTCTTGTCGTCCAGACGCTCGTTGGGCATGTAGGCCAACCACAGTAGGTCGCGAATGCTCAGCGGATCGGCGGCTGATTCTTCTTGCGTCGGTGCCTCTTTCAGAGAAACACCTTCGAGGCCGAGCCCGGATAGCACGAAAGAGCTGAGCGATTCGCTGTCGCCAGCCGGCTCCAAGGGTCGGTTGACGCCAACAACCGAGCCTTCGAGAACTTGCTCGAGGCTCCCCGCGTACACGCTTGCAACGGTGGATGGTCGGCCAACGGTCCGCTTCACGACATGGGTTTCACCCGAAAGGTCGATCTCGACGAGACAAGCCGATACTTGGGCAAGTACCTCCTCGTGCTCTGGGTGCCGTCGACCTCCGAGCCCATAGCGCACGAACTCCAATATCGAAGACTTGCCGGTACTAACAGGGCCAGCAATCAGCGCGAGCGGACGATGTTCGCCGTTGGAACCACGGAAGTCGACGTCGTACGGCTTGGTAGTGCCCTGAAGATGGAGCCGCAGGATGCGAATTCCACGTTGCTGCTCTTCGACGTTGGTGCTCATGACGAGTCCTCGTCCCAATTCGCCACAGCCCAGAACCGCTCACCGTCAGGATCCATCGACCCGCGAGCTTCCTCATGAAGCCGCCTATTGGAAAGCCGTCGCAGTCGCCGAATCACATGTCGAGCTGACGTCCTGTAGGCATCGGCGTACATCGCCCGAAGCCGCGCCGAAAGCTCTGCGCCTTGAATCGTTATTTCGAACGCGGCAGAGCGGTCCACGACGCTCACATCAGCGAGGTGATACGCAACAAGCGCAGCGAGGTCTCCGCCGACACGCTCCTGTCTCGTGACGAAGCGCTGAGCCGGTGAAAGGTACGAGAGCGTCGACGACTCGAAACCTGCCAATCTCAGCTCCGTCCGTTCGGGAGTGTCCTCAGCGAACAGGAGGTACGGACTCTCGGCGAAGAAGTCGTAGTAGGTCAATCGGTCGAGCGTCGTCGGCTCTGCTTGGAGTTCGTCCAGTAGCAGCAGGAGTTGGGACATTCGAAAGACCGGGTCGTCCTCAGGCCGAAATGCAATATCGCCCAGGTCAATAGCGTTCTCAGTCACCATGTTGCACCTCATCCGGCGTATCGTTCTCAGCCAGGTGAATGGATGCCACATCTCGCCAATCGCGGACCCAGCCTGCTCGGCGATCTTCAACGACTCGATGAGCAATCCCGCAGACATAAACGATGTTTGCGGTCAATCGAGGCATCAACGATGCCTTCTCGCTTCGGATGTCAGCCATGACGTCTGCGTGAAGCGTCGGCAGCTGGCGGCCCTCGGTGGTCACACATGCCAAGTTGAAGCGGTGCTCCCAGATGGCGTGCACTCCCGCATCCGCAGCGGCGAGCGCCTTCAACTCGTCAGGAATCCCCTTGTCCATCACCTCACGCGCGATCAGCTCGGCGTTGAAGAATTCACGCTTAGCTGAATCCATTTCGGTGTGTCCAGCTTCCGTCAGCTGTCGAACAAACAACGTCGAGTCCAGATCGTTCTCGTCGGGAATATCAGCAACTTCGCGCTCGTCAGCCGCGGCCTCGGGGGATCGTCCGTAGAAGTGCAGCCGGACCCTGTCCCCTTCGGAAGACAGGATGCGCTTCCGCAACTCGGTTTCGTCCCAGAGCACGATCAGTAGGCCATTCTCCTTCGTCTGCTTCTTCCGCCACCGATCCCACCACGCCGTAGCTGGACCGTCCATAGAGCATGGGATGCAGAGGATCCACGTGTCGAGCTCGTAGCCATGCTCCTCTGCGGCCACAACAGCTGACTTGAACGCCTCTCGGATCTGCTTCTTCTGGGAGTCGTCGACACCATCTATGAAGAACTTCGACTGCCACACGGACGCTCGGCCGGAGCGATCCAGCTCACCCACGAAGGTATCGATTCCCCAATCCCCTGGGTTCGCCTTCACCGAGCGCACTCCAGGTGTCGTTGCAGCGACGAGTTGCGTGACCATTTGCTCGAAGTCTGAACGAGCACCGTCTGGGGAACCCGTTCGTACCTCATGGGCGCGAAACGACAACGGGGGATCCAGGGCCGCATCTGTCGTCGAGCTGATGAGGTGCACGAACACCGATCATAGGAGTCAGCGCCGTCGCCCGCCGCTCTCGACGCGACGAATCGATTCGACTCGACCTCCCAGGGCCTGGAGGTGGGCTAGTTGTTTGTTGGGGTGGTGAACGTGAGGGCTTGGTGTGGTGAGACACCTTCGATGACAGTGGTGGTGGTGCCGTCGGGGTAGTCGAGGTAGATGGCTTTGATGTCGGAGCCGGGGCTACACGCGGTTGGTTCGGTGTCGTGGATGCCGTAGGCAATGGCGTTTCCTACCCATCCAATCGGTGTCGCCGGCGGCACAGCATTGATCGGTCCGCCGCTGAGATGGCGTAACCCGTTGTCGTCAAGGAGCAGCGTGTTTTCTCGCCAGCAGTCAACATCGTTGAGCACGCCCTCCCACCGCAAGATCCATGTCGAGGTGTCGGGGTTGTAGGCAGCCTCGGTGATGGCTTGTGGCTGAAGCAACCAGCCCTGTTGTTCGCTTTGAGCGATCCCGTCCGGTGCCAGCAGCGGTGCCCAGTCGTCAACACCGGCCACTATTTGGCCGTCTATGAGTAGTTCAGCGACACCATCGACGGTGCACGCTTCGAGCCCAGCGTTAAAGTTCACGCACACATCTTCGTTGTACGGGACACTGTTACCCCCGAGCGCCAAGTCTCGCCCGGCTGCGGTAAACCAATCAGTGATCGTCCCATCA
The DNA here is from genome assembly GCA_937958015.1 of uncultured Acidimicrobiales bacterium. Lineage (GTDB taxonomy): Bacteria > Actinomycetota > Acidimicrobiia > Acidimicrobiales > SZUA-35 > JABDIY01. The sequence goes on along the minus strand of CALGOA010000179.1, from coordinate 2,662 downwards.
TCGGGCCCGAGTGTCGTAGTTGGAATATGGCCAACCACTGTTGCGGACTCGTCGTACACAATGATCGCGTCGGGTGCCACCACCGCTAACCCCTCGGTCGGAAGGTCCCACGACTCCCCCACACGCAGTTGCGGGCCAAGATCGTCACTGGTGAGACCCAGATTGTTCTCAGGTCGGATAGCAGAGGGCCACGACCACCGGAGATTCCCACCGTCGTACCACCACGGCAGCGACACAGCGACGTCATCGACCATCACCGTTACCCCTCCCGGACCGATCGATTGAGGATCGACAGGGTCATCCATCCATAGTTGGGTGACCATCCGATCGGGACTGTGGAACACCGTAAACGGAGGAAGGAACTGCGAGGTATCAACCCCGAACGCCGCTTCGATCAGAGCGTTGCGTTCACGTAGATACTCCTCGTCGTTCTGAGCGTCGAAATCGTAGTCCTCGGACTCCTCATCGAGCAGCTCGTCGAACGCCACCACCGCGTCCAACTCGACATCGGTCAACGTCATCATCGTCGTCGACGCCACCGTCGTTGTCGTAACCGGCGCAGCCACCTCACCGTCATCGCCATCGCCATCACCGTTATCGGTGGCAGGATCGCTGTCAGGTGTGCTCACCGTTTGTTCAGCGGCCACGTCGACCTGGCCATCGGTCTGCCCACAACCAACCACCCCGAAACCCGCCACTACCAACATCAATAGTGGCCAATAACCGCCACGCCGCCGAACCGCCATAATCCCCACTCCGCATCTCAAGCCCTATAACAAGGCCATCCCTATTTCCCTGATCGCCCACAACTCTAGACCCAGCACCCCTCAACAGATCACCCAGACGCCCTCAGCGCCCAAAAACAACACTTCCCCGGACCCACAGGCCACCCAAACCAACCATCCAGTCGTGTCGAGGTCGAACGCTTCAAATCTGCCGCCACCCATGTCACACAGAGTGCCTACAACCCATGTAGACGACCCCGAAAGGCTCGGTTCCAATCATGGACATCGCTACAACAGCCAACCAAGTAGGAGCACTGATGGTCTGGGTTGGCCTCATGTTGTTCGCGCTCAAGTTATTCGCATGGTTTTTCGTTGGGATGCGGCGACCAACCAAAACAATTTCATTCGCCCAGTTTCTTATTTGGTACGGACCGTACTGGCTCATCGCGGGCGGGGTAGCAGTTGCCCTTGGCATCCCGCTACTAACTGGGCTCGCATCCCGATAGCAGCGCCTGGTTGTCGCCAGGGCGACGACATCTGATACCAGAGCGCTAATGGCAATCAGAAAACCGCCCGTACTACTTCACAATTTTCGAGGAAAGGAAATAGGCGCGAGCGGTCTTCTTTGATCGGCGGCTGGGAGGCGGTTAGCCATCAGCTCGCAGCACCAACCCTACACCCCCATCAACAAACGCTCAACAATAGAGTCGAGTCGCTAGCTGAGGAACCATTTGGTCAGCTCGGTGATGAATTCGAGGAATCTGGCCGTTACCCCATCCCAGGCAGGCAGTACACGGCTATACAAGCGGAGCAATTCCGGTACCGCCTTTTCAGCCGCTTGTTTCCCGACACCGGATGCAGCACCCTTCACGATCTCCTTGCCGACGTCGACCTGCTCGCCACTGCGTTCAGGCTCTACGGGTCGTCGTTCGTTTCGCAGATCGTCGAGATCTTTGCGGATCTTGGCTACCTCAACCCCAGCGGCGTCAACCTTGTGGCCGACCTCAGCGATGGCCGTTCGGACATCATCGATCGGTTTGCCCTGCTCGACGAGGGAGCCGGCGTCGTTCTCTGACCAGGTATCACCAACCGTGGCCGCCAACGAACTCAACGCGTCAAGAATGGCTTGCACCGCTTCTTCTGGCTCTGCTCCCAGCTCGACCAGTTTGTCCCGCGCCGCGTCACCAAACACCAGTCGATCCGCCAACCGTTCAGCGATCAACTTCACAGGTCGTTCAATCAACTCCCGCTCAAGTTCGACACTCGAGGTGTAGTAGGACCGCAACGCCCCAAGCAGCGGCTGCAATTCCTCCTGGTCCTTGCCGCTCAGCCCAACATCAGGGTGATCACTCACCCGTTCAAGGGCGGTAGCGAACGCCTCAAACAACGGCCCCGAGGCCTTCAAACCCTCCTGAGAAATATGAGCGACCGCTACCGCCTGATCTACGTCTTCGTCTTCATCCTCTTCGTCTTGGGTGGCGACACCGGCCACGAACACCACAACCGCTGCCACACCCGCAAGCACACCAAGAAGAAGCTGAAACTGAACAACAACCGAAACAGCGAGGTGCTGCCCGGGGTTGTCGCGGCTGGCGGCGAGGGTCCGCCCAGCGTCGCTGTTGGCGAGGCTGACGGCGAGGTCCTGCCCGGCGTCGGTGTTGGCGAGGCTGTAGGCGAGGTTCCGCCCGGCGGCGGTGTTGGCGAGGCCGGCGGCGAGGGTCCGCCCGGCGTCGGTGTTGGCGAGGCTGACGGCGAGGGTCCGCCCAGCGTCGGTGTCGTCGAGGCTGTAGGCGAGGGTCCGCCCGGCGGCGCTGTTGGCGAGGCTGTAGGCGAGGTTCTGCCCGGCGTCGGTGTTGGCGAGGCTGTAGGCGAGGGTCCGCCCGGCGGTGGTGTTGGCGAGGATGCCGTCGAGGTCCTGCCCGGCGTCGGTGTTGGCG
>CALGOA010000178.1 GCA_937958015.1 uncultured Acidimicrobiales bacterium | reverse complement strand
AAAGCAGCCCCCGGCGTTTGAAAGGCAGCACGCAGCGTCTGCGTCGGCTCCGTGCAACGTGGCCGGAGCGACCCGACCGAAGTAACCGGAGACCGAGCGCAGCGAACGGTCCGACTACGGGCGCGTGCGCCACGTACTCCCCGGAGGCGAGCGCAGGCAAGAGTCACGACAGGGGCACGCTTTGGCCGGCGCGGACGAAGCTGTCTTCGTAGGCGAACATTCCAACGAGTGCGAGGATCCCGGCGAGGGCGGCCAGAATCGGTGAACCCATGTCGGTGGCGAGGGCCACGATCACCAGTGCGGCCGGGGCGACCAGCCCCACGAGGATCCCACCGATCCAGAACTGCTGGGCGTACTGGCCGTGGGTCATGCTGTGAACGGCCAACTCGACGTGACGGCTGCCCTTGGATGTGAGTTCGATGGCGATCAGAGCCGCTGTGGCGATCACGCCTCCGAGCAGCACCCAACGCACGGCCGCCACTTCGGGCAGGTCCATGAAGACATCGAGAATGGCGTAGGTAGCGCCGCCGGCGGTGACGGCCTGAGCCAACAGGACCGGCAGGAGCAGTGGTGTCTGCCAGAGGTCCCGACCTTCGCACTGCCCGAATAGGAACGCCGTATACCCAGCGGTTCCCGCCGCTCCCAGGACGGCCGGGATGGCCAGCACCTTCAGCAGGCCGCCGCTGTCGAGCAGGCCACCGAGGAACCACAGCGCACACACGGCACCGAAGAACATGAGAACGTACGCCCCCTTCACCAGCCACGAGCTCCAGTTGCCCTTGGTCAGCAGGAAGTAGAAACGGCCGGGCTGTTTGAGATCTGCGATCAGCAGAACGCTGGTGATACCGAGGAACAGTCCTGCGACGATGGGCGGAACTACGCCGACTGCGGCCTGTTCGCCGCTATGCCCCATCAGAACCATAAGGGCGGCGACGAGCATGACACCAGCGGCGACCGCCTTGGTGACGAGATAGCCCGAGACCTTTTCCTTCCACGTCATTATGTGGGAGGTGGTGTAGGCGGTGCGGGCGATCACCCCGTCGAGATCGGACGGCTTGGAACCCAGGGTGACCGGAACGGTGGGGTGCCGTTTCATGTTTCCGGCCAGGGTGTCGGCCCAGATCATGCCGTCGTTGGCGATGGCGGTTCGGGTGGGGTCCAGAGACGCCTGGTCGGCACCCCGGTAGTACACCTTGGGTTTGGTGTTTTGCTCGGGTGCCCGGACCGCCACATCGTCGCGGGCGATGATGCGGCTGATCTCGGAGTTCGGATCGTCGAGATCGCCGATCTTGATGGCCTCGGTAGGACAGACCACCTGACAGGACGGCTCGAGGCCCACCTCGATGCGGTGGTTACACATGTTGCACTTGTGAGCGGTGTTGGTTTCCGGGTTGATGTAGAGCGCGTCGTACGGGCAGGCGTTCATGCAGCTCTTGCAACCGATGCAGTCGTCATCCTGGAAATCGACCACACCATTGTCGGCCCGGTACAGCGCCGAGGTGGGGCAGATCGTCATACAGGGGGCGTCTTCGCACTGGTTGCAGCGCATGACGTTGAACTTGCGGGCGACGTTCGGGAACGTTCCGGTTTCGATGTACTTCACCCAGGTGCGATTCACCCCCAGCGGCACGTCGTGTTCGCTCTTGCACGCAATGGTGCAGGCGTGGCAGCCGATGCAGTTGTCACTGTCAAGCAAAAAGCCCAGACGGGTCATACCGGGGTCCCCTTTTCGAATTCGAGTTAGAACCTATCACTTCGTGGAATGGGTGATCCAAGTGATGGAACCAAACACTACTTGTCCGGACAAACCGTTCTGTCGTTGGTGGGGCACATTCGGAGTTTCTGGCGTCGGAGGAGCACATTGGATGTGTCGGCCCGACGATTTTTTGGGGGGTGTACGGTGCACGCATGGTTACGAGGCTGGTGCTGGTTCGTCATGGCGAAACCGAATGGTCGGTGAACGGCCAACACACCGGCCGCACCGATATCCCCCTCACCGCCAATGGCGAGAACGAAGCCCGTGCCACTGCCGACACCCTGGCCGAGTGGGACTTCGAACGGGTCTTCTCCTCCCCGCTGCAACGGGCCCGCCAAACCGCTGCGCTCGCCGGGTTCAGCCCCGAGATCGACGATCGACTGCTCGAGTGGGACTACGGCGACGTAGAGGGCCGCACCAACGCCGAGATCGTTGCGGAACGTCCGGGTTGGTCAAAGTGGGCCGACGGCGTTGGCAACGGCGAAACGGCTGAGGACGTCGGGGGCCGAGCCGACGACTTCATCTCGCTGGCTGGTTCGATCGACGGCGAGGTGCTGGTATTCGCCCACGGACACCTGCTATCGATTCTTGTGGCCCGTTGGCTGGGGCTACCCGCCCAGGACGGCCGCTTCTTTCCCCTCGCTACCGCCACGGTGTCGGTGATGGGAACGAAACGATCCGACGGGATCATCGAGACGCTCAACCATCGGTGCGGCAGTTTCCTCCCCGAGAAACCGGTCGACCGCTAGCCCGCCGTCGGGACTTTGGTCCCTAGTCCAACCGATCCTCGGGGCAGACGCTGAAGGTATGAACGCAGCAATCGCCATCGATCGGGTTCCTCATTGGCGGCGTGCTGTACGGGCTTCGGAAGAGGCCACTGACCAGCACTGACTCCCACCGCCCGGAACGAACTCGACGGCCAACCGTAACAAAAGGGACAGGCTCCGGCGTTACGTAACGATGGAGCCTGTCCCTTTTGTTACTAGAAGAATGGGCTGACGAAGACCTCGGGTTGAGCCTCGACCACCGGTTCGGGTTCGGGGCCCATACGAAGCGCTCGCATCGCCCACATTCCAATCAGTGGACCGGGCGCCAACATCAGGAACGCCCAGCCCCAGCCGTGGGCGTCACGAATCACGGGCACGAGGAAGATGGTGAAGACCGACAGGACGAAACCGGCGGCGAGCTGGATCGTCAGCGCAGTGCCGATGTAGGCCGGCGGGCAGGTTTCGGTGACGATCGTGGAGAACTGGGCGCTGTCGGCAACGACCCAGAACCCCCACACGAGACCGATGGCCATCACGATCGGCCGCGGTGCATCCACCAGGAACCCGGCCACCACCGCAACCGAACCTGACCATCGCAGCGCCAGTGCCGCCGCTTCGGATCGTGTGCGTCGGTCGCTGACCAGGCCTGCGTAGACCGACCCGGCGGCCCCGGCTGCGATCACCGAGAACGCCGCGAAACTGGCCTGACGGGTGGAGCCGAGTACATCGAAATAGAACGCCGCCATCCACGCCCACATTGCGTAGAGCTCCCACATGTGGCCGAAGTAGCCGATGCTGGCCAGCACAAACTTTCGGTCCCGCACGATCAGTCCGATTTGGCTGAGATCGAATACCGCAGGAGCCGAGCTGTGGGGACCGGGCACACCGAATCGGGAGGCGACGGATCCGCCCAGCAGGGTGAGCCCGGAGGCCAGGAGGAACGTGAGTCGCCAGTCGAGGCCGCCCAGACCGTTCAACAGGTGAGGCAACGCCGACCCTGCCGCCAGAGCTCCGATCATGACACCAAGCGCCAGGCCACGGCCGGTGCGATACCACGATGACATCGCTTTCAGGGCCGGCGGGTAGACCAGGGCCAGGAAGGCTCCGGTGATGAACCGCAGGACTACGGCGGGACCGAAGCCATCGACGAAAGCGATCGACGCATTGGCGACGGCGGCTCCGGCCGACCCCAGAAAGACGAGCTGCAGGGGTGCGATCCGGTCGGCCAGATTCGACACCGACGATGACACTGCACCTGCGACGAATCCCAATTGCACCACGATCGTGAGCCAACTGGCCTGGGCACTGGTCAGGTCCCACGCCTCGCGCAGCTGACCGAGCACAGCGGCCGTCGAGAACCACGTCGACATCGACAACACGAGAGCGAACGCCAACAGTCGCAGCTGGCGATTCTGTGGTGTCGACTCAAACCTCACGTTCGGAGAACATCCCACATGCCATCAATCATTCCGCACGATCTGCCTCGGTGCACAAAGCGTCACATCCGGGCCGATCGCCGCTGATCGAACCCGCCCGAACCAACCCCGAACGCGCCGAACCTCCCCGAGGTGCTCGATTCGAGCGGTTCGGGGAGGTTCGGCCGGGACGGGGAGGAGTTGAGGCGGGTTTAGACGAGGGCCGCGTGCCGGTCGGGGTCGGCCGTCGGGTCCTCGTCGGTGCTGGGCGTCGGGGGCTCGTGATGTTCACCTTCAACGTTGAGGTTGGGGAGGATCCGATCGAGCCACCCCGGCAGCCACCAGTTGCGGGCACCGAGAAGCTGCATCGTTGAGGGAACCAGGAGCATACGAACCAGCGTGGCGTCGATGAAGACGGCGGTGGCGAGTCCGAGACCGAACAGCTTGATGATTCGATTGTCCTCGAACATGAAGCTACCGAACACGACCACCATGATCGCTGCGGCGGCGGTGATGACCCGGGCGGTCATGGCGAGGCCGTCCGCTACCGAGTTCACCGGATCGCCGGTGCGCTCAAACTCTTCCTTCACCCGGGAGAGCAGGAACACCTCGTAGTCCATCGATAGACCGAAGACGATGGCGAACATCATCATGGGAATGAAGGGTTCGATGGGCGCACCCTCGATGCCGAACACGCTGCCGAACCAGCCCCACTGGAAGACCGCAACCACGATGCCGTAGGCGGCGCCGATGCTCAGCATGTTCATCACCACGGCCTTTAGCGGCACCATGATCGAGCGGAAGACCGCCATCAGGAGGAAAAAGCTGAGGGCGAGGACCACTGCGAAGAACAGGATGATCCGTCCGCTGAGGAATCCGGTGAAGTCGATGTTGGCTGCGGTGAGGCCGGTGAGCTTGGGGCTCAGCTCCGATCCGGACACGGCCGTGGGGATCACGTCCTCGCGTAGGGTCTTGACCAATTCCTCGGTCTCGATGTCCTGCGGGGATGTGGTTGGCTGCAGCTGGATCAGTGCGGCGGAAGGATTGGCCGGATCGTTGGGGATGGGACCGGCTGCGAAGTCCACACCGTCGGTGCCGTTGAGGGTTTCAACAAGTCCGGCGAGTGTTCCGAGGTCCTCTGGCGAGGAAACCTCGGTGGCGATGAGGAACGGTCCGTTGGAGCCGGGACCGAATCCTTCGGCGAGAAGGTCGTAGGCCTGACGGGTCGTCGTCTCCTCCGGGAAGTTGCCTTCATCTGAGAAGCCCATGTTGAGCGACAGCAGCGGCACGGCGAGGAGCAGCAACAGAGCGGTTCCCCCGATCGCCCACTGCCACGGGTTTGCCTGAATTCGGCGGCTCCAGCGATACCAGACGGTGTCGCGAATGGCGATTTCCTTGCGGGGCGGAAGTTGCTTCTTCAGTGGCCCTGCGAAGGGGAGGTAGCCGGCTATCGCGATCACCAGGGCCAACGGGAGCCCGATCAAGAAGGGCTGAATGCTGAGGCCGAGACCGAGCAGCGCAATCGAGATGAACCCGGCCGCGATCATTCCCCTCCAGCGGGTGACGTTGACCTTTTCCCGCACCAGGCCGAGCGCAGCCGGCAGCAGCGAGACCGACGAAACCATTACGACCGCAACGGTGATCGCAGCGCCATAACCGAGGCCCGAGATAAAGGGCAGGCCTACGAGAAGCAGACCCAGGAGCGATACCACAACGGTGGCCCCGGCGAAGATGACCGAACGGCCTGCGGTGTCGATGGCAACTGCGGTTGCACCCTCGGGGTCGAATCCCTGACGCAGTGCTTCCCGGTAACGGGTGACGATGAACAGGGCGTAGTCGATACCCACACCCAGACCGATCATGAGGCCGATCGTGCTGGCGAAGTCGGGAACCGAAGTGATGTTCGACAGCAATGCGATCGATATTCCGCCGATACCGACGCCGATGACAGCGACGCCGATGGTGGTACCCATCGCTACGACCGATCCCATTGCGACGATCAACACGACAACTGCGAAGGCCAGACCCAACAGCTCCGACTCGGGCGGTTCAAACTCGCCCAGTGCGGCACCGCCGATTTCGACGCGGAGCCCGTCGATCTGGCTGAGTTCACCCTCGAGGATCCGCTCGTGCATCTCGACGCCCATTGCGGATGCTGCGTTCTGGTCGGTCGTTTGCGGCAGGCTCACCCGTGCGTACGCGATCTGTCCGGCCCGCTCGCCCTGTATGGCGATCTGGCTTTCGTTTCCGGGATCGTACGGAGACTGAATCTGCATCCCGGCGAACTCGTCGTTCGGTCCGGTCTCGGTCAGGATCTCGTCAATGTATGACGTGATCGCCTGTTGCACTTCGGGATCGGTGACCCCCTGCTCGGCCTCGAACACGATCGAACCCTGGAGACCCGATCCGAGTCCCCCAAAGCTGTCATCGATGATGGTGAACCCGTCGGCTGACTCGGACTCGGGGATCTCGAACGTCCCGTCGTAGGAGGGACCTATGGCCCCGATCGATCCAACTGCCACAAGTAGAATGAATAACCATCCCCCGATTACTTGCCAGGGGTGGTTGAAACACCAACGTCCAATCTTTGCGTACATGCGGGTCTCCCGTTTCTTGGGCAGTGGGTCTGGGCGATGAAGTCGGGGCGAGTCCTGAAATTCATTACGCTACGACAACGTAGTGAATTCAACCCCAGTCACGCCCCAAAGGCAAGCAAATTGACAAACGTCACATTGACACCCGCTATTTAATTGGGCTTCATACCACAGCTGGTGTTCGGGAATCACTGTCGAATCGCTACGGTTAGGAACTGTTATGGCTCGTCCCCTCAGTACAGAAGCACGAGAAAAGGCCCTTGCCGCGGCCCAGGAAGTGCTGTCCACCGACGGCGTCGAGGGTTTTACCGTCGACGCAGTGGCCAAACGATCCGGCGTGGCCAAGACCACGATCTACCGGCACTTCAGCTCCGGCAATGAACTGCTGATCAACGCAATCGACTGCATGGTGACGCCGTTCCCCACCCCGAATACCGGCTCCCTGAAGGGCGACATCGAAGAGTTCATCCAGTCCGTGTTGCCGTTCATCGACGATCATTCGATGCAGCGAACCATGATGGGGGTGATCGCCGCCGCGGCCAGTGATCCCGAACTGCACCGGGTGCATCAGGAGATGATGCAGCTGCGCATGACTCCCATAAAGACGATGCTCGAGCTTGCCAGAGGCCGCGGCGAGCTTCGGCCGGATCTGGATCTCGACCTGGCGCTGGATTTCGTCGAAGGGCCATTCTTCTTTCGGAAGATGATCCGCAACGAACCGATGGGTGAAAAGGAGATCCGGGCGTTCGCCGCCATGATCATCCACGGCCTCGAAGGCGCCTAACCCCTTGCGATCGGATGGTGCAGGCCCACTTGTGGGCTCTCACCCAACCACACGCGTCCCCGTCCGGGGGCCTTTTTGCGAACGGTTTGCAAAAACGACTGCGCCCCTCGTAGGGTCGAATCCTCCCCCCGCCCAGCCGCACACCCCGCGGTGCGGTACAAGCTCCTCAGGAGGGCTTCATGCTCCTCGCGCTACATGCTCCCGACGGTTTTCTTTCTGCCCCCGTTGCCTTCGCCACGGCGTTTATCAGCGTCGTCATCGTGGGCGCTGCGTTACGCCAGAGCGGTCGTGAACTGAAGGACAAGCAGGTTCCCCTGGCCGGAATCGCGGCCGCTTTCATCTTTGCGGCCCAGATGTTCAACTTTCCCGTCGCATCGGGCACCACCGGCCACCTTCTCGGCGGAGCCCTCGCGGCCATCCTGCTGGGACCGGCCACCGGTGCACTGGTCGTCACCATCGTGGTGGTCGTGCAGGCGCTGCTGTTCGCCGACGGCGGCCTCAGCGCTCTCGGCTACAACGTGCTGAACATGGCGATCGTGACCTCCTTCGGTGGGTACGCCGTCTTCTTGCTGGCCCGTAAGTTGATGCCCCGAAACGCAGGCGGCATCGTCGGCGCCGCCGGGCTGGCCGCGGCGGCCTCGGTGGTGCTCTCAGCGATGGCATTCAGCGTCGAGTGGCTGTTCGGTGCCACCGCTCCGATCGACTTCGACAACGTCTTCACCGCCATGGTCGGAGTGCATCTCCTGATCGGTGTGGGAGAGGGGCTCATCAGCGCCTTGGCGATCGGCGCCGTCCTGGCCAGCCGACCCGACCTCGTCTACGGAGTGCGCGATCTGAAACGCTCCACCTTCGCCGACCGGACCCCGGTTCCGATGCGAACCTTCGTGGCGGGTGGAATCCTCGCCGCCGTGGTGATGGCCACCGTCGTAAGCCAGTTCGCCGTGGACTCCCCCGACGGCCTCGAGACCGTCGCCGAGGACACCGGCTTCGCCGACCAGGCCACCGACCACGCTCTCGACAGCAGCATCTTCGCCGACTACGCCACCACCGGCGTTGCCAACGAATCGGTAAGCCTCGCCATCGCCGGCTTCTCGGGTGGAGCGATATCACTGGCCGTCGGCTACGGACTGTTCCTCACGATGGGACCGCGACGCCGAAGCGAATCCCGAGAGACAGCCACGGTCTAGTCGATGGCCGGCGCCCATCGACATCTCCTGCTTCACACCGATTCGCCCCTTCACCGAATCGCGCCCGAAGCGAAGATCGTGGGCACCTTCCTGTTCGCCGTTGGCGTTGCCCTCACTCCCCGGCGTGCCGTGTGGGCGTTCGCTATCGATGCGGTTGTGGTCCTCAGCCTGCTGGCGATCGCTGGCTATCGACCCCGTCAGGCGCTCACCCGGTTCGCCGCGGTGCTGCCGTTCGTCGCTTTTGCGGTGTTCATTCCGTTCATCGCAGGTGGCGACAAGACCGACCTGTTCGGCCTCAGTCTTTCAACCGAGGGCCTTTGGGCCAGCTGGAACGTGATCGCCAAGAGTGTGCTCGGTACCGGAGCCAGTCTGATTCTGGCGGGGACCACACCCATCTCCGAGGTCGTCCGGGGACTGGGCCGGTTACGCATGCCCCCGATCGTGGTCTCGATCGTTGCCTTCATGTTCCGGTATCTCGACCTCATCGTTGAAGAGATGGGGCGTATGCGAGTGGCCATGACCGCTCGGGGTCACGATCCCCGGTGGCTGTGGCAGGCCAAACCGATCGCTTCGGCCGCCGGAGCGATGTTCGTTCGGTCCTACGAACGGGGCGAACGGGTGCACAGCGCCATGTTGGCCCGCGGCTTCAGCGGCACCATGCCGCAGATGGAACACGAACCCGCCTCCCCGACCGACTGGGCCCGCAGCCTGACGCCTCCGGTCGTCTCGATCTCTCTGGCGCTCGTCGCCCTCATCATCCTGTAGGACGGCCCATGCACAGCACCGCGAACTCCCTCACCGTCACCGATCTTTCCTTCGCCTACCCGAACGGTCACGAGGTCCTGGACGGGCTTTCGTTGTCGGTCCACTCGGGAGAACGGGTAGCCCTGCTGGGCCCGAACGGAGCGGGCAAGACAACCTTCGCCCTGCACCTGAACGGCGTACTTGAACTTCAACGTGGCTCGATCAATGTCAACGACATCCCGCTGAACGAGGAAAACCTGGGCGAAATCCGACGCCGGGTTGGCATGGTCTTTCAGAACGCCGATGACCAGCTGTTCATGCCCAGCGTGCGGGAAGACGTGGCCTTTGGACCGGCCAACCTTGGCCTCGACAAGGCTCAGCAGGCCGAGCGGGTTGCTGAAGCGCTGGCCGCGGTCGATGCGTCGGACTTCGCCGAACGTACGCCCCATCACCTCAGTGGCGGGGAGAAACGCCGGGTCGCTATTGCGACGGTTCTAGCGATGCATCCCGACCTGTTGGTCCTGGACGAACCAACCTCCGGATTGGATCCGGCCGGACGACGCGAACTCACCAACCTCCTGAAGTCGCTGCCGCTCACGCAGTTGATCATCACTCACGACCTACCGCTCGCCCTGGAACTGTGTCCCCGTTCGGTGATTATCAGCGGAGGCAGGGTCGTCGCTGACGGTCCAACCGAGGAGCTTCTGAGCGACACCCAACTTCTGGCCCAACACCGGCTGGAGTTGCCCTACGGGTTCAGCCCGGTGGTTGCCGGGCCCGCCACGTAGTCGCGTGATCCTCACAGCGTGACGCGACCGCCCGCTGGCAACCCCAATTCCTCGGCCGGTGTTGATCGTAGGTGTCAAACTTGGCGAATGGTGATCGATGGCGGGAACACGAATGAGTCCTGATGAGCTCGTCGCGGAACTCAGGATGGCCATCGACGCCAACAGGTTCTCCGGCGTGGCCACCGTCCATCGTCACGGTGTGCCGCTGCTGAATTCGGCGACCGGGTTGGCCGACCGGGCGGAGGGACGCAGGATCGCGATCGATTCGTTGATGGCCACGGCAAGTGCAACGAAGGGATTCACCGCACTGGCGATGGTCTCGATGATCGAGGAGGGTCTACTCAACTTCGACACTCGACTCCGCGAAGTTGTCGGGACGCAGCTGCCCAACGTTCACCCGGACGTCACGATCGAGCATCTGCTGAGCCACACCTCCGGAGCTGGTGACTACCTCGACGAGGAACAACTCGGTGACATCGACGACTACGTGATGAGCGTGGGAATTCACCGACTGCTTGGCCCAACCGATTATCTGCCCATGCTGACCGAGCCCGCCCAGGTGAACGATCCGGGCGAGGAATTCGTCTACAACAACGGCGGATACGTGATGCTGGCGCTGGCCATCGAAGGCGCCGGGGAGGGCAACTATCACGACGAGGTACGCCGCCGCGTCTTTGAGCCCGCTGGGCTTGAGGCGACGGAGTTCGTTCGTAGCGATCGACTGCCGACCAACACCGCACGCGGTTACCTCCGCGATGGCCGCAGCAACGTTCTTCATCTACCGGTCATTGGCACCGGCGATGGCGGCGCTTACACGACCGCCGCCGACATGCACCGATTCTGGTCTGCCCTCTTCGACGGGCGCATCGTCTGCCCGGAGCTGGTGGCCCGAATGACGTCGATTCACAACGAGGGTGCCAAACACGGCTATGGACTTGGATTCTGGATCGGTCCCGACCGGCAAATGGTGCAGTTGGAAGGGATGGATGCGGGGGTGTCGATGCGTTCCGGTTCACACCCCGATGGATCGCTCTCTTACTGCCTGCTGGCGAACGACTCCTCGGGTGTGTGGCCGCTGGTCCGCATCATCGATGGGTACCTCGGCGGCTAGACACCGGCCGCAACATTGGCGAGGTTCTGAAGCGCTCCGGCCACGATCGACAGTTGCGGAGCCTCGGAGGGAACGCCGTGGCGCTCGGCGAGGTAGGCGGGGTCGTTGTGGAAGGTCACCAGCTCGCCATCGAGCTCGGTGATCAGAATCTTCTGCGGGAGATCGATTCCGGCGGTGGGGGCCGCCTGCATCAACGGAGTCCCGAGTGCCGGGTTGCCGAACATGACGAGCACGGTTGGCGCAAGGTCCAGACCGGCGTTGGCTCCGGCGGCTGAGTGCTCCACCCGAGCCACCAGCTTCAGTTTTTCGTTGGCTTCGATTGCGGCCACGAGCCGATCGGCTGCTTCGCCGATCGTGCCGGTGCCGGTAGTCCTGATGAGTCCTGCGTCTGCGTTCACTCCCGGTGCAACCCGGCGTTCGACGGTTTGATTCCTACCTCGAGAGGACAGCCAATCGACTGCGGACATCCGCCATGTCCGCGTAACACCCGAGCAGATGGCGACGTCCGGATGAACCGAGTTCGAACGCGGTTCTGCCGTGCAGGATCCGATGATTGTCGATCACGAGAGCATCCCCGGGATCCAGCCGGATCGTCTTGAGACGGGATGGGTCGTTGACAAGTTCGTCGAATGAGCGCAGGGCTGCGTACACCTCGCCGGCCGGCTGGTCATCAAGCAGCGGCACGCCCCGAAGATCGGGAGCCCAGCGCACCTGCGAATATCCACCCCCGGAGGTCATCGAAATGATTGGGCTCTGGCCCCGGAACTCGACCAGCTCGCGAACGAACGGGTAGGTCCATTCCACCTCGGTCAGCAGCCGCCAAGCCTCGGGGTCACTTCTCCGCAGGGCCTCGGCAGCGAGGAACCCGTCCACCACCGTGGAGGCACCGCCGTCGACGTCGGTCACCGCCGCCAGGAGAAACTGCACCCCGGGCACGGCCGATCGGTAGGGCAGGTCGGTGTGCACCCGCAGCTGGTGTTCACTTTCAACTTCAGCGACCGGAGCGATCGTCGCCTCGATATCCCAGATCACGCCGTAGTTCGTGGCCTGTATCGGCCCTACCGATTGGACCAGCTCGGCGAGACCAGCGCCGGTCGGCGGCACTCCGTGCACGATCGAAACCCCGTACTTCACCAGGCCGTCCAACCACCGATACTGCTCGTCGGGATTCGCCGTAGTGCCCGTGAGCGTGTCGAATCGAAATTCAAAGTCGTCGTCGTCCAGGCCGCGCCACGGCCGGTATCCCATCATCGGATAGAGTTCCGCCGCTCGTAGATCGTCTGGGATCAGATCGAGGTCGTGGTGGCCCCGGTGTCCGTCGGAGAACAGAACCGTGATCCGTTGACCAGCGACGTCTACAACCTCGGCGATTCGGAGATCCGGGTCGATCGAGGCCGAGTCGAGCAAACGCTCATTCGTCGCAGGGCGCCGGCAGTCCGAACAGATACACGAATCTCGTAACAGGATCGCGGCGATGTACTGCCCCGAGCTGAGGGTGACCCCGGCACCGTCGCCATCGACAAGCGGCGTCGTCATTCGGGAAGGTCGCCCACGATCACACGAACCTCATCGAGTGGTTTGCGGGCGAGATCGGGCACCTGCACCCCCGGCATCGGATACCCGATTGGAAACAAAACGAAGGGTCGTTCGTTGTCGGGTCGGCCAAGGACCTTCGTCAGGAACGCCATCGGGCTTGGGGTGTGGGTCAGCGTCGTGAGGCCCATGCGATGAAGCGCCGTGATGAACATGCCAGCCGCGATGCCACAACTTTCCTTCACGTAGTAGTTCTTCCGTCGAGAACCGTCGGGGTTGATCCCGAACCGTTCCTCGAACAGCACCACGATCCACGGGGCGACCTCGAGGAACTCCTTGTGATAGTCGGTGCCCAGAGGTGCCAGCGCCTCTTGCCACTCGGCGTTCATCCGATTCTCGAGGTAGTTGGTGCGTTCCTCCTCTTCGGCCGCCTCTCGAATCTTGCGCTTGACCTCGGGGTCGCCGGTGACGACGAACCGCCACGGCTGACGGTGAGCCCCCGACGGCGCTGACGAACCAGCCTCGATCGCCAGATCGATCAACTCGAGCGGCACCGGATCGGGTGCGATCATTCGGACCGATCGACGGGTCAGAAGATCATCGCGGAAGCTGATGCCGGCCTGTCGCATCTCCGCCGGCGTCTTGGGTTCGAAGTTCAGATCCCGGTAAGGATGGTCGGACGCTAGCTCGGGCGACGGGTACGGAAATCGGTACGGATTCTCAGGCAACGCCAGCCTCCTTGATAAACCGCAGGGTTCTGCCTCCGGCCAACGATGCGGACTCGGGATGATACGAAGCGCGAGCATCGCAGTTGAAGCCGTGGGCCGCCTCTTCGTAGACGTGCAGTTCAACGTCGGGATAGAGCGCGCTCACCTCGGCCACCGACTCGAGCGGGATCCCATTGTCGAGAGCGCCGAAGTGAAGCATCACCGGAACCGCCGGACTCTTGGTCCGGAAGCCGTGGATCTGACCTCCGTAGTAGCCGACCGCCGCAGCGATGGGGAGATCGTGGGCCGCTAGCCAGGCGATCGACCCGCCGTAGCAGTACCCGATCACGGCGACCGGGCCGGTATCGGAAACCGCAGCCACCGAGGCCGCAACATCGAGCATCGAGTCATCCCATTCGAGACCGACCCGAAGTGCCCGCCCTTCCGCGACGCCCTCGGCGGTGTAGTCCAACTCGACGTTGCGCTGCACACGATCGAAGAGTGCTGGTGCGATCGTGCGATACCCCATCGCGGCGTATCGGTCGACAACCGAGCGGATGTGGCCGTTGACCCCAAAGATCTCCTGAACGATCACGACCGAGGCGGTCGCTCCTTCGGGATGAACCTCGTAACCCTCGAACTCGTGGCCGTCGGAAGAGGTCAGTCTGGTCATGGTCCGTCGCTTCCTTCTTGCACGCTTCGACAGCCGGTCTGCACGAGGTGTTGCGACACTAGCAGTGGACCTCGCCGACCTTCGAACGAGCGACCACTATCGGTGAGCAACGGGTATGTGATAGTGATGGACGTATGAGGCGACGCAGTTCAACGACCATCGGAAGCGGCGCGATCGGGCGAATCGTCCGATTCCTCGAGGGAGCCGAGATCGACGACTTCGACATCATGGAAGAGGGACTCAACATGGCCGAACCGGCCGAACCTCAGTTCAACATCTGGCTCATCGCCAACTGCTAACGATCGGCCCGGGTGGTTACACCGCAGCAGGTGCGGCCGAACTCCACGCGCCGTACCCGCCGATGAGGTCGCTGACCTGCTCGAATCCGGCCTGTTTCAGACGACTGGCCGCGATCATCGAACGGAATCCACCAGCGCAATAGACGATGGTGGGGGCTGACGGGTCGAGCTCGTCAAGGCGAGCGTTCAGGAGGGTCAACGGGATGAGCTCAGCACCCTGGACGGTGCCATTGGCGGTTTCGCCTGGCTGACGGACATCGACGACCTGCAGGCCGTCGACGGTCGCTCGGGCCTCGACGAATTCCTCGACATCCACCCGCGGCATCACGACCGCAGTACCCGGTGTTGCCAAGACAGCCTCGGCATCGGTAAGTGCACCTGCGACGTTGTCGAATCCGATGCGAGCAAGACGGAGTTTCGACTCGTGGGCCCGACCGGCGGGAGCGACGAGCACGATCGGCACATCGGGTTCGATGATGCCTCCGGAGAACTCGGAGAAACGACCGGAAAGCCCCACGTTGATCGATCCGGCAATGTGTCCTGCGGCGAACTCGGCCGGTTCGCGGGTGTCCAGAACAACCGCACCATTCGACTGGTGGCCTAGAACCTCATCGAGGGTGAGCGGGCTGGGGGTCTCGTCCATGTCGAAGACGTCGTGGTTCTGACCGTTCAGCTTGGCTTCGAAGCTGAAATAGGCCGGAGGGGCGGTCTGGCCCGTAGTGACCACGTCGATGAACTCGTCCTTTGACATCGGGGCCAGCGCATAGTTGCTTCTGCGCTGTTCGCCGATCGTCGACCAGGTGTCGGTTGACAGATTCTTCCCGCATGCGGAACCGGCACCGTGGGCGGGGTACACCTTGGTTTGGTCCGGCAGGGTCATCAATTGCTCGTGCAGCGAGTCATACAACGATCCCGCCAACTCGTCGGCGGTCACGCCAACCGATGAGAGAAGGTCAGGGCGGCCGACGTCGCCGATAAACAGACAGTCGCCGGTCAGCACACCGTACGGAATCTCATCGCTGGCGTTCTCGTACACCACGATGCTTATCGACTCGGGTGTGTGGCCAGGCGTATGACGGATCTCCAAGCGCACCTCGCCCAGGTCGATCCGTTCGCCGTGGTCAAGCTTGCGGCTTGGGAACTCGGTCGTCGCCTTCGACCCGTACGCCACCTCCGCTCCCACTTCGGCAGCAACCTCCAGATGGCCGGAGAGAAAGTCAGCGTGGAGGTGGGTCTCGATCACCATTTCGATCGTCATGCCATGCTGGGCCGCAGTCTCGAGATAGGGGCTGATGTCTCGCCGCGGGTCGACCACAACGGCTCTGCCCGAGGTCTCGTCACCGATGAAGTACGAAGCCTGCGAGAGGCAGTCGAGGTAGTGCTGTTCAAAAATCATCGGTGTGTTCCTTCGAGAGGGCGGGCCTTTCATCAAATGTACGGTCATTTCCAAGTGCGGTCAATCGACTCGAACCAAACCGCTCCCGGGCTGGGGAAACACGACAATCACAGGACCTCCACACCATGGACGGGACCCCTCCACATCCGATCCGTACCGTCGTCGACATGACGACCACCCCCCAAATTGACCCACCCCGCGTGCCCGCGCCAAGCGAAGACAAGAAACCGCCTGCCGGCTCGTTCTCGTTTCAGATGAACCGCCAGCACCTCGTATGGGTCGTGGTTGGCGCAATCGCATTCGATCTGGGAATCCGCCGACCGGTGAGCAACGGCATAGGTGTAGCCCTCACCCTTTTGGCTATCGCGGTGGTAGTCGGACTCAGCGGGTTGATCCGACGCACGAGCGGTTACGCACTGCTCGCTGCCTCGGCTCCGTTCGCCATGATGCTGGTCGTGCGAGCCGATCCCCGGCTCTCGGCGTTCAACCTGATCGCAGCGGTCGGATTGATCATCGCGGCAGTCGCCCACCAGTGGGAAGGATCGATCCTCAACTATCGTCCCGGCGCTGCGTTTGGCGACGCTCTCGAGGGACTACTCCTTCTCGTCGTCTCACCGTTCGTGATCATCAGCGATGTGATCCGGGATCGATCGAAGGCTCCGACCCGGTCTGGGTCGGGCGGTCTCACCCGGGACCTCCTGATCGGGTCCCTGTTGGCCCTACCGGTTCTGTTGGGTCTCGGCACGCTGCTGGCCAGCGCTGATCCGGTCTTTCTCGCACTCATCACCGCACTGCCCGTCGAAGCTGAAACTGGGTTGGATCACATGCTGCTCATCGCGATTGGGTCGGTGATCATCGTGACGCTCTTGCAATTGGCGGGTCGCACATCGCCTGCATTTCTACCGTCGGTGGTCAGCGGAGATCTGACCCGACGACAGGTGGAGATCGTGCTCGGGTCGATCGGCGTACTGTTCGGAATCTTCGCACTCGCTCAAGGGCTCGCCGCGGCCGGTGCTGCGGACGGAACGCTTGAGGCAGCTGGCGAAAGCTACCGGAACTACGCCCGGCAGGGGTTCTTCCAACTGCTCTGGGTAGCCGCAATCACGCTCGCCCTGTTGCTTACGCTGCGGATTCTGACCGCTCCGCCCCAGAGGTACTCCCGTTCGACGATACGCCTCAACGCCCTCGTGATCGGACTCACGATTCTGATCGCCGCAGTGGCTCTCGTTCGGTTGAGCCTTTACGTTGCCGACGACGGTCAGACCCCTCTGCGCTTCTACAGCTTGGCGTTCAGTGTCTGGGTCGTGGTCGGTCTGGTGATCTCTGGACTACGGCTCGCAGGCCGCTGGGCCGACTATCACTGGCTCTCGTCGGCGTTGCTCGCCAGCGGACTGATCTTTCTTCTAGGCCTCAACATCATGAACCCCGAAGCGATCATCGCCAACGAGAATATGGACGATCACCCCGCCACGATCGCAGGCAAGGTTGACCGGCTGTCAGCCGAAGGACGGCATGTGGTCGCCAATCGCATCGACGAACTGAACACCTCTCAACGCATCGCCGTGCTGACCGTTCTGTGCGAGTCCGATCAGACTCGTTCGAACGCCGACTGGAACCTCGGGGCGGCGCGACTCGAATCCTCGATCCGTGATCTCTGTGACTAGAACAGCGCTGTGCCGCGTTCCGGTGGTGGAGTTTTCCCAGCTCAACGGTGTGGGCGAGCCGACTCGGAAAGAAATCTCGCCGAGACTGGACAAACCGGGGTGTTCGTGAGTGAGTAAGGGAGATGGAACAGATCGTTCCGGCGCGCCCGCGGGTGGCCCGGCAGCAACACGTCGAGGAGGTCCCGGTCTCTCTCGACTTCGACGCCTTCTTTCGGGTGGAGTACCCCCGCATGGTGTCGTTGGCCCATTCCATATGCGGCGACCTTGCGGTGGCGGAGGAACTGGCCCAGGAGGCCTTCACCCGAGCCCACCGACGCTGGGACCAGGTGAGCCGATACGACCGACCCGGAGCGTGGCTTCGCAGAGTGCTGATCAATCTGGCCGTCTCGAGTCGTCGCCGTTTCGTCCACGAACTTCGGATCCGCACCCGTCTCGCCCGGGAGCGTCCTCCATCAACCGAAATCGCCCTTCCCGATCCTGAGGTATGGGATGCGGTGCGCACGTTGCCGCCCCGGCAACGTGCCGTCGTTGCGTTGTTCTACACCGAGGACATGAGCACCGCTGCAATCGCAGACGTCCTCGACTGTTCGGTATCGACCGCAACGTCACACCTCAGTGCCGCCCGGGCGCGTCTCGCGACGATCTTGGGAGAAGAGTCATGAGCATCGACGACCGTCTGCGAGAGGCACACCAGGAACGACTCGAACATGTGTCCGCCGCCGCGGACTCGACGAGCTTCACACCCGCCGACTCGACCGGCGGGGCGAGACTCGCCGTGGCGGCAGCCCTCATCGTCCTTGCCGGGTTGACCGCCGGAGCGTGGCTACTACAGCGTTCACCCACAACTCCTGTCGATGTAGCCGACCCAAACCCAACCCTCACAACCGTTGCGCCGATCCAACCCGACTCGCCGCCGACGACCACGGGGCCCTCCACAACCACTTCGGCTCCGACGACCACCACCGCCACAACCGCCCCTTCCTCGACGCCATCTACCGACGGCCAACCGCCCGAGAACGACTCCGATACTCAAGACTCAGCTACCACCGTTCCGGCCACAACTACTCCACCGACCACCCCCACGCCCACGCCCACAACGACCCCACCGCCCACCACATCGTCACCGACCACCATCCCGACCCCGAACCCAGGAGTGGCCAGCGCACGATGTCCCTCCGGCCATCGCGCGGTGCTCGAAGACGCCACACTGACCTATGTCGGCGAAAACGAGGGTTGGGGTCGACTGGCGGATCTGGTCGACGAGCAGGACACCCAGTTCACCTTTGAGGCGTGGGAACCCGGTTATCCAAACGAGGTCACCGTGTCGGTTGCGCTCGACGAGCCGGTTCTTGCGGTCGACATACGAGTAGCACAGGATCCCTTTACCCCGGTGTCTGGACTCATCGAGATCACCGCGACGCTCAACGGTCAGGAGCTGGAGCGGTTCGACATCGAATTGGAGGGGGTCGACGGCTGGAAGGCCCATTCGTTCGAACCGCCTCAACTGCTCGACGGCTTCACCATCACCCGTCGCAACGCCGAGGCCAACATCATGGAAGTGATGGTCTGTGTCGCCGATTGAGCAGGACACCGACTCGAACTGACCGTATGGGTAGGCGCCCGCACCCGGATCCACTCGTCCAACCGGCGGGCGACGTTCAACAAAGACGCACACAACACTGGACAATTCCTGAGCGTGGTGGGTGTGTCTCGATATGGCACCCACATCCCCTTCAGGAATTCGCAAGCTCCTCCTCGTCCTCGCCGTACTGGCCTCGACGCTCTCGATGATCGCCAGCCCGACCTCTGCCAACCCGGTGACAATCGATATCGCCGCTGCGGCTGACGAAACCAACAGCACGGAGGCATTCCGACTCATCGACGGCGAGTTGGGAACCGACGACACACGAGCCTGGAAGAATCCAAACCCGTGGCGAGCGACGTCCTACCCGATGACCGCCGTTCTCGATCTGGGAGAAACCCACCAGCTGGCCTCGCTTCGATTCTTCGTCGGCAACCTCACCCAGGGATCCGATCGGGTGAAGTTCGAGTACTCGACCACCGCGTCCGGCGAGAACTTCCAGTGGATGGCCGAACCCCAGCCGACAAATACCTGGAACTCCTGGACCCACGTGGAGCTCACCGGTCAGTGGGCGAGACGAGTGCGGGTTCGTTTCGATGCGATCGATCGTCGGTTCAACATCGGCGAGGTCCAGATCATCGGCACTCCCGTGGCCGTCCCACCGACAACGACAGCCACAACGACGACCAGCACACCGGCGACGACCGCCCCGGCAACAACCGCTCCCCCGACGACGACACCGGCGACGACGACACCGGCAACCACCGCACCAGTGACCACCGCGCCTGCGACCACCGCACCAGTGACCACCGCACCCGTCACGACGACCCCACCCGTGACATCACCGCCCACTCGTGTCGATCAACCACAACCATCAGTACCCGGACCCAACATCGTGCGTTCACACGGTTTTGGCAACTGGCCAAACGACCATCTTTCGGCCAGCTGCCGCGATCTTCACGATCGGTACTGGACCACGGGCCAGAACGCTGGCACGAGCACCGACCCGAACCACCCGGACAACCAGGCCTTCCATACCTGGCATCCGGCTGTCACTACCCATCCCGACACCGGGGAACGTTGCGACTTCGGGCATGAACACGGAAGCGATCCACGCTTGGCCGGTCCGGAGATGTTCGCTCTTTCGGGTGGATGGCCTGCCTTCGGGTATGCCGCCGCCAAAGCCGGCCCGCCCCGCCACGAGGACCATGTCGGGCACAAGGTGACGGCCGCTCGGTTCCGTGCGGCCATCGGAAATGGCGCCGGTAGCCCCACCCTCTACGACGCAGGATTCGAGTGCACCTGGCTATCGAAGATCCACCAGGGCTCCCACAGCCTCGACGCTTTCTCGAACCACCTCCACGAGTACTTCCTCACGATGCGGTGTCTCGACGGATCAAACGCGGCCGGGGTTCGAGATGGCCAGACCATCGGCACAGAATTCTCGGTGAAGTTGATGTACACCTACGGCCGTCCGAACCGTTTCGTCGAGGAGAACTGTGCGGCCGGTGGAAACTTCGCGGCCAACACCCTCACCGGGCCCGAGGGCCAGTCGATCATGCCGGCGATGCGGACCAGCCCGCTAGGCAACCACGCATCCAACGATCGAGCCTTCGTGTGCTCCAGCGCCCTGCTCTACCGTTCGTTGGATCAGACCGGTCCGAACCCCGTGGCCTATACCGACATCTGGAACGAACTGGTGGAAATCCGCAGACCCGACGACTCCACTGCACTAACGATCCAGCCGTACTACATGGTGAAGAACGCAGCCCGGGTTATCGAGGACTTCGCCGGCGCACCCAGCCAGATCGTTCGAACCATCGACCTTTGTTATCGACCCGACGGATCCAGGCTCGACGTGCCGCTTTGCGCCGAGGCACCGGCGGCGAACCCGGGCTGGGAGAGTCCCAACTCTCCCTTCAACGGCGCCCTTCGGTCGATCCACTTCAAGGCGGTGAGCCAGCAGAACCAAAACGGACCCGATCGGTTCTGCACCGACGCCTTCGGACGGGCGGTCATCGACCCGCTCCCCTGTGAGCCGGGCAACATCGAGCAGCGGATCGCCAGCTACGACAACGACTTCAACAATGGCCGGTTCAGTTACCGAGGTCAGACGGGCAACGTCGCCGGGTCCATTTGGGCCGAGGTGATCGGTGGCGACCGGACCACGACCGAACCCCAAGGCGATGGCTACCGACCGAACGGGATCGGATTCGAATTTATCGTCGACAACCGGAATCCGGACGATGATCACGATGGCACGCCCGACGGGGCGAACATCCGGGGCAGGAACTGACGTCCCGCCGCTCAGGTGGCGGGCTGCTCGGCGATCCACCGAAGCCAGCTCTCCATCTGGGCGGCGACGAACTCGAGATTGTGACGTCCCGGGCTCTGTTGAACCCGAACGTCGACGCCAGCCGACTCGAAGGCCGCCACGATGTCTGGGGTGAGACGTCCGAGGCCGTCGTCATCCCCGGTGTCAACAAGCACATTCGGTTTCCACTGCCCCGGCGACACCAGGTTCGTCAGCGGCAGGCCCCAGATCGATGCACCCAACACCACGGAGTCGACCTCGATGCGGCTGCTGGCAACGGCGGTACGCACCGCGGTATCGCCGCCGGCCGAGAACCCGACGAAGGTCGCACGTTCGGGAAGCCCGCCGGCGGAAGCTTCGAGTACGTCCAGCAATGGGTCGATCGAATACTCGACGAAGTCGTCTCCCGAGGCGGCCCGACTGGGCGCCACAACCAGAACGTCGGCGAGCCCGCTGGCGCCGACCTGGTCCGCAACGTTGACGGGTCCTCGAAACCAACTGCCCGGTTCCAGGCCGGAGCCATGGAACAACACGACGAGCCGACCGCAGACATCTCGACATCCCACCGCTACCGCTATCGCTCGGCCCGAACCCGACGGCGCTATGGGCGAGACCTCAAAGGTGATCTCCCCGGGTTCGTTGGTGATCGACGCCGGTGTTGCTGGCGTCACCGGCGGATCTGCGGTGGTGTTTGGCGCTGCAGTCGACTCCGGTGCAGAGATGACCGACGACGTGGTGCTCGCCGAGGTCGGACCTGCGGACGTGTCACCCTGTGAATTGGCATCGAGAGAGGGTGAACACGCCGTCGCCATAACCACAACGATGGCTACGGCGACGTGTCTCATCGCGCTAGAACTCTTGCCACTCGTCCTCGGGGCCACCCTGGTACTCGGGGAGGGGTTCACTGTCGTCAAACGCCGGAGCGTTGGCCCAGCTCGCGTCGGTTGGCGGCTGTTCCTGCGGCGGCGGGGCCGGCTGAGACCCACCCCGGGTGTTCTGTCGAGTTGGAGCGCCGCCGCCTTCGCTCTCGTCGTCGGGTCCGTATCCGTAACACATCGGCACGCCGTCCACATCGAACGGCTTGCCGAGTGATGCGACCGTGAACTTGGACCAATCCCCGGACTTCTTGAGGACCTGCACTTTGCCATCAGCCTGAAGTGCCGCTTCGAGTGAGACGACCGGCGCCATGACCGCCCACTTGCCCGACTTCGTCTTGCGGAACTGGGCGGGGGGCAAGTCGGTCGATGATTCGGCGCTCATGAGGTCAGTATTGCGGCGGCCAAATCGGTTCGCCAACGACTCGGCCCTGCAGATTTCGAGCCGATAGGAACGTGATGTCAACACCCGCCGAACTTCCCACATCGGATCGCCGGACGCCCAAGGCGACGGACGTGATCGGTGCGATCGCGCCCCTGGCGGGTCTATGGGCTCTGGGCCTCCTGATAATCACGGCGGCGCTGGTTCAGGACCAGGTGCCGGCCGAGGACCTCTTCATGGACGCGTCCTTCGTCGGCGGTCAGCGCTGGTTTGTCGGCATGGTGGCCGCTCTCGGAATGGTGGCCTGGACCACGTCGGTGTGTTTCTGCCTGATCGCCGCATGGGTGGCCAGACTCGCGGGTCGAACCCGTGCCGCCAGCGCGTTTCGGGGTGGGGGTCTGCTGTTCGTCCTCCTTCTGCTCGACGACCTCTTCCTGTTCCACAGCGACCTGCTGCCGCGCACGCTCGGTGTGCCCAAGGTGGCGGTACTGGCGTGTTATGGAGGGCTCGGACTCATCTGGGCCCTCAACTCCGCTCAGGAGCTGGCCCGAACGAGAGTGCAGTCGCTTATCGGCGCTGCGGTGGCGTTTGGGGTTTCGCTCGCCGTCGAGGTTGTAGTGCCCGGCGGCGACACCGGGCTGCGGGGTGCGGTGGAGGACGGGGCAAAGTTCCTCGGCATTCTTGCCCTGGCCCTGTGGTCGATCACCTCGGCGACAGATGTGATCCGTTCGGTCGTCAACGAGAGGTCGACGGCCGGGGAGACCGTGCGGGAAAACCGTGACGTCGTTACCGCCGACGGAATCGGCTGAAGAAACTCTCCGGTTTTCGGTCGGCGGCACTGCAGTGGCACCGGTCCTCTACGGCGACGTTCCCGAGGACCTGTTCAACGTGAGCCCCACAACCAGCCCACGAGGGTTTGGAGCAGGTTCGACAGGTGATTCGTCTACACATCGGGACTCACGGTAACCGGACGCTCAGTCCGCGTTGGGTTTGAGGCTGGTACTGGAGCCCGATGACCAGTCGGTGACGAAGCGGAATCGGTCACCGCGAATCGTGGTGGTTCGCCACTCGACGGGCGTTCCATCGCTCTTGCCCAATCGCTCCAAATAGAACGCGGCGTCGACCTTCCGTAGATCTAACAATTTGCGGTCTGAAGCACCCGGAATCGTGGGCGTCAACCGTTCCCAACCATGGGTCGGAACCGGGGCGCCCATGCTGCGGAGCTCGTCATACAGGGCGGTGCGAGACCAGTCGACGCGCAGGAGGGGTTCGGCGAAACTGGCCGGCATCCAGGCCCGATCGACCGCCAGAGGCACACCCGAAGCGAACCGCACCCGCGCCAACAGCACCAGATCAACGTCTTCGTCCAGTTCGAGATGTGATGCCGCAATTGCATCGTTGACCACCGCAAGTTCCAGCACGGTGCTGGTCTGCTTCACGCCACTGGATTCGATGGATTGAAACAGGCTGTACAGCGTCCCGAGCGACTGTTCGAACTCCGCCCGGTTCACGACGGTGCCCCGGCCTCGTTCCCGCTTGAGCACACCCGTTTTGTTCAGGTGCCGGATGGCCTCCCGCACCGTGTGACGGCTCACTGCGTAGTCGGTCGTCAGTTCCAGGTCGGTAGGGAACGGGCCGTCGGAGAATTCGCCCGAGTCCAATCGGCGCCGAAGTTCGGTTTCGAGCTGAGACCACAGCGGCACCGCGCTGGACCGTTCGAGTTGTCTGATCATGTTCTGTGTCGCCTCGTTTGCGCTGTACGGCCATCCATACAATTGGGTTTGATTGTACCAAACCAGGCGGCAACACCCCCGCCACCGACGCTCGGAAACAGAGCCGCCAGCTACCGAAATTGCGGCGGGCCAACACATTCGGCCGAAACGGCGTTTGGCGAACACAACGGTTGTGCTGCCCCGACGATTTTTGGGGAAAGTGGTTTGGGGAAAGGGGAAGGGTGGGAAGGGTGCGGTGGGGTTAGGGGGTGTAGGCGGCGTCGAGGCCGGCTCGGATGTCGGCCACCAGCTGTGCCGCCTCTTCGATCGACGATCCGTCGAGGATTCGGCGCATCAGAGCCGATGCCACGATCACACCGTCGGATTTCGCAGCTGCAGCCACGGCGGTCTCGGCGTTGGAGATACCGAACCCGACAACCGCCGGTTTGTTGGTGAGGGCCTTGACACGCGACGCCAACACCGATGCAGCATCGTCGACCCCGGCCCGCGCCCCGGTGGTGCCCATGGTCGACACGACGTAGACGAAACCACCGGTGGCATCCACAACGGTCCGGAGTCGTTCGTCCGACGTGACCGGCGCGGCCAGTAGGACGTTCTCCAAGTTGGCCGCGGCGGCGGTATCGATCCACTCGGAGGCATGTTCGAGCGGCAGGTCGGGCAGAATCGTGGCCCAACCACCGGCTTCGAAGAGGTCCCGGGCGAATCGTTCATGTCCGTACCGGTAGACCAGGTTGTAGTGGGTCATGGCGATCAGCGGCACGCCAAACTGACTCTCTTTGAGCCGATGCAGACAGTGGGCCGGGGTCATGCCGGTCTCCAGTGCCACGACGGTCGCTTCCTGAATGGTGGGCCCGTCCATGGCGGGGTCCGAGAACGGGATGCCGATCTCGACGGCATCGGCGCCCGCATCGATCACCGCATCGACAAGTTCGAGCCAGTCCGGGCAGACGCCCGCGGTCACGTAGGGCATGAGGAGGCGCCGACCAGAACTGCGTTCGGTGAGGTACGCCTCGAGCGAGCGAGCGACGGTCGTGGGGGTTGCTGCGGTGTTCATCGTTCCAAGATCTCCTGTACCTGCTCGACGTCTTTGTCACCGCGGCCGCTGAGGTTCACCAGCACGGTTTGACCCTGCATGTCGGCTGCGTTCTTCGTGACCCAGGCGATGGCGTGGGCCGATTCGAGGGCGGGAATGATTCCCTCACTTCGACTCAGCAGCTGGAACGCATCCAGCACCTCGTCGTCGGTCACGGGGTAGTACTCGGCTCGTTTGGTCTTCGCGAGGTGGCTGTGTTCGGGCCCCAGACCGGGATAGTCAAGTCCGGCGCTGATCGACTCGGCCTCCAGAATCTGGCCCACCTCGTCCTGCATGAAATACGCCTTCATGCCGTGCACGATGGCGGGCACCCCGCGGCCGGCGGCGGCGCCACCGGCGGGCTCAGCCCCGATCAAACGGACACCGGGATCGTCGGCGAAACCGGCGAACAGCCCGGCGGCGTTCGACCCTCCACCGACACACGCAACCGCAACGTCGGGCAGACCTCCCGTCAACTCCATCACCTGCTCGCGGGCCTCGATCCCAATGATCTCGTGGAAGGTCCGAACCATCCATGGATACGGGTGGGGACCCATGACCGATCCGAGGCAGTAGTGCGTGTCGCCAACTTCGCTGACCCACGCCCGCATGGCTTCGTTCACGGCGTCCTTCAGCGTTCGACTACCCGACATCGCCGGAACAACCTCGGTGCCGAGAAGTCGCATCCGGAAGACATTGAGCGCCTGGCGCTGCATGTCGACCTCACCCATGTAAACCGTGCAGCTCATGCCCAGAAGCGCGGCTGCGGTGGCGGTGGCCACGCCGTGTTGTCCGGCACCGGTTTCGGCGATCAGGCGGGTCTTGCCCATCCGTTTGGCCAGCAGTGCCTGACCCAGGACGTTGTTGATCTTGTGGCTGCCGGTGTGGTTGAGGTCCTCCCGCTTGAGCAGTAACCGCAGACCCAGTTGTTCGCTGAGGTTGCCGCACTCGGTGGTTGGTGATGGCCGGCCGCCGTAGGTGTTGAGCGTGTGGAGAAATTCGGCATGAAACTCCGGATCGGCCCACGCATCGACGAACGCATCCTCAACTTCCATGCAGGCCCCGATGAGGGGTTCGCCCACATAACGACCGCCGAACTCGCCGAAGAAACCCTGTGCGTCGGGCTCCCCCATCTGTTCGGGAGACGCAGCTGCTGGCATCGATGAGGGGTTGGGGGTAGTGAGTGTCACGGACGATCTCCTGAGTCTTCTAGAACTCTAGAATACTCCATCTGACGGCGATCACAACCGAAAGATTCAGCCCTCGATGTGGCCGAACTTCAGCGAGAGTCGATCCGAGGTCCGGTCGGCGGCGATTGCACTGCGACCACCAACCAACAATGCATCGTCGTACAGAAACGGCTGCCCGAACTGATTGATCGAGGTTCGTATGGATCGCAGCGCTGGCTGACCCGTCACGGTGCCCAGCGTTGCGGCGTCGTCGGGGTCGAGGGCTACGGCCTCGATGGACTCCCGGGCTTCGGCGATCGACCAGCCGGCGGCGTTGCGAAGGGATTCGTACAACGACCCGTCCGGGCGGCGAAGGGCCTTCTCATCCAGTTCGAGCGAGACGTCGAGGTAGCTGCGCTGCAAACCGAACGGCACCCCGTCCACCGACCGGCGACGAACGATCAGACGAAGCCCGGCGACCGCCAACACAGACTGGATCGCCGGATCATCAACTTCTTGAATGTCGAGAACCTCGGTCACCATCGAGACGCCGGAGTCCCGCATCTGGGCCGCGAAACTCGAGAGATTGCCGAGATTGATATCGACGGGACGATCGGCGACGAACGTCCCCTTGCCGCGCTCTGCATACACCAACCCGTCCGACTCCAGAGCCGCCAACGACTGGCGGAGCGTCATCAGCGTGACCCCGAAGGAATCGGCCATCTCCTGCTGAGGGGGCAGCTTGGTTCCGGGAGCTCGATCACCCTCCAGGATCTGCTGTCGGAGGATCGTGTAGATGGCCTGGTACTTCGGTACCGCCCGTGCTGCCATCGAACTCACCGTAGCGTGGACCGTCTCAGGCGCCCTTGACCCTGGCCCGATGCTGGGCGGTGTGGGTTCGGCTCGCACATCGCTGATCATCGCAAAAGCGACGAGAACGATTGCGGGTGCGGTCGTAGAAGATGCGTTCGCAGTCGTCGGCGCCGCAGCGGCCGAAACGAATCGTGCCATTGGTGCACAGTTCCTGTGCGGTCGCCATGAGGAAGTCGGCGATGACCTGACTGTCGAAGGTCGCCGTTGCGGGCGTCCAGTGCAGATGCGGACCAACACCATCGTGATCCATCACCGCCGGTGCGATATCCAGTTCGGTGAGTTCTTCATTGATCTGGGCGCTGGCCTCGGCAACCGACAGATCGGGCAACGACAACACCAGCATCCGAAGTTCGGTCAACCGATCGCCGAGACGCTGGATCGACGCCTCCGACGCCTTACGAGCCCGCGGGAACCCAGCCTCGTCGAGCATCGATCGAACGTCGGGCATCCCGGCCTCGGCGGCATTGGCCAACTCGATCATCACCTCGAGCGTGATGAGAACCTCGGACTCTTGCGACGACGCCAGATGCACGTTCTCAGGATACACCGATCCGAATCGAAGCGTAAGTGGCTAAATTCTTTTAGCCCCTTACGCAAACCGGTCGATCAGAGCTAAACTCATTTAGGTCCTTACGTCTCGATCGGAGCTCACAATGTCCTACCTGCTGAATTTCCTCCTCGTCGTCGCTAACGTTCTCGGCGCAGGAATGATCCTGCCGCAGGTCCTCCGGCTGCATCGCCTGCGAAGCACCGAGGGCGTGTCACCGGTGGGGATCGGCGTCGGAGTGGCGATGAACCTGTGGTGGATCGTCTACGGCACTCAGGCCGGGGCGTTCGGCATCGTGCCGGTGTCGGCCGCTGGCGTTGCGTTGTACTCCACCATTGCGTGGCAATACCTGCGACTCGACGGCGTCGGGTCGTTGTCACCGATGGCGTTGGGGTTCGCCGGGATCGGCATCGTTCCGCTCATTCCGTATCTGTTCGTGGGCATCGAGACCGCAGGCCTCACGATCGGCCTGCTCTATGGCGTTCAGTTCAGTCCCGCTGCGATCGCAGCTATTCGGACCGTGAACCCGGTGGGGGTGTCGGCTGCCACCTGGACCATGGCTTGGATCGAAGCTGCCATCTGGGCCGTGTATGGATCCCGGGTCGCCGACCTGCCGCTCATCCTGGGTGGAGCGGGCGGCACCTTTATGGCGTCGGTCATTCTCGTGCGGCTCGTGGCGACCCAACCGCGACGTCCCCGCACCCAGCGCCTCGCCCTGCGGTAGTCGCCGACCAACCGCCAGCCGTTAGAAGTCGAGCGGGTGTTCACCCACCAGGCTCACGATGCCCAGGTCATTCTTCAGGTAGCCACAGCGGGTCTCGGGGTAGCGGGCGCCGCACTTGTCCATCGTCTCGCCGATCTTCTCAGCGAATGCGCCCCGAGGGTGTTCCACCAGGATCGCGGCGATCAGGTCGTTGGGGAGCTGCTGGAGCCTCGGCCCTGCAACGTCGATGAGGGTTCCCGCTGCCACGAGATAGTGGATCTCCCCCGCCTCGATCGGCACCACCACGTTGAGGTGCATGGCGATCGCCTCGTTCACGATGTCGGCCGCTGCAGAATCGCGATGTATGCCGGTAAGGATTCCCGCCTCCCGCGCACCGTTCAGAGCGAAACACGGAACGTCGTCGCTGGGGACGGCGTGTTTTGTGAGCCCGAGGTCGTGCAAAAGGCAGGCCACGTAGAGCAGCTCGGGATCGGGCGACAGTGAATCGAGTTCGGCCAAGGCCCGAGCGAAGTAGTAGGTGCGGTGGCCGTGAGCCGCCAACCAGTCGGGGGCGACCAGACTCCACAACGCTGTGGTCTCGATGCACAGTTCTGAATCCGGAGGTGCCAGAGATTCGAAGGACGCGTCGAGCGGAGGTTCAGGCGCGGGCAACGCCGCGGCTTCGAACACCGCCGACAATCGACCGTTCAGTTCTTCGCGGTCGGCGTCGGTCAGCACCCCGCCCGTGCGCTTGGCCCAATCCAGTGTCCCCACGTCGGTCATGCGACGACTCTATTTGCTACGCCAGCCCCGTTCGAACGGCAGGCGCCAGGCCCGCGGCGCGATGAGCTGGTGGATCTGGTTGGGACCCCACGTGCCCTTGGCATAGGGCCGCACCGGGGGTGGCTGCGACAACAACCCCTCGGAAACCTCCCAGAGGCGCTCCACCCCGGATGCGGTGGTGAACAGGGTGCGGTCGCCCCGGACCGCGTCGAGTATCAGACGCTCGTAGGCCTCGAGCACGTGGGCGGAATGGTCGATCTCTCCCACGGAGAACTGCATCGACAACTTGTCCAGTCTGAAGCCGGGTCCCGGTCGTTTTCCGTAGAACGAGAGCGACATCTTCGACTCGTCAGCGAGGTCGAAGGTGAGGTGGTCGGGACCGGACTGGCCGATGCCGGATCCTTTGGGAAACATCGACTTCGGTGGTTCCTTGAATGCGATCGAGATGATTCGCATTCCTTCGGCCATGTTCTTCCCCGTCCGGAGGTAGAAGGGCACACCGGCCCACCGCCAGTTGTCCACAAAACAGCGCAGTGCGATGAAGGTTTCGGTCTCGGACTCGGGATCGACGCCGTCCTCGTCCCGATACCCGGCGTACTGCCCCCGAACCACGTCCTCGGGTCCGATCGGCAGCATCGACCGGAACACCTTGTTCTTCTCCTCGGTGATCGCAGCGGGGTCGAGCGAAGTCGGCGCCTCCATTGCGGTGAACGCCATGACCTGAAGGAGGTGTGTCACCACCATGTCCCGAAACGCGCCGGTCGCCTCATAGAACGTGGCCCTCTGTTCAAGCCCCAGCGCCTCGGGCACGTCGATCTGGATGTGATCGATCATGTTCCGGTGCCAGATCGGTTCGAACAACCCGTTGGCGAAACGGAACGCCAGGATGTTCAACGCCGCTTCCTTACCGAGAAAGTGGTCGATCCGGAAGACTTGCGACTCGTCGAACACCTCGTGCACCGACGCATTGAGGGATCGGGCACTCGCGAGGTCGGTCCCGAAGGGCTTTTCCATGATGATTCGCGAGTCCTCGGCCAGACCAGCTTCCTGCAGGGTCCGGATCACAGCCAGTGCCGCCTTGGGTGGAACCGACAGATAGTGCAGCCGGTTCTGGGGACCGTCCAGTTCGGATTCGGCGGCTGCGACGGCTTCGCGTAGTGACTCCGGCGTGCCACCGGGAGCCCAGGTGAGCCGGCGAGCGAAATTTTCCCATTCGGCGTCGGTGATCGTGGACTCGAACTTGGTCAGCGACTCCCGGGCGAACTGTACGAACGACTCCTGCGTATGGTCATCGAGCGATGTGCCGACGATGCGCACGTGAGGCAACAACCCGTTGGTCAGCAACCGAAACAGTCCGGGCAACAGCTTTCGTCTGGACAGATCCCCGGTAGCCCCGAACAACACCACGGTGGTGGGAGGGCCGGGATCGAGAGATGCGTGACGCTTTGGCTCGCTCATCGTCCCAGCGTCGCACACCACCGTCGGGTCTGCTTCTTCCACCCGTCGGCACGACCGAGCTGGCCCCCGAAGGTGACTGTGGGGTTCGTTGCGCTGGGACCTAAGCTGGTAGCAGGAGCGACATAATGATCGCTCGAATCAAAAGGTACATATGCAAGGAAAAGTTAAGTTCTTCAACGTTGAAAAGGGTTTCGGCTTCATCTCCCGTGAGGGAGAAGACGACATCTTCGTTCACTACTCAAACATCGCCGGTGACGGCTACAAGTCCCTCGATGAGGGTCAGACCGTGGAGTTCGATGTAGCTCCCGGCCGCAAGGGTGACGAAGCCCAAAACGTTCGCGTCGTCTGACACGAACCCTAAAGACATCGAGGCCGTCGGCATTGTTGCCGGCGGCTTTCGTCTTTTTCTTCCCATGCGTCCCTATCTGCGGCTGGGGACTCCCCGCAGGGTGACGGTGAACCTCGCTGAGCTGGTTCTAAGATGATCCCATCAGCACGTTCAACAGACATGCGCGTTGGGCCTCGGTGGCGCTGACCTCGGCGATGATTCTCGCCGCCTGCGGTGGCTCAACCGCCGAAGAGGTGTCCAACCCCGCCCCCGTCAGTAGCGAGTCAGACCCGGCCCCCACCACAACGGTCGATCCCGGTCCCGCGCAGCCACTCCCCCAGTTCACCGCCGACACGGTTTCGGGTGGACAGTTCGAGTTCGGATCTCTGGAGGGTCAGGACGCCGTCATCTGGTTCTGGGCGCCGTGGTGACCCACGTGTAGATCCGAAGCCCCTGCGGTCGCAGCGGCGCAGCAGCAATACGGTGACGACGTCCAGTTCCTTGGATTCGCCGGTAAAGACGACATCGAACCCATGCAGAACTTCGTCGCTGATTTCAGCCTCGAAGGATTCGAGCACCTCATCGACCCCGACCGGACCCTCTGGTCCGAGTTCGAAGTTCGATCCCAGCCCGCCTTTGCATTCATCAACCAGAACGGCGCCGTGCGGGTGCATAACGGCCGCTTGGGTGAATCGGAACTCGAAGAGGAAATTCAGCGCCTGCTGGCTTCCTGATACCGAAACCCAATCGAACCGATCGCCCCTCTCGGGTAGCGTCGGCGTATGAGTCTTGATGTTCGATTTATCGAACCCGCCCACCGCGACGAGTTCCACTCACTGGTCACCCGTGCCTTCGGTGGCAGCGAAGAGTTCGATCAGGTTCTGCACGATCGCTGGGAAGCCACCTTCCGAACCGACCTCTGCATCGGCGCCTTCGATGGAGACCGGCTCGTTGGAACCTTCAGCTCACACGATCTGGATCTTTCGTTGCCCGGTGCCGAGGTACCGATGGCCGGCACCACGATCGTGACGGTCGAACCATCCCATCGCCGTCGGGGTCTCCTGACCCGCATGATGCGCATGCACCTCGACCAGGCCCGAGAGCGAAACCAACCCTGCGCCGGGCTGTGGGCGACCAGTTCGCAGATCTACGACCGGTTCGGCTACGGCGTCGCCACGCTCTGGACCGAAGCATCGTTCGACACCCGCCGGACCTCGGTGTCGGGAACTGAAGACGGTGTCTCGATTCGACTTATCACCACCGACGAGGCCAAGGCGGTCGTCCCTGGGATATTCGACAACGTGTTCCGGCAGCGCCCCGGCATGATCTCCCGCAACGACGCCTGGTGGAAACATCGAATCTTCCTCGACCACCCGTCGATGCGAGGCGGTATGTCGGCGTTGCGATGGGTCGTGGCCGAACGCGACTCGTCGGTGATCGGGTATGCGGCCTACCGCCAGAAGACCGACTGGGATCACGAGGGCGGCAACGGCAAGACCAACATCGTCGAGATGATGCCCGGCGACGACGCCGCCCGACGGGCTCTCTGGCACTACCTCTCTCACGTCGATCTCTATCCGAATGTGACCTACTGGAACATGCCGGCCGATGACCCGCTGCCCTGGCTGCTGGACAATCCCCGATTACTCACGATCCGACCGAATGACAGCCTCTGGCTACGGATCCTCGACGTCGCACAGATGTTCGAGGCTCGTCACTACGTGAACGACGGAGCCATCACGCTGGGCGTGAAGGATCCGATCTACGACGACATCGGCGGGACCTACCGGCTCGAGATCACCGGGGGCCGAGCGACGGTCGAACGGTCGGACCGGGCCGTCGATGTCGAGTTGGGCATTTCCGAGTTGGGTTCGGTCTTCTTCGGTTCGGTTAGAGCCCGCTCGCTCGCCGCGGCCAACCGGGTGACCGGAGGTCCCACCGCAGTTGACGCCTTGGATCGCCTACTCGCATGGCCCGCCGCGCCGTGGACCCAGGAAATCTTCTAGCGGTCTGTCTGGAAGCAGTTTGATGAGTACGGCGATTCAGCGGCGTCGACGTCGAGTATCTGCCAGCCGACCGTGCCGATCGAATCATTCTGTCGCTTTGGTTCAGTTCCACTAGCAGGTTCCCGTGGGACCAATAGATTGGACGCTTGGTCTCCCGCTCGCACGTCTCCCGGCCCGAGGGGCCCAGCGGCATTCGGCACGGTTTCCGGGCCTTTCAGCATCAGGACTTTCGGCGGTTCTGGACCGGAGCGCTGGTGTCCAACAGCGGCACCTGGCTCCAGAACATCACGGTCCCGGTCGTGTTGCTCGAAATCACCGGGCAGGCGTTCTGGACCGGAATCGCCACCTTTGCCGCCATCTTCCCCTCGATGCTGCTGGGTCCGCTGGCCGGCAACCTCGCCGACCGATTCGAACGGCGCCGGGTGTTGATCGTGGGCCAGACCGGGTCCGCCATCGCGGCGCTTGCCTTGTGGATCGTCTGGATCTCCGGCGTTCGCGACGCTGCGGTAATCGTTGGGGTTGCGGCGCTCACGGGATTGTTCGGTGCGTTCACGATCCCGGCGTGGCAGTCGTTTATCCCGCTGTTGGTGCCGTTGGAGGACCTGCCCTCTGCGATCTCGTTGAACAGTCTTCAGTTCAATGCGGCCAGAGGGATCGGCCCTGCTCTGGGTGGTCTGCTGCTCGCGATCGCCGGGCCGTCGTGGGCGTTTCTGGGGAACTCGCTCAGTTACATCGCAGTAGTGATCACACTGTTGATCGTTCGCCCCAAGCAGAGCCGTCAGGTCCGGGTTCAACGAAAGGTCGGTCGAGGTTTCGTCGAGGCGATCAACTACATCAAGACCCAACCCGGGATCGGGGCCGGCATCGGGTTGGCGGCGATCGTGGCGTTCCTGGGGTTTCCGCTGCTCAACTTCGCCGCCGTGTTCGTGAAACAGGTGTACGACGTGGACGACGGGTACGTGGGGCTCCTCGGCGGACTGCTCGGGTTGGGAGCCGTGCTCGCGGTGCCCGTGGTCAGTGGGATGTTCGGTGACCTTAAACGAGCGTCGGTGGTGCGTTGGGCCGTTCCGATCTATGGCGTCGCGATCATCATCTTCGGCACCTCGACCACCCTGGCCCAGGGCTCTTTCGGGTTGCTGCTGGCCGGCAGCGGGTTCATGATGATCGTCGTCACCAGTAACACGGCGGTGCAGAGCATCGTTGCCGAGGAGATCCGGGGGCGGGTCATGGCGGTCCGCATCATGACGTTTACCGGTTCCTACCCGATCGGTGCGTTGCTCCAGACCAGATTGTCCGATGCCACCAACCCTCGACTGATCGTCAGTCTGGCGGGCGCCATCATCGTGATCATCGGCCTTGCCCTACAGACCCAGAGTGAGCGATTAGGCCGGCTCGACGATCCCCCGGACACCGGTGGTGTTGCGGTGGCCTAGCGCGGGCGTATCGGTGGCGGGAGCCACTCCGAAGTCGTCGAGTTCCAACCCGGCCAGAATCGTGTCGGCCCACAGTTGATAGCCACGGTCGTTCGGGTGAAATCCATCCCCGGCGACCATGCCCCTCCACGACGTCAGCGCTGCGGCCACATCGATCAATGGTCGATCCAGCAGTTCGGCCTGACGGCGGATGTGTTTGTTCATCGACTTGGCGGTCATGCTTTTGGAGTCCGGAATGGTGACCATCGTGATGGGGTCGGGCAACGCCACGAGCAGTTCGGTGAACCGGCGACGGGTTTGACGCAGTCGGCTGGACCGGACCAGATCGTTGCTGCCAACGGTGCAGACCCCACCGAACACGTCGACGTTGGCGGCCTCCAGAGCGGGGAGTTGTGTTTCCAGAACGTCGTGGATTCGGGCTCCCGACCGCGACAGGTTGAGAACGGCGAATTCGGGGATCCCTCGTTCTTCGAGACCCTGGCGGACCAGGTTCACATAGGACAAGCTGCGGGTCGACGCCCCAACCCCCTGAGCCAGTGAGTCACCCAGGGCCACAAACACCGGGAGGTCGCTCTCGATAGCGGCGTGCGCTTCGGCCTTCCATTCCTCGGCGTAGGTGACGATCTGGTCCCGGGTCCGGCCGACACCGGGGAGCACCGAGCCGAGGATCCGCACGAAGGCCCCGGGCGTGGCGGGGGTTAATGCGGCGGCGACGAGTTCGTTCATTCCACGGGTATCGGTGCGATGCTGCAACAACCTGAGCCGAGCACAGTGTTGGGGTGGTTCGGGGAGGGCTCGACTGATTGTGCGCCGGGGATGAGCGTTAGCCTGCATGCATCGATCGGTTCGGCATCTTCCGGGGCTGGTGGGTGGTTCTCGGGGTGTTCGTCACACTCGCGGTGTCCGCCGGCCTGGGCTTCTACAACGCTTCGGTGATTCTGCAGGCGGCAACCACAGAACTCGACGCCTCGGTCAGTTCGGTCTCTGGAGCCACCGCACTCTTCTTCGCCACCAGCGGGATCGTCAGCTTTCTGGCGGCCCCGCTGATGGATCGGATCGACGTTCGGTGGTTCTATCTTGCGGGCGGAGTCTCGGGAGCGTTGGCCCTGCTCGGACTCCGATGGGTCAACTCGATCCCGCTGCTCTATGTCTTCTTCGCATTCTTCGGTTCCGGTTTCGCTCTGGCCGGGCTTGTCCCGGGGACCGCGGTGGTGGCCCGATGGTTCAGCGTGCGCCGGTCGGTCGCCCTGTCGATTGCGACCACCGGGCTGTCCGTGGGCGGCATTGCAATCACACCGTTCGCTTCCCGGCTGATCGACGACCGCACGCTGTCGGGCGCCGGCCCCTGGATGGCGGCTGCCTGGCTGATCGGTGTGATCCCGATCGCCTTGCTGCTGGTTCGAACCAGCCCGCTTCCGCTCGGTCTCGCACCCGATGGCCGAGAGGCTGCTGCGCCGGGAAGCGCCAGCCTGGCCGGGGCAACGTTCCTGCAGGCCCGCCAGACCCGATTCTTCATCTTTCTGGCAGCCACCTACGCCCTGATCTTCACCGCTCAGGTGGGTGCACTGGCCCAACTCTTCAATGTCGCAACCGAACGGGTGGACAAAACGACGGCCACCGCGGTGCTCTCCACCATGGCGCTGTCCAGTGTGATCGGACGGCTGATCGGTGGCGTCGTTGTCACCCGTATTTCCGCCCTGTCGCTGACGCGGGTCCTGATCCTGACCCAGGCCACGTCGCTGGTGCTGATCGCGTTTGCGACAACCCGTACGTCGCTTCTGGGCGCTAGTGCCCTGCTCGGGCTCAGCGTTGGCAACCTGCTAATGCTCCAACCGCTTCTGCTGGCCGAAGCGTTCGGTGTTGTGGAGTACAGCCGGATCTACAGCTACAGCCAGTTGTTCGGAACTGCCGGGGTAGCCGCCGGACCTTTCATCCTGGGACTGATCCGCGATCTCGCGAACTACGAAGTGGCCTTCATCGTTGGGGCTGGGGCGAATCTGATCGGCTTGGTCACGTTGGCGCTGGCCGGATCGGTGACGGTGGCCCGAGCGGCGTGGGCTGACCCGTCGCCGGCCTGAACCTACGCCGCGAGGTGACGCTTTGCTTCGTCGGCTCCGGTGGCAAGGAACTCCTGAATGACGCCGGCCATCTCGGCCGCCCGGGTGAACAGGAAGAGGTGCCCTCCACCTTCGACGGCGTGCAGTCGTCCATCCCGAAGCCGTGCAGCCATCACCTTGGCGTTGGTCAACGGAATGATGGGATCGTCATCACCGGCCAGAACCAACGTGCGCTGGCGAAGGCGATGCAGCCACGGAAGGCTGGTCCACCGGCGAAGAGCGCTCAGCTGCCAGAGATAACCAATGGGCGTTGGCGGCCGGGCCTCGCGCAGTTTGGCATGCTCATTGAGCAGGCGAGGATGATCCCGAATCGCTCCGCCATACAGGGTTGGAGCAACACGACGCAGATACTCCGATGAGTAGTAACGGGCTGGCGACATCAGAATCGACATGGCGGCCGGGCGACCCGGCAACGACGTCCAACCCGGCATGGTCGCCACGAGGATGAGGCGGCGAACGCGCTCGGGATGACGCCGGGCCAACTCCTGGGCAACGGCACCGCCCCACGACAATCCCAGGACGTCGACCGAATCGTGGCCGAGTTCGTGAATCAGCCCGGCGACCAAACGGGCGATCGAACGCATCGTGGGCGGATAGGCCGGGGCCGGACTACCGCCGACCCCCGGGGCGTCGAATGCGATGGTCTCCCGATCGCCCAGATGCTCTCGCAGCGGTTGGAACAGATCACCAGTTGCCCCGATCCCGTTGATCAGAAGCAGCGGGCGGCCCGCTCCTTCGTTCTCGACCATGACCCGGATCCGTTGACGCCCGATCGACACGTAACTCGATCTCATCGAATGCACGTTCATCGGACCAGTACACCACCCGGACGGCGCTCGGCACCTATCCGAGGCAGGATCACCCGTGAACGTACGTGCCCGGTGCCGGCACTCCGGCGGGGTGCTTCTTGCTACCCAGCGTCTTGGGAGCGGCCACCTTGGTGCCCCCTCGGCTGGACAACCAGTCGGTCCAGTGGTCCCACCAGCTGCCCTTGTGTTCGGTTGCGCCCGCCAGCCACTCGTCGGCATCGAGGATCTCGTCGCTCCCGATGGCGTCGGCGTTCGTGCGATAGCTGCCCTTCGGATTGCCCGACGGGTTCACGAGCGCCTGAATGTGACCCTGGGAACTGAGCACGAACTCGGTGGTGCCGCCGAGCAGATTCACGGTTGGATAACAGGCTCGCCAGGGTGTGATGTGATCGGTCACCGCACCGACCACGAACGCATCGCAGGTCACCTTGGAGAGGTCGACCGGCGTGTCGAGGCAAACCGCCTGATTGGGCTGGGACAGCGAGTTGTTCACCGCCATTTCGAGGAAGTCGCTGTGGAGAGCTGCCGGCAGATTCGTGGAGTCCACGTTCCAGGACAGAACGTCGAATGCGGGTGGGTTCTTGCCCATCAGGTAGTTGTTGACCCAGTAGTTCCAGATCAGGTCGTTGGGCCGCAGCCAGGCGAAGACTCGACCGAGATCGTTGCCATCGAGCACGCCGTCGGTCTGGCTCTTGCGTCGACCGGCGTTCACGACCGGGCGGGAGATGAACGTGCCAAGAGTCGACGGCACCTCCCAGTCCAGAATGGTCACCAGGAACGTAGCGGAATGGAAACGGGGGTCGTCTTCGGCCGCCAGGTGACCGAGCATCGATGCCATCGTGATCCCACCGGCGCACACGCCGAGCGCATTGAGGTCGTCGGATCCGCTGATCTCGATCGCAGCGTCTGCCGCTTCGAGAATGGCAGCGACGTAGGTGTCCAAGCCCCAGTCCCGATGTTTCGGTCCGGGGTTGCGGAAGCTGATGGCGAAGACCTGCTGGCCGTCGTTGACCAGGTGTTCGATAAGGCTGCGGCCGGGCGCAAGGTCGAGTACGTAGTACTTGTTGATCTGCGGCGGGATCACAAACACCGGACGTTGGGCCACCTTGGTTGTTGATGGCGTGTACTGGATCAACTCCAGCACCGGATTGGAGAAGACGACCGAACCGGGCGTTGCCGCAACCGTTTCGCCCGCTACGAACGGGCGGGTGTCCACCATCGACGGCATTCCGCCGTTCTTGCGCACGTCGTAGAGGGCGTGACGCGCGCCGTTCACGAGGCTCTTGCCCCGAGTCCGGCGGGCCTCCTTGAGCGCCGCCGGGTTGCCGAGCAGCGTGTTCGTCGGTGCGGTTGTGCTGGTGACGAGGTTGGCCACAAACTCGGCTCGGAGCCGGCTCTTGTCATCGAGGTCGAGTTCGTTGAGCAACGCCTCGACGGCCTGTTCGCCGGCCAGATGCGCCTGGGCCAGACGCTTGAAGATCGGGTTCTTCTCAAACGCTTCGTCGCCGAAGCGACGATCTTTGCGGTCGGGAGTGATGCCGCTCACTCCCGCCGCGATCTTTGCGTAGTCGGCACCCAACGCAGCTGTGCGTTTTGCGGTGGTCAGGGGCTGACGGGCTGCGGCTCGGGCTAGACGGGCCGTTGCGGCTCCGATCTGGAGTGGTGTGAGTCCCACCGGAAGTGCCGAAGTAACAGCGTCGATCGTGGCGTCGACGATTTCGAGTTCGTCATCGAGTACTGAATTTTCGGGATAAGCGGGAGCAGCCATGGGGTCCTTTTGGTGAGAGATGGTCGGTCTCGTTCGACCGGACCGGAAACCGATCCGGAGCGGCGGGCAAACATTTCTCATCGGAAATGAGCCGAACGAATAATGACAACTGTAGTCATTTTTGTGTAACGTCGTCAATAATGACGTTTGTGACCTCTGACTCCCCCATTGCGGCCGGGTACCCGAAGAAGCGCGCCAGAACGCGCCGCCAACTGATGAACGCCGGCATGACCGTGCTGGCCCAGAAGGGGCCCGACGGTGCAACGGTCGGGGAGATCGCCCGTGAAGCCCGTGTTGCCACCGGGACGTTCTATAACCACTTCCCCTCGATCAACGACCTGGTCGAGGCGGTCACAAACGAACTGACCACCGGCGTCCAGATCGGCCGGGAGACCCTCGACCAGATCGAGAACGATCCCGCCGTTCGAGTGCTGGTTGGCACCGGACAACTACTCGACCTCGCCCAGGACGACCCCGAGTCGGCCCGGGCCTTCGTGTCGCTGCTCGCCACCGTGCCCCACTTTCGAGACCGCGTCCGGTCCATCATCGGCGGAGCGATCGCCGACGGTGTCACCGCCGGTCGATTCGCCGAACGGGACGTGGATTTTACGGTCGATGCGCTACTTGGGTCGGTCGTTCAGTGGATGCGAACCACGCTGAGCGACGAAGCGAACGAACAGGGGGCTCGATCGGATCAGTTCCGAATCGCCCTCTCGATCGTTGGGGTACCCGCCCGAGCCCACGGGCCACTTCTGCGCCGGGTCGTGTAACACCAACCCGGCCGCCCCTTGGATCCGATGCCACGAGGGGACACTTCGTTTGACCTATTCAGTGACCCTGGTCACAACGTCTAGTATTGAGGAGTGGCGTTCCGTGCACCCCCGAAAATCTATACCGCTCTTGAGAGCCGAGCCGGGCTCGAGTTTCTCACGTGGCGAGCCAGCAGGAGGCTGCTGAATGCCCTCCCCACTGGTGATGGGCATCCCGTCCTGGTCCTTCCCGGGTTCACCGCCGCCGACGGATCGACACTCGAGCTTCGTGCGCTTCTACGCCGACTCGGATACCGCACCTACGGCTGGAAACTGGGCACCAACATGGGACCAACCCCCGCTGTTGTTGAGGGCCTCGAGAAACGGCTTCGGTATATCAGCGAACGCGAGGGCCAACCGGTAAGCGTCGTCGGGTGGAGCCTCGGGGGAATCTACGCCCGGGACCTTGCTCGCCGATCACCGGCACAGGTCCGGCAGGTGATCACGCTGGGCAGTCCGTTCCGCATGCTGCCGGGCGACCCCAGCGCCGCCCAGCGGGTATGGAACTCGGTGGAGCCATTCCACGATCGCATGGCCATGGCTCGAATGGCTGAGCTGAACGACGTGCCGCTTCCGGTGCCGTCAACCTCGGTCTACACCCGCAGCGACGGGATCGTGCACTGGCGGACCTGTCTGGAAAACAAAGGCGAGCGGAGCCAGAACGTCGAAGTGTTCGGCAGTCACTGCGGCCTTGGCTTCAACCCGTCGGTCGCCCTCGTGGTCGCTGATCGCCTCGCGCAGGATCGCGGAAACTGGAAGAAGTTCCGACCGCCGGTGTGGGCGCTCGGTGCCTTTCCGCGACCGTCAAACTGGAAACCAAAGAAGGACCGCCACCTTCAGGTGGCCTCCTAAGCCAGGCGGCTGAAGCCGCCTCGGTTCAACTACTTGTGGTCTCTTTCTTGGCGGCCGCTTTCGATGCCCGTGCCTTCTTCGCTGGCGTCTTCTTCGCGGGTGCGTTCTTAGCCGTCGAACCCTTGGTCGACTTTGTGCCCTGAGCCTTCTTGGCCGTGGCCTTCTTT
The DNA here is from genome assembly GCA_937958015.1 of uncultured Acidimicrobiales bacterium. GTDB lineage: Bacteria > Actinomycetota > Acidimicrobiia > Acidimicrobiales > SZUA-35 > JABDIY01. The sequence goes on along the minus strand of CALGOA010000178.1, from coordinate 12,732 downwards.
GCCGGGGCCTTCTTCGCCTTCGACGCAGTCTTCTTGGCTGCGGCCTTTCCGGTCTTCTTTTTCGCCGAAGCCCGACGGGTCGGTTTCGGCTTGGCCGGAGCGGCGGTGCCCGACAGCGTGACGTTCAACGACTTGGCCAAGATGGCGATCTCTTCGATGCAGTAGTCGGCCAGCACCGCAACGTCGGGCACCAGATCACGGCAGCCCACCAGCCCAAAGTCCAGCACGTCGACGTAACTCTGCACCGTGATGTTGACACCCTGGCCGTCCACGATGGTTGAGATCGGGTAGTAGTGCTTCAGCTTGGCGCCCCCGAGGGTCAGCGGCGTGCGGGGCCCTGGCACGTTCGAAATCACCAGATTGGCTGGCGGGTTGGTCCGGTCCGCAATACGGACCCGTGCGGCCAGTCGGGCGGCCCGGGTAGCCAGGGCGGGCGGGGCGAGATCACTCATCGCGCCGAGCGCATCGGCGGGCATCAGGTCGAATTGGCCCTTGGCGTCGACCATTGCCTGGTGGACCGCGGCCAGTCGTGCGACGGGAGCGCCGACCGACGTTGGCAACTCGGAAAAGATCGCCGACACACGGTTCGACCACTTCTCGGTTTCCTCACCGGTACGGATCGAGACCGGCACCATGGCGATGAGGTTCTCGTCGGGAAGTGCGTCGTGGTCGGTGAGGTAACGCCGCAGCGCACCACTACAGACCGCCATCACCACGTCGTTGACGGTGGCGCCGGAGGCTGACTTGATCTGCTTGATGTGTTCCAGCGGTGCGCTTCGATAGGCGAACACACGGTCGCCCGAGATCATGGCGTTGAAGGGGGTTCTGGGCCCGACCATGCTCGGCAGCAGCGGGGGTTTGTCCTGATCGACGGGCCGGGTGTCACCCAGGAACCGACGAGCCAAACGCCCGGCCGGTCCGGGAATTCCCTGACGGATCTGATTGGCCATCTCCTCGAACCCACGGGTCTCGGTGACGCGGCCCAACTCCGACAACGCGCGGGCCTGGAGTCGTAGCGCCTTGGCGGGCGTGCGGGCCAATTCGACCGCGGTCTTCGCCAGCAGTTCCGTGGTGCTCGGCTCGGGTTCGGGCCGCCAATCGTCAACGCCGTCGGGATCGGCCGGCGACAGGATCATGGCGAGCATCTCGGCCCCGGCGGCTCCGTCGATGGTGCTGTGATGCACCTTGGTGAAGATGCCGAATTCGTGGCCCGGAAGACCTTCGATCACGTAGGTCTCCCAGAGCGGTCGACTGCGGTCCATCGGCCGAGCGATCAGTCGGGCGAGCAGATCCTCCACGTAGTCCTTGCCACCGCCGTCGGGGATGGCCACATGGTGGATGTGTTTGGTGATATCGAAATCCGGGTCGTTGATCCAGTACGGACGATCCAGACCGAAGGGCACTTCCACGAGCCGACGTCGAAACGGCTCGAGCACGGGCAGACGGGATTCCAGTTGCGCCCGAAAGACGGTATAGGGATCGAAGTCGGGGTCGTCGGGCCGTGCATACACCGAGAGGCTGCTCACATGGCCGAAGGCGGTCTTTGTCTCCAGGTTCAGGAAGCTGGTGTCGAGTCCGGTTAGTTGCTTCATTTGGATTTCTTTCGGTTTGATCGAGAACGAGAAGGGGCAGCTTTGGCCGCTGCGGAGGTCGCCGGACCCACGCCGTCGATGGCGCCGGTGAGTTGTCGTCGCAACACTTTGCCGGCGGCGTTGCGGGGAAGTTCATCCACATAGACGAACTGGCGGGGGATCTCGTGGGAAGCGAGTTCGGTGCGGAGGGCCTTCTTCAGGCGGGCGGTCATGGAACTGGCCTCGACCAGCGGATTGATGACCACGACCGCTCGCACCATCTGACCAAGATCGGGGTCGGGCACCCCCACGACGACGGCCTCGTCCACGTCTGCGCAGCCGCCGAGGGCCCGTTCGATGTTGTTCGGATAGATGTTCTCACCGCCGGAGATGATCATGTCGTCGGCTCGACCCGCTACGTGCAACACACCGTCAGCATCAAGCCAACCGAGGTCGCCGATAGACATGAACTCGTCGATCATCTCCTTGTTTCCGCCATCGGTGTATCCCTCGAAGTGCATCGAACTGTTGACAACGATCCGACCGATCTGACCGACCTCCACCGAAGCGCCGTCTTCGTCGACGATCCGGACATCGATGCCCTTGAGCGCCTCTCCCCCGCTGGCCGGGTCGGCGATCAAGTGCGCCGGAGTAGCGACACTGACCTGACCCACTTCGGTCGAGCCGTACAGGCTGTACAGGTTCGGACCATATGTTGAGATCCACCGAGTGGCCAGATCGCCCGGCAGCGCAGAACCGCTGCTGGCGGTGATCCTGAGTGACGACAGATCCGCCTCATGGTTCGTGTTCAACATTCGATGCAGCATCACCGGCACCGCGATCAAAATGTCGGCCCCGTGGGCCTCGACGTCGTTAAGGACGGTTTCGGCATCGAACGTGCGCCGCAGAACAACCGTCTGCCCCAGCGTGGCGGCGAGGATCAATTGGCTGAGCCCCCATGCGTGGAAGAGCGGGGCGGGGAGCACCATCACGTCGCCGCGTTCATAGGGCACGGCGCCAAGGAGTCCGAACGTTGCGCTGAGCGCGCTGGCTCCGGGTCGGCGCACGGTGCCCTTCGGAGCCCCGGTGGTGCCCGAGGTCAGAACGATCGGGTCATCCTGGGCCAACGGCCGGGGCAGCTGGATCAGCGGGCGCCATCGGCTCAGCCGTGGGAACGACCAGGCGTCCTCGTCTTCGGGAGCGGTAACCACCCGAAGAACATCGTTGGACAGGTCGTCGAGCCGACCGATCAGATCTCGATCGACGATGACCGCTGACAACTCTTCACGTTCGATGACGGTGAGGAGCTGCGACGTAGGTAAACCGGGATTCAGATAGACGACCCGGGTTCCCAGTTTTGCAAGCGCAATGTTGGCTTCGACAAAACCGCGATGGTTCCGACAGAGGATCCCCACCCGTTGGCCCGAGTCCACTCCCAGATGGCGCAGGCCAGCAGCTACGCGGCTCGTTCGCAGGTCCAGTTGGAGGTAGGTGAGGCGTCCGTAGTCGTCGACCAGTGCGGTCCGGCGGGGATGCCGGAGCGCCGATGAGGAGTAGGCCGTGGCGGTGGTTGGGCCCCATGCGGCCATGGCGAGGCCGAGCGACAGCGTCCGACCGGGATCGAAAGCTCCCACGCGGCGTGCGGTGCCAAGCGCATCCCTGATGGCGCCGACGTTGGGCGCCATCAGGCCTTCCCCTTCTTCGACTTCTTCGAGCTCTTGGGTTTCTTCGCCTTTGGTTGAGTGAGCATTCGATCGAAGGCGTCGGCAACACAGTTGCCGAAGTCTTCGGGATCATCGATCGCCACCGGATCGATCATCAGACCCATGTCGAAGTTTCCGTCGTAGGACAATGCGGTGATGTTCGCGGCCGTGCCTGCGACAGGCCCCATGCAGATAATGGCCTCAACCTTGGCGCCGGCGCAGTACAGCGGGAACGGAGCACCTCGCAAATTGGACGTTGCGAAGTCGATCTTGCCAGCCCGGTCGCGGGCGGTCTTGGTGACGACCGACGTCGGTAGAAGATTGGCGAGGCCGGCGATCCCACTCATTCCACCACCGTGGGACGCTGCTTCCCGAGCCCGTTCGGTGGCGGCATGAATATCGGCGAAACGTTCCCCTACCCCCATCGCCGAGCCGGACACCTGCACCATCACCGGGGTGAACGAGTTGCCCCCGATGTTGTTGTCGGACCGGGTGGACACGACGAAGCTGGTGTTGAACGCATCGACCGCGACGTCACGTTTGGCGTGATAGGCCACGGCGGCGTCGGTGAGTCCGGCCATGAAGGCGTCGTTGATCGTGACCCCGTCGGCTTTTGCCGATGCCTTGAGAGCATCGAGTGGGACCCGTACCCACTGGAGCCGACGGTGCCGAGACCGGTTGCGCCAGAGTTCGGACCCGCCCGGGCGTTCGTTGGACGAGCCGGTGAGCTGGTCGACGGTGTTCTTCGTAGCGGAGATGACATCGTCGGCGGCTTCGACGGCGCGCGACATGTCGGCCGGCCACAACATGACCTCGCCGACCGCTCGTCGGGTCAGTCCCAGTTGGCGTCGCGCCACATGGCGCAGACTGCCCATGGCGGTGTTGACAACGCCGGTGGCCTGGTTGCCACCGCGTTCCTTGGCGGCATGGGCGTCGCTGGCCGCTGCCACGATCGCTTCCAGATCGACCTCGGGGTGCCCCTCGTCGTCCCGCGTGGCCTGCTGGTACAACTCGGCCATACGAATCTGCCCGACGCCATCGCTGATCGCGTGATGGAAGACGGACCAGATTGCACCGCGTCCGCCTTCGAGTCCTCCGATGACCACAAAACGCCACAGGGGACGGGTGCGATCCAGCGGTTCAGCCGCCAGCTTGGTGACGAGGTCGAACAGTTGCTGGTCGGTCCCGGGAGCTGGCAGTTCGATCTGCAGGACATGATGATCGAAGTTGAATTCGGGATCGGGGGCCCACGCCGGCGTCGAGATACGACCGAGGCCGGGCACGACCCGTTGATAGAGCCGCGGAATCTTGGCGACCCCGTGACGAACCTGGCGTTTGAATCGATCAAGGTCCACCGGCTGGTCGAGGATGGTGACCGCGGAGCCGTTGGGGTTCAACCACGGATCCTTCTCGATGTTCCACATCAGCGCCTCGTGCTCGGTCATTCGGTCGCTGAAGGAGATGTCACGATCTTTGGCCATCAGGTGTCCGTTCCGGGTCGGCGATCAGCTTCTGCACTGGGGTCCCCGGTGTAGCCGGGAGGAAACGTTCTGGCCAGTTGCTCGGCCGTGGGGGTAGTGATGATCTGGGATTCGGGCGGGAGTTCTGCGCTGATTGCAGCCATGATTCGTTTGGTATCGGCATCGGCGCTGCGGCCTTTCACCGTGATCGGCGCACCTACCGAGACCGACACTCTGGGCCGGTTTCGAATAGAGACGCTGGGCATACGAGCGCTGCGAGGCCAGACGTTCTCGGTGCCCCAGAGCCCGATCGGAATCACCGGCGCGCCGGTCATCGCCGCAAGTTTGGCTGCTCCCCAGCGGCCTTTCAGCTCCGGGTCGAAGAACGCAGGGCCGCGGGGGATCGTTCCCTCGGGCGCCATCATCACAACCTCGCCGCCCGCCAATGCGGTGGCAGCCTTTTCGAGCGGCTCGTCGGAACCACTGGCCCGCTCCACCCTGATTCCACCCACAGCACTGGCGAGTCGGCCAACGACGGGAGCGTCAAAGACCTCCTTCTTCCCCAGACCACGGATGCTGCGCCCGGCCTTGGCCGCGATCAAACCCATCACCGTGGGATCGAAGTAGGACCGGTGGTTGAACACCAGCAGGGCTGGACCTTCGGACGGGATGTTCTCGATTCCCTGGAAGTCGAACCGAACGAACGGAGCCACGATTTCGGGCCTCATGAAGGGCCGCGTCCACTCCTGAACTTCGCGACCTGCGATCTTGGCGACACCTTCGGACTTGTCGAGGTGCCGGATGGGCCAACCCTTCACCAGCGCGGTAGCTGCCAGTTGGGCGTCGGGGTTCACCGCCACCGGGTTGCCGACCGCATCGAGCAGCGGACCATCGAAATAGCTGTCGCTGTAGGCGTAACTCTTGGCCAGATCGACGTTGTGCTGACCAGCCCAATCGACAACGGCGTTGGCCTTGGCGGCACCCCACAGGAACTCACCGTCCAGTTCGCCGGTGAACACGCCGTCCTCGGCCTTCCAGCGGGTGCATACGAGATCGTCGAACCCGAGCGCTTCCATGATCGGCCGCACGAAGGGTTCGGGAGACGTGGTGGCAAGTACCAGCAGTCGGCCGGCGGCGCGATGTTCATCGAAGACCTCGGTCGCGAAGGGCTGGAGATTGTCCACGACCTCGGCTGCAGCGTCGACACACGCATCATGCACAGCCTCGACCGACCAACCGGCCGCAGCTCGCCCGGCAAGTTTGGCCGGTTGCATCAGCAGCCAGTTCTCACCGAACCGCTCGTAGATCTCCGACAACGTCCCGGCGAAGGGGATGTAGCGGTCCTTGGTGACACCGTGGTCGATCAGATGCCGGGTGATGATCGTGGAGGACGAACCCGAGATCAGCGTCCGATCGAGGTCAAAAACGGCAGCGGTTGCGGTGGAACGAGCCATACCTTCAACCTTATGTCAGTGACTGACATTAGTCAATCACTGACTTTTGTGGCCGAATCACCTAAGGTGGCTTCGATGAACACCCTCGCACCGATCGATCCACGGCCAACGACGAGCCGCCGATCACGGAAGAAGTCGCGCACCCGGACCGAACTGGCCGAAGCCGGTGCCCACCTCTTCGCCACCAGGGGATTCGACGAAACGACCACGAACGACATCGCCGAACGCGCCGATGTGTCTCAGCGCACCCTCTTTCGCCACTTCCCCACCAAAGAAGCGGTTCTCTACGGCGACATGGACGAACTTCTCACCGAGTTGCGGGATGCACTGGAGGCTCGACCAGCCAGCGAAGCGCCCCTTGCCGTCGTACGGAATGCGGTGCAGTCGCTGGCCGACAACTTTGGACGCCACCGGGACCGGCGTCTTCTCCAGGCTCGCCTGGCCGCCACCTACCCGTCGGTGTCGGCGTACAGCCGGGCCACCGTGCAGTTGGGATGGGAGCGTGAAATCATCGCCGCGCTCGCCCGCCACATGGACGTCGATCCGATGGTCGACGCCCGTCCCGAGGTGATCGCCGGAGCGTCGATGTCAGCGATCCGAATCGCTACCCGGCAGTGGTCGTTCAGCGACGGACAACTCGACTACATGGCCCTGATCGTCGATGCGCTCGACGCAGTGGCCACGATTGGCCAAGAGGCCACTCCGCCCGGCTCGTAACCACCCTGTGACCTGTGTCATAGTGGCGGGATAGCTACGAATAACGCAACGATCATCGAGCCTCACGACGGCTCTCGCATCGCCCTTATCGAGGGTGATGTCCATCTGTCCTATGACGAACTGCGGTCCCGGGTAGACCGTGCTCGCGCCATCCTTGCGGCGGCGGGCCTCGGCCGGGACGGGCGGCTTGCAATAATCTCGGCCAACGAGGTCGACTTCGCCGTCGCAAGCCTCGCCTGTATGGGCCTGGGCGCGCAGGTGATCCCGTTGCCGGCCAACAACCCGATTCCCGAAATCGAGCGCAAGTTTGCGGCGTCCAAACCCGATGCGGTGGTCCTGGGTTCAACGGCGCAGTGGATCCTCGCTGAAACCGATGACCTCGGGGTTCCCCTGATCGATATCCATGCCGAACCACCGGCCGAGGCACCGCCGGTGGTCGAGTGTGATGAAGACGATCTGGCGTTCCTGCTGCTCACCAGCGGCGTCACGAGCGATGCGAAGGTCGCAATGCTCAGCCACGGGAACCTTGCCTGGGCCCAGAAGGCAATTCAGGCCCGTGTTGGCGAAGGCCTCCAACACGACGACGTATCCCTCGGCGTGCTTCCGTTCTCACACATCTTCGGCCTCAACATGGTGCTGTTCGCAACGCTCCGGGTTGGTGGCACGGTGGTGATGCAATCGCGATTCGACGCCGACGAGTCGCTGCAGCTCATCAAGAAACACCAGATCACCATCCTTTCCGGTGCTCCCCCGATGTGGCGACGATGGCTGCACGCCGGTGACGACGACACCGTGATGTCGAGCCTGCGGCACGCCTCGTCCGGGGCTGCGGCACTTCCGCTCGAGGTCTTCCACGGCATTCGGGACCGTTTCGGCATCGAGGTTGCCGAGGGGTACGGGCTCACCGAGACGTCGCCGATCATCACCTGGAGCCGGGGAATCGAGATCAAACCCTCGTCGGTCGGTCAGGTGATCGAAGGGGCCCAGGTGATCCTGGTCGACCCGGACGGGACACCGGTCGATCGGGGCGACACCGGCGAAGTCGTGGTTCGAAGTCCCGGGGTCTTCAAGGGTTACCTCGACTCGGCCGAGTTGACCGACGCGGTTCTTACCCCCGACGGTTGGTTCTGGACCGGCGATGTCGGGGTGTTCGATGATGATGACTATCTCTATCTGGTCGACCGGGTCAAGGACCTGATCATCGTGTCCGGGTTCAACGTCTATCCCGCCGAGGTGGAGAACGTACTGATGGAACACCCCGGTGTTCGCGGGGCGGTGGTTACGGGCGTCGCCGACGTCGACACCGGCGAGGCTGTTGTGGCCCACGTGTTGGGAACCGCAACGGCCGAGGAACTGGCCACCTTCGCTCGATCCAACATGAGCCGATACAAGTGCCCCGTCGAGTACCGATTCGTCGACGAACTTCCCGTTGCGGCCAGCGGCAAACTCATCCGGCGAGAACTCCGCTGATGACATCGTTCCAGTTCGAGACCGCGCCCGAACTTCCCGGTGCCGACCGCATAGCCCGAGTCGGTCTTGCGGCGATCCGGGCCACGGTCAACCGACTGTGGGACATCGACGTGCATGGGCTCGAACACATCCCCGCCGATGGGCCTGCGATCATCGCTCCGAATCACCTGTCCTTCTGTGACTCGGTGTTTATCCCCGCCGCCCTACCCCGCCGGGTGTGGGCCATCGGCAAAGGTGAATACCTGGACGATTGGAAGACCAAACACATCTTCCCGGCCATGGGCATGATCCCCGTGGACCGCTCCGGTGGCGATGCCGCCAAGGCGGCGCTCGACACTGCGGCGCGGGTTCTCGATGGCGGGCACCTCTTCATGATCTATCCGGAGGGAACCCGGTCCCGTTCCACCAACCTGCACAAAGGCCGCACCGGTGCAGCCCGCTTGGCGGCTCGGTGCGACGCTCCGATCATCCCGGTTGGGCACGTCGGCACGCTGGCTATTCAGCCGCCCGATCAGTTCACCATGAAACCGGGCCTACCGCTTACCATCAAGTTCGGCGAACCGATCCGGGTCGAAGAGTTTGGCGACCCCGATGATCCCCGAACCGCCAGAACCGTGACCGATGCGCTCATGTTCGAGATCGGCAAGTTGTCCGGCCAGCGCTACGTGAACACCTACGCCGGCAAGGACGACACTCCCGACATGCCGATTCCCACGAAAATCGCAGTGCCCCCGGGTCGGGCGGCACGTGCACCAAACCTTGTCGCCCCTGATTCCGGCGAAGTCATTGACCTGCGCAAAGACAGCCGCGGTGCCCTCGCAGCAGACTGACCGGCCGAACGATGCTCTCAGCAACTCCTCAGCCTTGGGTGATTCGACCCGACATCCTGAACTCGCACGTGGCAGGCTTGCGATGTGCTTGGGGAAGCAGCGCCGTGATCGACAAGATGCGAGAATGAACGCACCCGAGCTGCAGCGCGTTGTCATTGTCGAGGACCATGCCATGGTGCTCGACGGCCTTACCGCAGTTCTGGCGATGGATACCCGCATTCGGGTGGTCGGGACCGCGGGCAGCATCTCGGAGTTCAAGTCGAAGATCCCCGACTGGGACCCGACGGTCGTGGTGTGTGACTACTTCCTGCCCGACGGCACCGGTAGTGAGGTGTCTCGACTGGCGTCGTACTCTTACCCGGACGCCCACATTCTGATGATCTCCGGTGATGATCGCCTTCATGTGCTGGAGGAGGCGATCGAGTCGGGTTGCCACGGTTTCGTCAGCAAGGGGCGAGGAACTGCGGAACTGGCGGACACCATCGTTCAGGTCGGAAACGGCGCCACCGTCTTCCCAACCAAACTGATGGACGAGTTGCACGACAGCGACTCGACCCGTATCGGAGCAACGCTCACCGATCGCGAGGTGGAGGTTCTGCAGTCGCTGGCGTCGGCCTATTCGGTCAGCGACATGGTGGGACTGCTGGGTATCTCGGAAAACACCACCCGAAATCACATTCGAGCGATCCTGTCGAAACTGCACGCCCGCTCACAACTTGACGCGGTCCTCATCGCGGTCAGATCCGGGATCGTCGACATCTCCTGATCGAGCGTTTGCCACGGTGACCACAAGTGTCGTCCCCGATGGGGTCCGATCCTGAATTTCCAGAACACCGCCAGCCTCTGCGATTCGTTCACGCATAAGGGGCAGGCCCAACCCGCTTCCCGACTCGCTGGGCGCGGCCATCCCGATGCCGTCATCGCTGATCCGCATCACGGTCCCGGAGTCATCAGACGTGACCGAGATCTCCACCCGGGAGGCCTCGGCGTGGAACGCCACGTTCGCCAGCGCTTCGCGTCCCACCAGGAACAGGAGCTGGGACAGATCGGCGTTGAGGGGTACCTCGGGTTCGGGTCCGATCGCGATGGTGGTGGTGTCGGCCAGTAATTGGCGACCAATGTCGAGGAGCGCGGGCTGAAGTTCACCCGATGCGAGGTCGGGCGGAATCAACTCGGTCAGTGTTGCCCGCAGCTCGTCGATGGCCTGCATGGTCAACTGGTGGGCGATCGCCAAATGGTCGCCGGTCCCCTTCGAGAGTCGTACCGCCTCGAGCCGTTGTGACGCCGCAGCCAGAAGTTGAATCGGACTGTCGTGAAGCCGTTGCCCGAGGCGACGTTGCTCCTCGGTTCTCGCTTCGGCCACCGCTTCGATTCGGCGCCGCGACTCGCGAAGCCAGATCTGTTCGCTGGTCACGTCGCGGTACAGCTCCAGCACACCAGTGGGCGGGATAGGAAACCGGCGCCGCTCCAGGAAGACCCCGTCCGCTGGCACCAGCAGCTCCCGGCTGGCCTCCAGCGTTTCGGTACCGACCGGGTCGAGGTGATCCATGAACTGGCCGACGTCTTCGGGTGCCCAGGAACTGATGACCTCACCGGCGGAATCACGGAACACCACGCCGTCGGGCAGTGACGAGACGACGGCTCGCAAACGCCGTTGGTCGGTCCACGCCCGCAGAGCATGGGCGCCGCCCAGAAGTGAGCACACACCCAGTGCGATGTTGAACAGCTGCACCTGCACGGTCGGCTCCCCGCCAAAATCGACGAAGGGTCCGACGCCCTGGCCGGTGGCGACTGTCGACGCAATCGACGCCACCAGGCTGAAGACGGTGCTGGTCAATGGTCCGAATCGGATCGCCAGCCACAACACCGCCGGCACGATCAGATAGGTGGCGGGAGAACTGAGATAGAACGCGGTTGCACCAAACGCACCGATGCCGATGACGGTCGCCGCCAACTCCATCTGCAGACGGGACGACTCGTCCGACAGCAACCGACTTCGACGCCACAGGACCACAGGCACGACAAGCATCTCGCCCACCGCGTTGCCGAGAGTCCACACGACGAGACGTTCCAGATGATCGGCGGTGGCCAGCTGGGCAAAGTCGACGTGGCGGACAACCCCGCTGAGGGCTGCTCCGCCGACGATGACCGCCAGCGTCCAAAGTCCGTGCCGGGTGCGATGCGGAACCCGGTCGGACCCGAGCACGATGTCGAGTCCCAACACGATGGCGCTGACCTCAAGCGTGTTGGCGATGAGGGGTCGGAGTAGTCCCAACCAGGTGTTGTCGAAGACCACAAAGGCCGAAACGATGAGGCCGATCATTCCCCCGACGATGGTGGACCACTGGTATTTGAGCGGAGACAGCAGAGCGATGGCGGTGACCGAAGCGGTGGCCAACCACAGAGGACTCGGCACCAGGTCGCCACCGAGTTCGCGCGACACAGCAGCCAGGATCAGATAGCTACATCCGGCCGCGAAAGCCCACAAGAGTCGAATCATCGGTGCAGGCACCCGACCAGTCTTGCATCACACGGTGACCCATGCGAAAGAAACGGCGAAGACCAGCTTTTAGTTCGAGCGAGACCGCGCCACGGAGCCGACGTAGGGGATGTCACCGTCGCTCCAATGAACGTCGAGCGCCGATCCATCCCAGTGCTGCCACGACTCGGGCCAGCCCTGAATAACCGCCTTCACCGCGTTGGCCGGTGCGTCGAAATCGTCGGCACTAATCGGTGCGATCCGATCAACCTCTTCGGCCAATTCCATCCAATCGGCATCGATCAGCAAGGTGTGCTCACCGTCGGTGCGGCGAATCTGCACGAAGCAGAACGTTTGGTCCGCGCTGCACTCCAACATGGCGGCGACCAGTTCGGAGAGGACGGGGTTTGCTACGGAATGGAGCTCGCCGAAGGCTGCGGCGACGACTGTCGGGGGCGAGTCCATGCGGGTCATACTGACAGAGACGCACCCGTTTGAAATGACCAAAATCGACTACCAGTTTTGCGGACAATTCAGTTTGTAGAAAACAACTTGTGCACAAGAGAGTTCGATAACTCCTCATCGGCGCCGTCGGCTCAACCGCCGTTGGCGTAGGAGCGGCCGATGAAGAAGGCCATGAGCGCTGACACGTAACCCAGGACGAGCAGTGCTGCGAGCACCCGAGCCGAGCGCCCGCTGTCTCCCCGCGCGAACCAGCCCGATACCGCGAACACCGCCATCGGAATCAGACCACCCACATAGTGGATGTAGAGCTGCACGATGCCCTGACCCTGATCGAGCAGTTTGATCCCCAGGAGAACCTGAGCGGCCAGAATCGCCGCCGAGATCGCCATCGCCACCTGGGCCCAACCGGAGATCGCTTCGTTCCGGACCGCATGGCGAAGGGTGAGAGCGACGGCGGCCGTCATCGAGATCAACACAAGAACACCAAGCGTCAGATGAACCGACGGGTCGATGATGTAGTTGTCGATGACACCGTCCCCGAGAGGTTCGGCCGTCTGCTGCGAGACAAGGCTCATCTGTTCGA
>CALGOA010000177.1 GCA_937958015.1 uncultured Acidimicrobiales bacterium | reverse complement strand
GCGCGGCCAACGTGGCCTGACCGGGACCGGTTCGTGTTGTCGAATGGACACACGTCGATCCTCCAGTACGCAATGCTGCACCTCACCGGCTATGACCTCAGTCTGGACGATCTGAAGCAGTTCCGTCAGTGGGACTCCAAGACCCCGGGACACCCCGAGGCTGGGCACACCGCCGGGGTCGAGGTGACCACCGGACCGCTGGGTCAGGGCTTCGCCAATGCGGTGGGTCTGGCGCTGGCCGAGCGTTACCTACGGGCAACGTTTGGCGATGACGTCATGAACCATCACACCTACACGGTGCTCGGCGACGGCTGCCTGTCCGAAGGCGTCAGCCATGAGGCGGCCAGCCTTGCCGGCCATCAGAAGCTCGGTCATCTGATCGCGATCTACGACGACAACCACATCACCATCGACGGCAAGACCGATCTTGCCCTGTCCGACGATGCGGCCAAACGATTCGAGGCCTACGGCTGGCACGTGCTCGACATCGGCGAAGCGGGCGAAGATCTCGACGCGATCGAGCAGGCGATCAACGCGGCCAAGGCCGAAACCGACCGGCCCTCGCTGGTGATCATCCGGACCCACATCGGCTATCCCTCCCCCACCCTGACCGACGATCACGCCGCCCACGGTCTGGCCTTCGGTGAGGAAGAAATCGCCGCCGCAAAAGAGGTGATGGGTCTTCCGAACGAACCGTTCTACGTACCGGCCGAGGTCAAGCAGTCCTACGAATCCGCCGGTCAGGCCGGAGCGGCCAAGTCAGCGGCGTGGGACGATCGGCTCGCTTCATCGAACCTCGATCGAGCGGCGTGGGACGCGTGTTGGAACGGAACCGGCGTCGACGGCTGGGACGCCAACCTGCCGACATTCGATGCTGGCGCCTCGATCGCAACCCGCAAGTCATCGCAGTCGGTGGTCGATGCGATTGCGCCCGGCCTTCCGGGCTTCATCGGTGGATCGGCTGACCTCACCGGCAACACCGGAACCAAGTTGAAGGACATGGGAGTTCAGAGCGCAGCCGATCCCGGTGGGCGTCAGATCTACTTCGGCGTGCGGGAGCATGCGATGGGGTCTGCGCTGGTCGGTATGGCGCTGCACGGGGGTGTGATTCCCTTCGGCGGCACCTTCGAGGTGTTCGCCGATTACATGCGACCGGCTATTCGTCTGGCCGCACTGAGTCACGCTCGAGCCCTTTTCATCTACACCCACGACTCGGTCGGCGTCGGTGAGGATGGGCCCACCCATCAACCGGTAGAGCAGACCATGAGCCTGCGGGCCATCCCGGGCCTCAATGTGATCCGCCCCGGCGACGCCACCGAATCGGTTGGTGCATGGCAGGCCGCCCTGGCGACCGACGGTCCCAGCGCTCTGGTTTTCAGCCGCCAAGGAATGCCGGTACAGGCCGGCACCTCCGCCTCGAATGTTGCGATGGGCGCCTATGCGATCAACGACATCACGAACCCCGATGCGATCGTGATCGGCACCGGATCCGAGCTGGGTGTTGCCGTCGACGCCGCCGCAGCCCTGAAGGAAAGCGGCCTGGCGGTGCGGGTCGTCTCGATGCCCTGCTGGGAACTGTTCGAAGCACAATCGGATGACTATCGCGCTGGCGTGCTGCCGAAGGGAGTACCCACCGTCTCGGTTGAGGCCGGGGTGACACTGGGCTGGCATCGCTGGGCCGACGCACCCATTGGCATCGATCGCTTCGGAGCGTCGGCGCCCGGTTCCACTGTCATGAAGGAATTGGGCATCACCGCCGACGCCGTCGTCGCCGCCGTGAAGGACCTGCTGTAGACCGTCCTTGAGCGAAGGTGGAATACGGGCTCCTCTGGGGCGTTACGATTGGTCTATGGGCCGTATTCAGGATCTTCACACCGAGCAGGGCCAAAGCCCTTGGCTGGACAATCTTCGCCGGGGCTGGCTCCACGGCGGTGAAATGCAACAGTGGATCGACCGCGGTGTACGCGGTCTGACCAGCAACCCGTCGATCTTCGCCAAAGCGATGACCGACACCGACGAATACGACGCCGACCTCCGTCGTCTCGTCGGAGAGGGCAAGAGTGTTACCGACGCCTACTGGGATCTTGTCGTCGACGACATCCAAGCTGCGACCGAACTGCTGCGGCCGGTCTTCGAGGCCTCCGACGGTGAGGATGGGTACGTCTCGGTCGAGGTGTCCCCGACGCTTGCCAACAACACCGATCAGACCGTCGAAGCAGCCCGCGAACTCGATCGTCGGCTCACCTCACCCAACCTCTACATCAAGGTTCCCGCCACGATCGAAGGTGTTCCCGCGATCCAGACACTGATCGGCGAAGGAACCAGCGTCAACGTCACCCTGATCTTCGGCCTGGAACGGTACGCCGCAGTGATGGAGGCTTACATCGCCGGGCTCGAGACCTATGCCGCCGCTAATCCCGGCGCCAATCTCGGCAGCATTTCGTCGGTGGCGTCGTTCTTTATCTCGCGGGTCGATGTCGAGGTGGATCGTCGTCTCGATGCCATCGGTTCCGATCAGTCGGCGGCACTGATGGGCAAGGCGGCCGTCGCCAACGCCAAACTCGCCTACCAGATGTTCGAAAAGACGTTCAGTGGACCTCGCTGGGACGCCCTCGCCGACCGTGGGGCACGCGTGCAACGTCCCCTCTGGGCCTCCACCTCCACCAAGAACCCGACCTACCCCGACACTCTGTACGTCGACGAACTAATCGGACCGGACACGGTCAACACCCTGCCCGATAAGACGCTGAACGCCTTTGACGACCACGGCACCGTCGCCCGCACAATCGACGCCGACATGGCGGCCGCATACCAGGTGGTCGAAGATCTCCAGTCGCTGGGGATCGATCTGGAAGAGGTCGCGGTCAAGCTGGAGGAGGAGGGCGTCGGCAGCTTCGCCAAGGCGTTCGACGAGGTTCTCGAAACGCTGGGCACGCGGGCTGAGGAAGTTTCCTGACGCTGACATACCGGTCTGGTGACCTATGCCGCCGGGCGACTTGCCCCGTGCCCGTACTCGGCTGAAGAATCTACTGTTGTCACCGAGGACGGTGACATGACCAGCAGCCAGGTAGGGCGTCGAACCATTGGGCCCGTCGGTCCTTCGATCAGCCAGATCTCCTACGGAACGATGCGTTTGCGCGGGACCACAGCCGAGGCTGCCCAGCTCCTTCACGACCTTGCGGAACGGGGCATCACCACCCACCACTCCTCGGCCGAATATGACAGCCACGGGTTGTACCTTGCCGCGCTGAAGGCGGCCCGGATACGCGCCGAACACATCGTGAAGCTCAGTTCGCCGTCGTTCGACACCGACCGTTTCGATTGCTCGAACATCAAGCGGGCCGTTCACGAAGAACTCAGCACCCTCGGCACCGACCGGTTGGCGTCGGTCCAGTGGCTGTTTCGGACCCCTGACGCCCAAGATCTATCGGGCCGTCAAGCCGCGCTCGCCGACCAGACCGAGGCCATTCAGGCCTGCTTCGCCGAGATGATCCTCACCGGGGACATCGCCGACGTGTCGGTGTTCGGTTACCACCCCGACTTCGCCAAAGCAGCCCTCGACGTCCTTCCCACATCGACGATGTGCGACTACCTGAATCTCTCCGAGACCCAGAACGTTCCTCTTCTCGATCGGCTCGACTCATTTCTGGCCATTCGCCCACTGGCTGGGGGCGGTCTGATCGAGGGTCGTTCACCCGAGGAGCTGGCGCACGCCCTTCGCTGGCCGCTGCTTCACCCGAAGGTCTCAACGATCATCCTGAGCGTCAACTCACCGGCCCACGTGGAGGCGGCTATCGCCGCCGCAGGATCGGTCATGCCCGACCGCGATCTATTCAACCAAGGAATCGAGGCCTGATGGGCGTCCAGCCAACCGTGCACCGAGATGATGACGGCAACGTCGTCGTTCCCAAGATCCCAACACCGATCTGGAAACGCACGATGGACGTCGTCGGATCTGCTGCAGGACTGATAGTTCTGGCACCGGTCTTCGCCGCGGCGGCGCTACTCACCCGGATCACGATGGGTCCGGGCGTCTTCTTCACCCAGAAACGTGGTGCCCACGGGGGCGAGACGTTCGAGATCATCAAGTTCCGGACGATGACGAACGACCGGGGCGCCGACGGCAAACCTCTTCCCGATTCGGAGCGGACCCACTGGTGGGGCGACACGATGCGTCGATTCAGCATCGACGAACTTCCCGGCCTGATCAATGTCCTCAGGGGCGAGATGAGTCTGGTTGGACCCCGGCCCTTCTATGCCATCTACCTCGAGCGATACACCCCCGAACACGCTCAGCGGCACCAGGTGGTGCCCGGGATCACGGGGCTCTGTCAGACCCAGGGCCGAAACTCGCTGTCGTGGGACGAGAAATTCGAACTCGACCTCGAGTACATCCGACGCCGTTCGTTCCTCCTCGACATCAAGATCCTCTGGGCCACCGTTCGTGCGGTCTTCGGTGGCGCAGGCGCAGACGGAGCCAAACTCACCACGGTGTACGCAGGGGCCGATGGAACCCAGACCGAGGCTCAGGAGTAGCCACGATGTCCGGTGCCGTTCCTGTCTCCTTGACCCTCGGGGAACTCCAGTCATTCATCGAGGTCCCGTTCGAGTCGAATGATCCGCTTTACGCGGTCGAGGCTCAACTCTTCGATTTCGAGGGCACAACCGGTCACGCCCTCAAGGTTCAGGACTGGACCAAGAAGGTGTGGTTGTACTTCGAACCGCACCTCCCCATCACCGAGGAATGGTTCTCCCGCGATCCGGCGTACGCACTAGCCGAACTCGCAGCCCTCACCCCCACAACCTTCGATCGGTTCGAGTTCGACGTTCAGCCAACGTCGGCCCACCTCGACGTGGCCTTCACCGACGTAGACGGAAACCGATTCGAGGTTTCGGTGGATTCCCAGGACGAGAAACCGGTGAAACCAGTGTTCACTCCAACTCCCCCCGGCGTCACCCCCGCCAACCTCCGACTCCTCCATATGACCGACTTCCGGTTCCTGCCGACGTCGCGGACGGTCATCTCGGCGTCGTTGGCGGGTACGAAACTGTCGCCCGCCAATCTGCAGGTCCCCGGGATCGGCGCCGAAATCCCGTCTCGATCAAGTACGCGGGTCTGCACCGGCCTAACCCTTGGTGCGATCAACGGAGCCGACTGCCCTGTTGGGTCCGACCGAATCGAGAACCGTCATGGCTGGTTCGTGGTCACCGGCGGTCCCGAATTTGGTCCCCAGTCCGATAGTGGTTCTTTCGTCATCGAGGGCCCTCTGGGTGCGGTGACGACCGGCAACTGGATGTTGCGTTCGACCGAGGGAAACGATGCGGCGGGATTCATTGCTGAACTGACCGATGTGTCCCAGAGCTGGCGTCCGCCGCTGACCCGGCCGCTCGATGTCGTCTTTTGGGTCGTTCGCCTCGTCCGCCGTCGAGGCGAGCAGTGGCGTTGGTCGGGTAGGTTTACTCGGGACTCCACCGCCACTTCCGGGTGGAGTCAAGTGGGTCGTTGGGACCACTGACAGCTCACCCCAGCCGTGCAGATCTACCGTCGACTGCGACCGGCGCCAAAGACTACTCTCGGCCTTTGATCGGCAGCGTCGAAAAGCACGAAGGCAGCGTTCATGGCGGAACAGCTCTCACCCGAGTTGAGAAACAGTACGGCTCTCCAGGCCGGCATGGCATACCACGCCGCCGCGCACCCCGGCACGGGTGTCGACGTCGAGCAGATCGAAATCACCTTCGATGGTGACCTTGACCCTGAGGCCTTCGTCTCTGCCTTCAACCAGGTCATCGCCAAGAACGACATCCTCCGGACCGCCCTGGTAGCGGGTCCGGACGGCACAACGATGCAGTCGATCGCTGCGGCCGCGGAGCTCCCGGTGACCGAGCTCACCGGTGCTGTCGACCGGTCCGAGGTTCAGATCCAAGACCGTTTGACCGACTTCGATCTGACAACGGCCCCGCTTCAGCGCCTCACGATCCACACGGACGAAGTGGACACCTGGATCCTGTGGTCCTTCCATCATTCACTGCTCGATGGCCGCAGTTTTCCCCTGGTCCTCGACGCGGTCTTCGACGTCTATGACAATGTGGCCCCGGCGCAGGCGATCGGACGACCGTTCCAGGACTACGTCGACACCGTCACAACGATCGATCCTCAGACTGCGGGCTACCAGGCTGGGTTCTGGCGGAACTATCTTGCCGACCTTGAGAACCCGACCACGATCACGCTGCCGCCAACCGGCGAGGTTGCCTCCGGGCTCTCGGTCCGGGCCATCGAACGCCAGCTCCCCCAGACCGCATCAGACGCGATCCGGGCCGCTGCGGCTGCCGCCGGCGTCAGCGTGAACAACGCCGTTCAGGCGGCGTGGATCCTGCTTCTGCATCATTACAGCCAGAGCCAGTCGGTCGTGCTCGGAACGACCCGGGCCTGCCGTCACGCGGTCGCCGAGAGCGACGACATGATCGGTCTCCTGATCAACACGATCCCGTTCCGGGTCGAGGTGACGCCCGAGATGTCGGTCGGCGACCTGCTTGGGAGCGTCCAGGTCGAGCAGCGGCGCCTACGTGAGGTGGAAACCACGCCCCTGCCCAGCATAAATGCCGCCAGCCCACTCGGCCGCACGCCCCTCTTCGACAGCATCGTGATGTTTGACGAGGCCACGCTCAACACCCGAATGGCCGCACGGATGGGCGATCGCGCTACGGGTCGAACCTTCACCTACACCGGCCAGACCAACTTCGACTTCACCCTGCTGGCCTACAACGAGGCCGAGTTTCTGCTGCGTCTCGAATACTCGACCGCCCGGGTCGACGAGACCACCGCCAGGAAGATCCTCGACGAGTATCTGGCGTTGCTCGAAGGATTCGGAGGCGCCCTCGATGAACCGGCCGTCTTGGTCCCGTATCTCACGGATTCCGAGTCACGGCAGCTTGCCGAATGGAACGACTCGGCCGTTGACTACGACCTGTCGGTGACCCTCCCCGACCTCTTCGCCGCCCAGGTTCGCGCAACGCCCGACCTGCCAGCGTTCTCGTTCGGCGATTCGACGCTCAGCTACGCAGAGTTCGATCGGCTCACCAACCAGGTTGGGCACTTCCTGCAGCATCAGGGTGTGAAAGCTGACCTTGTCGTTGGTGTGTGCGCCGAGCGCTCCATGGAGATGCTCGTTGCGATTCACGCAATTCACAAGGCCGGGGGTGCCTACGTTCCGCTCGATCCGGATCATCCCCAGGACCGACTCGACTACATGGTCGCAAACTCCGAGGCATCGGTAGTCCTTTCCCAGGCCCGCTTTGCGAACCGATTCGACACCGGGACGGTGATCATCCTTGATGGCGACGACGCCCCGTGGGCGAACGAACCATCGAGTGCGCCGGATCGCTCCACCGCAGCGACCGACCTCGCCTACACGCTCTACACCTCGGGTTCGACCGGTCGCCCGAAGGGTGCGATGAACGAACACATCGGCATCGTGAACCGGCTGTTGTGGATGCAGGACGCCTTCGAGATCGGGTCCGATGACGTTGTTCTTCAGAAGACCCCCACCAGCTTCGACGTATCGGTATGGGAGCTGTTCTGGCCGACGCTCGTTGGCGCCCACACCATCATTGCGGCTCCCGGCGCCCACAAGGACCCGGCCGAACTCATCGAGGCCATCAACGCCTCCGGTGTGACGACCATCCACTTCGTTCCTTCGATGCTCCAGATCTTCCTGGCTGATCCGGCCGCCAGCAGCTGCACCAGCCTCAAGCGGGTTATCTGCTCGGGCGAAGCGCTCACCCGGGACCTTCAGGATCGCTTCTTCGCAACGCTGCCAAACGCCGAGCTTCACAACCTGTACGGCCCGACCGAAGCCGCTATCGACGTCACGTGGTGGCAGTGCGACCCGGCATCGGAACTGGCCACCGTTCCGATCGGCCGAACGATCGCCAACACCGAGATCCACATTCTCGATCCCCAACTTCAGCCGCTACCGATCGGTGTGCCCGGCGAACTTCACATCGGTGGTGTGCAGGTTGCCCGCGGCTACCGCAACAACGAAGAGCTCACGGCTCGCCAGTTCGTACCCGACCCCTGGTCGAAACGAGAGGGTGCCCGTCTCTACAAAACCGGCGACCTGGCCCGTTTCATGCCCGACGGCAACGTCGAGTATCTGGGCCGCCTCGATCATCAGGTCAAGATCCGCGGCCTTCGCATCGAGCTTGGCGAGATCGAGTCCGTCATCAGCGACATCCCATCGGTCGGTCAGTGCGTCGTCACTACCCGACCCGATGCGAGCGGTGATCCGCGAATCGTCGCCTACGTAACATCGTCGGATCCGGACCATCGGGTTCAGCCCGACGAATTGGCTCAGATCAGCTCCGAGCGGCTGACGGCCTACATGGTTCCAGCCGACTGGGTCATTCTGGACGAGTTCCCGTTGAACACCAGCGGCAAAGTCGACCGAAAGAAACTCCCGGCCCCCGAGTCTCGTCGTTCCCGGACCGCCCTGGTCCCCGCCCAGAACACCACCCAGAAGACTCTTCTTGGCTTGTGGCACGAGATTCTGGGCCACGATGACATATCGGTCGACGACGCCTTCTTCGATGTCGGCGGCGACAGCCTCAAGGCTGCTCGGCTACTCGCACGAATCAATGCTGCCTTCGACCGGAAACTCGTTCTTTCCGAAGTCGTGTCGAACGCTACGATCGCTGGACAAGAGGCACTAGTCTCGGGTTCTGACGGCGGTCGCAGGGGCACGACGGCTCAGTCGATTCAGGGGCAAAAGGAAGCTCGGCAGGCGCGCAAGCGCCGCGGTCGGGGATGATGGACAAAACGGCGGACCTCTTGGCGGAGAAAATGAAAACATTGAACACACCCATCGACGACGAGCGCGGTTGGGAACCCGACTACGACCTGAACGACAACGACTTCGTTGCCGTGATCGGCGTCTCCGGACGGTTCCCCGAATCGGCGACCGTCGACGAGTTGTGGGCCAACCTGGTCGATGAAAAGGACTGCCTCCACACCTTCACCGACGAGGAACTGGACGAGCTTGGAATCCCGGCCCATGTCTACAACGCTCCGAACTTCATTCGACGCGGCTCCCGACTGCCGAACCAAACCAGCTTCGATCATCGCTTCTTCGGGTTCACCCCGAAGGAAGCCGAGGTCATGGACCCCCAGAGCAGAATCTTCCTCGAAGAGGCCTTTTCCGCTCTGGAGAACGCCGGCGTTGACCCCTTACGTGAGGACCGTCCGGTCGGCGTGTTCGCCGGTTCCAACCCAAATGACTACGCGGTCCTCCAGGGCCAGGTCGATCAGACCGACCCGCTGAGTGCATTCGATCGCCTCATCGGATCCGACAAGGACTTCCTCGCCACCCGTCTGTCCCATCGACTCAACCTCACCGGACCGGCGCTCACACTTCAGACCGCATGTTCCACCTCACTGGTCGCCGTTCACATGGCGGCTCAGAGTCTGCTGAACCGCGAGTGCACCCTGGCCCTTGCGGGCGGTGTAACCGTCAACTTCCGTCAGGGGGTTGGCTACTTCTATCAGGACGGCATGATCCTCTCTCCCACCGGCGAGTGCCGAGCCTTCGACGCCGAAGCGGCTGGCACCACCCTGGGACAGGGTTGTGGCGTGGTCGTGCTGAAGCGCCTCCCCGACGCGATCGCGGAAGGCGACAACGTTCTCGCGGTCATTCGCGGCAGCGCCATCAACAACGACGGCAGCGACAAGGCGGGCTACACCGCCCCCTCGGTCTCCGGTCAGGCCGACGCCATCGAGATCGCTCAGGAGATCGCCGAGGTTTCGCCCGAAACCGTCACCTACATCGAAGCGCACGGCACCGGCACCAAGGTGGGCGACCCAATCGAGATCGCCGGACTCACCCAGGCCTTCGAACGCGAAACCGACAAGAAGCAGTTCTGCGCCATCGGATCGGTGAAGTCGAACGTTGGCCACCTCGATGCTGCGGCGGGCATTACCGGGTTCATCAAAACCGTGATGGCCGTCCGCAACGGTGTGTTGCCGGCGAGCATTCACCACACCGCACCCAATCCGGACATCGAATTCGAAAAGACCCCGTTCTACGTGAACGACTCGACCAGCGAGTGGACCACCGAACCGGGAGTTCCCCGTCGAGCCGGCGTCTCCGCCTTTGGAATCGGCGGCACCAACGCTCACGTCGTGCTCGAGGAGCCACCTGCGCTCCCCGTCGATCAACCGAGCGGCCGCACCACCGAACTTCTCGTCGTTTCCGCTCGCACCAGCGACACGGTGGGACGACGTCTCAACCAACTGGCAGACGCCTTCGAGGCCGACCCCACCCTGGATCTTGGCCACGTGGCCCACACGCTTCGAGACCACCGGGCGCAACTACCTCACCGGAGCGCCGTTGCGGTGACTCCCGCCGTCGATGATCTTCCCGCCCTCCTGCGCCGAGCCGCCGGAGCCTCGGTCGACCGCAAGGCCGCCGACCGAACCCCGCTGACCACCTTCCTGTTCTCGGGTCAGGGCGCTCAGTACGTCAACATGGGCCGCGACCTGTACCGATCCTCGGCGGTCTATGCCGAGGCATTCGATCGCTGCGCCGACCTATTTGAGCCGCTGATCGGACTCGATCTGCGATCACTGATCTTTGCCGAACCGGGCGACGAAGACGCTGCCACCGCCCAGCTGCGCGAGACCCAGTACACCCAGCCTGCTCTCTTTGCCACCGAGTACGCGGCGGCACAGATGATCACATCGCTCGGAATCAACGCCGGAGCCGTCGTCGGGCACAGCATCGGTGAGTACGCCGCGGCCGTGCACGCGGGAATCATGTCGGTAGAGGACGCCGCGCTGTTGGTTGCGCGCCGAGGGCAGCTCATGCAGAGCATGGCCCCGGGGTCAATGCTCAGCGTTTCTGCCAACATGACCCAGTTGCCGACCCCGCCTGCCGACGTCGAGTTGGCCGCCGACAACGCCAAGGACATCATCGCCTATTCGGGTCCCACCCCATCGATCGAGGCCTACAAACAACAGCTCGACGAACTGGAAATCCGTAGCACCGTCCTTCGCACCAGCCACGCCTTCCACTCCGCCATGATGGAGGACGCGGTCGAGGCCTTCGAGAAGGTCCTGCGGACCGTCACCCTGAACGAACCCAGTCTTCCCATGGTCAGCAATGTGACCGGAACCTGGATGACGCCTGATGACGCAGTGGCCCCCACATTCTGGGCCTCACAGATTCGCAAGCCGGTCCTGTTTCGTTCCTGCATCGCCACGATCGCAGCGTCGGGCGACGCCGCCTTCGTCGAGGTTGGTCCCGGGCGTCCACTCGTTGCGCTCACTCAGCAGAACAACGCCATCGATCCGGCCAA
This sequence comes from uncultured Acidimicrobiales bacterium, assembly GCA_937958015.1. Lineage (GTDB taxonomy): Bacteria > Actinomycetota > Acidimicrobiia > Acidimicrobiales > SZUA-35 > JABDIY01. Next base: position 10,635 of record CALGOA010000177.1, on the reverse strand, counting down.
GACCGCAACGGTGCAGCTGTTCCGTTCGGCTCGTCAAGAAGCTGATGATTGGATGTTCGCCCTCAACGCGGTGGGCTCCCTCTGGGCCGCTGGCGCCGACATCGATTGGACTCAGTTCCGGTCCCTCGAAGACTCTGCTGCCGCAGATGCTCTGGTGACACTTCCCACCTATCCGTTCGAACGCAACGACATCTGGGGACCCGAACACCGCCACATTCTGGCGATGCCCCGCCCCACCAGCGGCGCCGCCGTCTCCACCGCGGTTCGCAATGACACCGATCGCTGGCTCTACGCCGAGACCTTCAACCGAGGTCGTCGGGTGCGCCGCAGCGCCGTGGCCGAGCAACGCCCCGTGCTCCTCTTCGCTCCCGTGAACGAACTGGGCGACGATCTTCGCGAGATGATCGAGAACACCCTCGGACCCTGCACCGTCGTGAGCCCCGGTTCCACCTTTGCCGAGGTGGGCGAGAACCACTTCACCGTGGATCCCAGCTCTTCCATCGATTTCGAGGCTGCGGTCGCTCAGTTGCTGGCCGATGTAACGCCGCGACAGATCATCCATGCGTGGATGTTGGGCACCAGCGCAGCACCGGTCGACGCCGTAACCCGCACCGAGACCGAAATGGCTCTGGGTGTCCTCGCGGTCGAGTCGATCGCCCGTCTGGCCGGGTCGGTCCTCGCCGGTTCTGCCGTCCAGCTCGACGTGATCACCAGCGCCGCCTTCGAACTGCCGGGAACCGAGGTCATCCGCCCGGGTGCGGCTGCCCTGGTCGGAACCGTCAAGGTCATCCCGCTCGAGTTCACCTCGATCGCCACCCGGCTCTTCGACCTGTCGGTTGCTCCAACGTCGATGCAACTGGTCGACGCCGTCGCCGAGATCACTCCTCTGGCCGAGTCCAACCATCACGAGGCCACCGAACCGATCGTGGCCGGCGTTCGTGACGGTCGGCTCTGGACTCCGTGGGTGTCACTCGACGACTCACCATCGCAGGAAACGCCGCTCAAGCACGGCGGTTCCTACCTGATCGTCGGTGGACTCGGAGGTGTCGGCCTCAGCATCGCTCGGCATCTCGGTGCTGCCTACGGCGCCAAGCTCACCCTCACCTCCCGTTCCGGCTGCCCGGTCGCCGATCCGGACAACCCCGAACTCAGCCACCGTCTGTCGGTCCTCGCCGAAATCGAAGCACAGACCGACGTGGAGATCGTGGCAGCCGACGCCTCGGATCTCGGTGCGATGGAGGCCGCCTTCGTCCATGCCGAGCGGACCTACGGAACCCTCGACGGCGTGATCGTCGTGGCCGGACTGGCCGATCAACGCGGCGGTCTGTCGACCCGCACCCAGCAGGACAGCCGAGACATGATGGCCGCCAAAGCGGTGGGTTCTGCGATCGTGCTCGAACTTGCCAGCAGCCGAACGCTCGACTTCGTGCTGCTCTCCAGCTCGATCGCCAGCACGCTGTTCCATAACCGCTTCGGTCAGATCAGTTATGTCACCGGAAACACCTTCGCTCAGGCCAGCGCCGCAGCCGCTCGCGCCGAAGGGATCCCGGCCATCACCGTTGCCTGGGACGACTGGAAGGACATGGGCATGAGCGTCCGTGCCGCCGCCAGCTTCCGAGAGACCTACCAGACCGATGTGAACCTCGTCGACGAACTCAACAGTTTCACTCCGGCCGAAGGCGTCGCCCTGTTCGAGCAGGCGCTGCGTTCCGACGAACCGGTGCTGCACGTCTCCCCGACCGACCTACAGAAGCGCATCATCGACGATGTTCACGCCGAGTCACCGTTCCTCGCCCAGGCTCGACGCGAGGCCGAGAACGACACCGACGGCGCTGACGGCGAACGGCCAACCGACGTTCGTCAGGCCGTGCTCGACCAATGGATCGACAAGATTGGCGTGCTCGAATGCGCCGATAGCGACGACTTCAGCGGGCTGGGCGGCGACTCACTGCAGCTGGCCCGGGTCGCCACCAAGTTGAGCGGCATGTTCGGTGTGTCGATCCCGTTGAACGCGCTGACCGCAAACCAGGAGTTCGGTGCGATGGTCGCCGCCGTGTCCGCCATCGTTGGTGCGGACACCGACGGAGCGATTCAGCCCATGCCGGACGACGCCTTTCCTCTCGGTCCGGCCCAGTACCGGTTCCTCGATCGCCGGTGGTCGGACTCAAATCACTTCAATATTTCTGTCTTGCTGAAGCGAGCTGACGAGTTCGCCGATTCTGCTGATCTTCGGAACGCACTCGACCTTCTGGGCGAACGGCACCCGATGCTTCGCAGCCGCCTGATCGTCGTCGAGGATGACGTCCAGAACGTGATCGGCAGCGATTCGATCGCCATGGACGAGTTTCACATCACCGAGGTCGGCGCCGAAGCTGACGCGGAACTGGAACGTATCGCCGACGAACTTCAACGCTCACTGAGCCTCTTCGATGGCCCCACCTGCCGAACCGCTCTGTTCCGCATCGCCGACGGACGCACCCGGCTGTTGATGATCATGCATCACATGGTCAGCGACCGGATGTCGTTGTTCACCACGCTGAACGACCTCGACGATCTGATGAACGGCCGGACCGATTTGGTCGCCACCGAGCACTATCCAACCTGGATTCAGTCACTCACCGATCGGGCCACCGGTGAATCCGGTGACGAACTCCTCCGTCGCTGGAGCGAGCTCCCGTGGGATCAGGTGGGTGCAACTCCGGCCGCCGACCGGTCAGCCCTGGCTAATGCCAAAGCCACCCACTTCAGCCTTCGACTCGATGCTGACGAGACCGCCAGCGTGCTCGGCGATACTCCGGACCTCAGAATCGTGACCGCCCTCGGCACCGCCGTGGCCCGGTCCAATGGCACCGACGCCGCCGTCATTGAACGCCTGAGCCATGGACGCGAATCGGCAGACACCGATGTGTCCCAGAGCGTGGGGTTCTTCCTTCAGTACGAACCGTTTGTCGTTTCGGCCAAGGCACTGCCAGCAGCTCAGCTCGAAGCCGCTCGTCAACACACCGACCTGGCTGCCACGTTCGACAGCCTCCGGTTCTACGGTTCGCCCCAGACCCGGGCCAAGATGGCCACCTTCCCTCGGGCCGGTGTGTTGTTCAACTACGTCGGGCGCCAGATCGAAGCCGAGACCGATGCGAGCCTTGAGATCGCAACCGAGAACGCTGGCCTCACCGTGAGCCTCGACGGTATTCGGGCCCACGCCCTTTCAGTCATCGCCGAGATCGTCGACGACGAACTGGAGATTCGGTTCGTCTACAGCACCGATCTTCAGACCGAGGACGACATTGCCCAACTGGCGGACGAGGTGCGCTCGGCCCTGCTCTCACTACCCGCACAGAGCACGGACTGATTTCTGGCCGCCCTTGGTGTCGCAGTTCCGGGTGCGGCAGAATCGAGGGGTGACCAATGCTGATCTCATCTCCCCCGAAGCCGAACTGAAGAAGGTCAACGACGCCCTGGCGGACCTTCTACGCGATCACGATCCGTCGACCCAGGGATACGAGGAATTTCGAGGCCACCAGTACGACTACGGCCTGGCCTGGGTCCACTTTCCTGAAGGCCTCGGCGGCCTCGGTGTGCGTCCCCAACTTCAGAAGGACGTAGAAGCCGCGCTCCGGTCCGCCGGTGCCGCACCCGCAGAACCGGCCCAGTTCTTTATGTACCTGGCGGGGCCAACCATCGCTACGCATGGATCCGAGGAAGTGAAGGAGCGTTTCCTGCGTCCGATGTTCACCGGCGAGGAAAAGTGGTGTCAGCTCTTCAGCGAACCCGGCGCCGGCAGCGACTTCGCCGGACTCGGCACCCGAGCCGAACGCGACGGTGAGGAGTGGGTCGTCAACGGCCAGAAGGTATGGAACACCCTGGCTCACCTCGCCGACTTCGGCATGCTCGTGACCAGGTCAGACCCCGACGCTCCGAAGCACAAGGGCATGACCTACTTCGCCCTCGATATGAAGCTGCCCGGGGTTGAGGTTCGACCCCTTCGCCAGATCACCGGCGAAGCCGAGTTCAACGAGGTCTACATGACCGATGTCAGGGTGCCCGACGCCCATCGCATCGGCGACGTTGGTGAGGGTTGGCGAGCGTCGCTCACCACCCTTATGAACGAACGAACCGCGATCGGCAGCGGTGGCACCCCGAAGCGGGGATCCGGCACAATCGAGTCGCTCATCGATACGTGGAACGACCTCCCCGAGCACGCCCGCACGCCCCAGGCTCGCGATGAGGTAGCAGACCTCTGGATCCAGGCCGAGGCGCTTCGGCTCACCAACATCCGGGCGTCACAGAATCGTCGGGTCGGCAATCCCGGCCCGGAGGGATCGGTCGCCAAACTCGCAGTGGCTCTTCTGAACCAAAGGATCATGAACTGTGCCATCACCCTGGAGGGAGCGGCCGGAATGGTCGGGTACGACTACACCTTCCGTCGTCCCGAAAGCCTCAGCGTCAGCGGGGCGAGCGAGGGCACCCACCACGCCTTCCTCCGGGTGCGGGCCAACAGCATCGAAGGCGGAACGAGCGAGATTATGAAGAACATCCTCGGCGAACAACTTCTCGGGCTGCCGGGTGAACCCCGAATCGACAAGAACGTCCCGTGGAAGGACGTGCCCCGCTCCTGAACGGTGCTCCTCGCTTAACCCAGACGGCGTCGCGTCGGCAGGTCCGGGACATCCATCATTTCGGGTTGGTCGGCGGGACCTTTTCGGAGTCGACCGGCAAACGCCGAGGTCCACGGACTGGCGGTGAGCCCGTGGGCGTAAACGCTGAGCAGAACTGTGGCGACCGAGGCCAGCACGATCGTCTCCGCCACTTCGTTCTCGAGTTCCTCAGCCACTAGGAGGGCAAAGAGGATCGATGCCAAACCCCGCGGTCCGAACCAGCCGGCGAAGAGTTTCGTTTCCCGACCGAGACCTGATCCGAGGAAGGCGAGAGCAACGGGAAGAATTCGCACGACGGTGAGCGAAAGGACTGCGTAGAGCGCCACCCGCCAATCGATATCGGCTAGCAGGGGCCCCGCTAGGACGGCACCGAACACGAGGAAGGTGATGGACGACAGCAGCTCGCCTTCGTCCTCGGTGAAGTCGGCAACGTCGGAGCTGGTCGCGGCTGCGATGTACCCGAAGCTCAGACCGCCGACGAAGGCTGCGATGAATCCGTTCCCGCCCAATACTTCGGCGCTGGCGAAGGCGATCGCGGCGAGCGCCACCGTGGCCAGCTGGCGATACAAACCCTCTACCCAGTCCCGACCGACCTGGTGATGCAGCAGCCACCCGCCGGCGATGCCGGTGGTCACCCCGCAAAGAAGGCCGAATCCGACCTGGCGGGCTACCAGTTCCACCCACTCGGCCGCCCCGCTCTCACCTTCCTGTCCGGCGCCGCTGAGGGCCAGCAGGACCGCCACCACCGGGACCATGACTCCGTCGTTCAGACCACTCTCAACGTTCAAACCCTGGCGAACCCTCACCGGTAGCCGCTTGTCGCTCACCACGGCCTGGCCAAGCGCAGCGTCGGTCGGAGCAAGCACCGCGGCGAGCAGTAACGCCTCGGTGGTGCCGAGATCCGGGAACATCCATCCGGCGAAGACCCCGCCAAGCAGGATCGTGAGCGGAAGTCCGATGGCAAGCAGCCGAGAAGGGAACATCGAGTGATCCAGCAGGGAGCGAACATCGATACGAACCGCGTCCACAAACAGGAGCAGCACAAGCGTTGCTTCGACCAGTATCGAGACGCTCTCACTTTCCAGATCGAGATCAAACCAACCGGTTCCCGCCGACCCAACGATCAAACCCACCGTCGTGAACACCATCGGTGCCGTTAACGGAGTCATCGCCAATCGTTCCGACACCAACGAATAACCGAAGACCGCAGCAGCGACGATCAGGATCTCCAGCACGGGACCATCGTTCCACACGTTTGGTCATCTGGCGCAGGTGATCACGGCACGTGGGCCGATATGCCCGGATACAAAGTATTTCGTCCCTTCATCGTGTGATTCTGTGGAGCTACAGTTATCGGTGAGGCGCGGAATCCCATGCGGAGGGAAAATGAACTTCTCCACCACTGCTGTATTGAGCGGCAAATCCATCACCGACGACGCAGACGTCGCTCGTGATGCCATACGTACCCACGAGGTTGTGCGGTTGTCACCGACACAGACCCCGGACGATCTTCGTTCGTACTACGACGCTCTCGTCGAGGCCATCGGCACACCGGTAAACATCGCCGAGGACTACGCAACCGGCGGAGCACCCACCGGCGAACGGTGGAGCGAGATCCGCTACCGGTCCGACATCCCGGACATGGCGGCATTTCGGCACAGCAAGAACGCCCAACCTCTTCACACCGACGAGTCCTATGTGAGCACCAGCGCAGGGGTGATGTTGTTCTATTGCGAAGCTGCGGCCCCCGCCGGCGGAGAAACCACGTTCATTTCAGGTGCCCGTCTCGTCGAGTTCATGGCCGAATCCGAACCCGAACTGTTGGAGCGCCTGCGCACCATTCCGGTTCGGTTCCAGAAGGCCGACGACTTCAAGGACCGACCCATTCTGCAGACCGCAGACGACGGATCGGTGGACCTGAACTTCAACTTCTTCTGTTTGGGTGCTGATCCAACCCCCGAAGCCGAGAAGCTGAACCAGGACTTCCATGACTTCCTCGAGACCCGTCTGCCCTCGGAATTGATCCTGCCGGTCGGCCTCGCTCCCGGCGAAGGTGTCACTTGGCGAGATGATCTCGTCCTGCACGGCCGCAATGCTTTCCAAGCGGAACAGACGGGCGATCGTACGATCTGGAAGACCGGCCTGATCCTTCCCGCTGCCTAGGTTCCAGAAGAAATCGAACCGCTGGAGTTGCCAGCGGGCGAATCACCTATACAGCCCTCCGGGTTGGTCCTCTACCTTCGGGTTGGTGGAGGTTGGGTAGTGATTCTTTTAGACGCGGCCGCGTCGCGTATTGCGACGGCGACCAGCCAGTTTGGTCTGTCCTGCGAGCCGGAGCTCTCGCTGCAGGAGAGCGCTCGACGAGTGCGACTGATCAACAAAACCCTCGCTCCACTGTCGCTGCCGGCAGAGCTGCGGGAGTTCTGGACCTGGTGGTCACCGGACCTGTTTGCCGCTCCGGTCCTCGACGGTTTCCTCACCAGCGAAGAGGCGGTTGGACGCTGGGAGTCGATGGCCGTTCTCGGCCATCCTCGCATCCTTCTGCCAATCGCCAAGTTTGGCCGCGGTCTGGTGTGGATCGAACTGCAGTCGCCGGACCACCCCGGCTCGAGAGTCTTTTACGGTTCCTTCGCCGCCCCCGAGCTTCGACTCTGGGCCATCGGTGTGTCAGGGCTCATGGAGGTCATCGCCGACGCCATCGAATCCGGCGGGGTAGTCACCTGGGGAGAGAACGAACACCGACTAAACCCGGTCGCACTGCAGACCGCATTGAACTCCCATCACGCTGACATGGAGTCGCCCGAGTGGCGAGTGCCCGTCGCCGACAGCTCAAAGTGGCCCAAACACTGGAAGACCTCGACCGCCAAGCGATAGTAGGTTTACCTTTGCTACCGACTAACATCGCCACATGGCCGGAAACGACCACTCCTGTTCGATCGAGGCAACCCTCGCAGTAATCGGTGACCGTTGGTCGCTGTTGATCCTTCGAGACATCTTTCGTGGACATCACCGGTTCTCCGAGATTCAAGCCGAGTTGGGCATTGCCAAGAACCTGCTTTCGGATCGGCTCGGCCACCTCGTGTCCGCAGGAGTTCTGGACCGGGTGCAATATCAGGAGCGACCGGTTCGCCACGAGTATCGCCTCACTCCGAAGGGGGCGGATCTCTCCGCTTCACTGATTGCGCTGATGAAGTGGGGGGACCGTTGGTACGCCGATGACACTCCTCCAACGATCCTGGTCCACAACTCGTGCGGCACGCCGCTCGATCTGAATGTGTCCTGCCCCACCTGTTCCGCTGCGGTTCCACCCGGACAAGTTCGCAGCGCGTCCTACGTAGAAAGCTGAGAGCGACCGATGCCCTCAATGAGCGACCTCCTTCAATCGAACAGTGGCCTGGCCAAGCTCACTACCGCCGAACTCTGTGAGGCGGCGGCCGGAATTCGGGACCGTCACCACGGTCGCCGAATCACGTATTCGCCCAAGGTGTTCATACCGCTCACGATGTTGTGCCGCGATCAGTGTGGGTACTGCACCTTTGCTCAACCGCCCGCCCGCCTCGACCATCCCTTCCTCGAACCGAGCGATGTCCTCCGAATCGCTAAACAGGGAGCGAGGGCAGGTTGTCACGAGGCTCTCTTCACACTGGGCGAGCGCCCTGAACTTCGGTACCCAGCCGCTCAACAATGGTTGAACGAACACGGCTACGAGTCGACCGTTGACTATCTGCACGCTATGGCCAAGCGGGTATACACCGAGACCGGACTCCTGCCTCATGCGAATGCCGGCGCCCTGTACAAGGACGAACTGCAACTGCTGCGGTCGGTTGCCCCAAGTCAGGGGATGATGATCGAGTCACTTCGGGACGATCTCGACGCTCATCGCAATGCGCCCGACAAGGAACCGCAACGCCGACTCGACACGCTCGAGTGGGCCGGCCAACTGAACATTCCCTTCACCACGGGGATTCTCGTCGGAATCGGTGACGACGAATCCGACCGCATCGAGGCACTCGAGGCCATCGCCGCATCACACCGTATCCACGGACACGTGCAGGAGGTGATCGTCCAAAACTTCCTTCCGAAAGAGGGCACGAGCATGTGGAAACACGAGGCCTGCCCTACCGACGACTACCTGCGAGCGATCGCTCTGGCTCGAATCATTCTTCCGCCCGAGATCCACCTGCAGGCGCCACCCAATCTGAGCGACGACTTCGGTCCGCTGCTGGATGCCGGCATCGACGACTGGGGCGGGGTCTCTCCGGTCACCGCCGACCATGTGAATCCCGAACGACCGTGGCCTGCGGTCGACACCATCCGGGCCGCCACCGAGGCCCGTGGTTTCGTTCTCGCACCCCGACTCACGATCTATCCCGAGTTCGCCCGCGACCCGGAGCGATGGTTGCACGAGGATCTGCGTTTCCCGGTCATGGACCGATCCGATTCAGACTCGTTGGGTCGAGACGATCCTGGAGCCGTCTTTCCCGAAAAGGCCGAGTTCATTACCGCCGAATCCGGCTCCGATGGCGCCGAGGTCGTGCTTACCGGCGAACGAAGCACCCAGTGGTACAGCGGTAGCCCCAGCACGCCGCCCCACATCATCACTCCGAACGCTCCGGCAACCCGACCGGTAGCCGAGGTGCTCTCCGGCATCGACGGCGGCGAGACACCGGGGTTCGACGAACTCCTCACCCTTCTCATGGCCCGGGGGTCCGACGTTGCCCACGTCGCCCAGGCTGCGGATCGAATGCGACACGAACTGGTTGGCGACACCGTCACCTTCGTCAAGAACCGGAACATCAATTACACCAACGTCTGCACGTTCAAGTGCCGCTTCTGTGGCTTTTCGAAGGGTCCGCTCAGCCTGAACCTTCGGGGCACGCCATATCTACTCACTCTCGAACAGATGCAGGAACGGGTCGTTGAAGCCGTCGAACTTGGAGCGACCGAGGTGTGTCTGCAAGGTGGTATCCACCCGGACTTCGATGGTGAGTACTACATCGACGTCACCAAGGCGGTCCGGGCCGTTGCCCCCGACATCCACATTCATGGTTTCACCGCACTGGAGGTCACCGAGGGCGCAAAACGGCTCGACGAGCCGCTCGAGAGTTACCTCACGCGACTCATGGAAGCTGGCCAGAAGTCCCTTCCTGGCACTGCCGCCGAGATTCTTGACGACGAGGTCCGCGAGATCCTCTGCCCCGACAAGATCAAAACCGAGGAATGGCTGCACGCGCACCGGGTCGCTCACAAGGTGGGCCTCCATAGCAACGTCACAATGATGTTCGGAGCTGTCGAGCGGCCGGAGAGCTGGGTCAAACATCTCCTCGTGACCCGTGACCTGCAGCAGGAGACCGGTGGGTTCACCGAGTTCGTCGGGTTGCCGTTTGTCCACATGGCCGCCCCGCTCTATCTGCGCAAGATGTCGCGCCGGGGGCCAACCTTCCGAGAGACGCTCCTCATCCATGCCGTCGCTCGGCTGGCCTATGGACCTCTCATTCGCAACATCCAGTCCGGCTGGGTGAAGATCGGCCTCGACGGTGTTCGCCAGATGCTTCAGGCCGGATGCAACGATCTGGGAGGCACGTTGATGAACGAGAACATCAGCCGAGCCGCAGGCGCCGCCCACGGCCAGTACCTCTCCGCCGATGACTTCGCCGAACTGGTCGAGCCGCTCGGCCGCACCCTTGCCCAACGCACCACCGGCTACGACCTGGTCTAGTCATCTGGTCCAGTTGCTGCACGAGGACGACCTCAGGCGAGGGGCAGTCCGACCGGCGCGTGAATATCCCCGATCGGGTCGGGGTGTCGCAGGCGATGGTTCAAACCGAGGTTCAGGCGGTCTATTCGAGTTTGACGGGCGAGTCATCGAAGAGGTTGGAGCCGTGGGGGTCGTGTCGGTGTTTCCACCGATGATGAAATCGACAGAGCAGCTGCCCGTTGGCGACTGTGGTTGGGCCTCGACTGTTGTGGGGTGTGATGT
>CALGOA010000176.1 GCA_937958015.1 uncultured Acidimicrobiales bacterium | reverse complement strand
CTCGTCTACTCGAGCAGAAGGTCGACGTCTGGCAGATCGTCAGTTCACCGATTCGCAACGCCCTGATCCCACCAGAGCGGGGTGTGATGCGAATGACGCTCACCGCCGCTGGAACCCGGATCGGTGACCTTCTTCGCAGATCGGTTCGCAGCGAACGCACCCGTCCGCAGATTCAGATGGCAGCGGGACCGTTCTTCGCAAACAACATGTGCGAACTTCACTACACCGATGAGGGGGTGCAACTTGTGATTGAGCAGGCGTCACCTACGGATGAGGGTGAGCCAGCACTGCGGATCGTGGCCGAGGTTGCCCTTCTCGACAGCGGTGAGGTTCGGTAGTCGCCAACCGCAGGCCGGCCGAGGGTTACCACGTGCAGATCAGCCGGACCCGGGCGCCGCCATCCAGCGCCAACTTGAACATCACCAGTTCACAGGGTTGCCATCTCCGGCGCAGTCCCCTCCTGAGGACAACCCGTCATTTTCGGTTCGATTCTCTGAAACCGGGTAGCACGAGTTCAGGCCCCGGAGAACCCGGGTGTGGATGAAGGAGCAGAGATGGCCGACACGACATTCAAGATGGAAAAGCTGGTTGGAGAATCGGCCGACGGAATCGAGGCTGCGGTGCTCGTTGCCCTTGGGACATCCGCCGAGAAGGTTCACGGCCAGACGTGGATGTCGATCGATGACATCCGTGCCAATATCAACGATCAAGGTGGCGTAGACCGCTGGCAGGTGACCGTTGAGGTCGCCTTCAAAGTCGACTAGCCACAGCGTCTCAGTCGAGCGGACAACGGATCGGGTGATTGGGCGTTAGCCGCCCGGCCACCTGGCCTTGAGCTGCAAAAAGGCGGGTGGAACGAGCGTCGGCCCTCAGGGCTCCAGCACCAAACTCCGACGGGCTGACTGGGTCGCCTCACCTAAGAAGGTTTGAGCTCAGCCGCCTCGGGAAAACCGACGCAATGGCCCTTCACTACCGCGATCAGAACAGCGCCAACTTCAACTCGCACGGTTCCGAGCGTTTCGGGCCCGCGATGCGAGACCACGGCATACGCCCTTCTAGGTTCACCGCTTTCCTAGAAAGCGCAGCGATGGGGGCAATCGCAGGCGCCCTCGTGAGCATCTACTGGATCGTCGGTAACGGGACCTCGATCGTTCCGACCGTCGTAGCGTTCTCCCTGATCTTCGCAGCGGCTGCGGTCGCCCTGCGCCTCACCGGATACGGCGCCGACTGAAACGAATCGGCCCGGTTTGGCAAACGATCCGCAGCAGACGGGTTCCCCAATCGCTTCAGACTCGGACCGCTGTAGAACCGAAGTGGACGCCTAAGACTCGACCATGACTCCACGCATCATCGCCATGATTCTCCTTGGGCTCGGACTCTGGGGCCTCGTAGTCCTTGAACGGCCGCTCCAGAAGCTCAAGGTCGCGGTGCCGATCGTGTACGTCGCATTTGGCTGGTTGGTGTTTTACCTGCCAACCGGACTCCCCTCCCTCAACGTCGTCTCCGACCCCCAGCACACCCAGATCGCCGAGTATCTCACCGAGTTCATCGTGATCGCCTCCCTGATGGGCGCCGGACTGGCGATCGACCGACCGCTCACGTGGCGGGGGTGGAAGCAGGTCGTGCCGCTGATCGCGGTAACTATGCCCCTCAGCATCATCGCCGTCTCCCTTCTCGGGTGGAGCATGCTTGGCCTGGCGCCTGCGGCGGCCATTCTTCTGGGAGCCGCCCTCAGCCCGACCGATCCGGTCCTCGCCGAAACGGTTCAGGTAGGACCACCGGGCGAGCCCGGGCGCCACGATGTGAGGTTTAACCTCACCGTCGAGGCGGGCGTCAACGATGGCCTGGCCTTCCCGTTTACCTACCTAGCCATCGCTGCGGTCGGAAAGCTCAGTGTTGGATCGTGGGCGCTCGAGTGGTTTGCCTTCGATTTCTTGTGGCGCATCGTCGCCGGCGTGGCGGTCGGAGTCGCTGTCGCAGCAACCGCCAGAGCCTACGTTTTCCGCAGAATGTCTTCTGACGATCCAGGTCGCCTCGAGCGTCACGCTGGCGTGATCGTGATGGCGACCTTGCTCGTGGCCTACGGAATCGCGGAGGTGATCGAGGGCTACGGATTTCTGGCGGTCTTCGTCGGTGCCGTGGTGGTGCGGCAGGTGGAACCCGACAGTGAGTTTCACGAGCGCACCCACCACTTCATCGACCAGTTGGAAGATGTGGTTCTCGTCGCGCTGCTCATCGGCTTCGGAGGTCTGCTGGCCAATGGCATCCTCGACGCCCTCACCATCGAGGCTGCGCTGGTAGCACTGGCGATCGTCGTTCTGGTCCGGCCGGTCTTCGGATGGCTGGCCCTGCTCGGTTCTCCGCTCCGCCCTCGGGGGCGAGCCGCCGTAGCGTTCCTTGGCATCCGCGGCATGGGAAGCCTCTACTACCTCGCGTACGCACAGAACAGCGCAGACTTCGCTGCCGACGCCGACGTCCTCTGGGCCACATCATCGGCGGTTATCCTCATCTCGCTGGTGGCTCACGGACTCACGGCCGAGCGGATACTTTGCCGGATCCAACGCACCGGCTCCCACACCCACGTCGCAGCAGAACCCGGTTCCAACACGACGGCAACCCTGACGTAGCTGGACACCGACGCAATACCAATCACAGCCGCCGACCGCGGAGGCAGAGCAGGCACCGTCACCGGCTCACGTTCAGATACCCGGTGGCCGCCACGCGCTTCTCGCATGAGAAGCCCCCACGCAACGGGAACTTCTCGTGCGAGTCGGCACGACCCGTGTTCTGGCTACGCGAAGTGCTCACCCAGTGAGCAGTTTGTGTCGCTGAAATGGGTGTGGGTGGGAATGACGGCGGGTGCGGGTGATAGAAGAGAGGCATGACCCACACGATCGCTATCGCCGGGGGTGGCATCGGTGGACTGTGCGCCGCCTTGTGTCTGCATGCCGCCGATCTGGAAGTCGACGTGTACGAGTCGGTGGTGGACCCGGGAGAACTCGGCGTGGGCATCAACGTGCTGCCGCACTCGGTTCGGGTGCTCGACGAACTCGGTTTGGTCGATGCAATGGATCGGATCGCCGTTCGAACGTCGCAACTGATGTTTCTCTCGAACGACGGAACGTCGATCTGGAGCGAAGCCCGGGGGCTTCAGGCCGGCAATCCGTGGCCGCAGTTCTCGGTCCATCGGGGCCGATTCCACCGTCTGCTCTGGGAAACGGCGATCGACCGGTTGGGGGCCGATCGTGTCCATTCCGGACATCGGCTGGTGTCGGTCGACGACATCGGTCGACACTCAGAGCCCGCCACCGCAACGTTTCACGATCGGTCGAGCGGCGACGACCTCACGGTTGCCGCCGATGTGCTCATCGGTGCCGACGGCATCCACTCGGCAGTGCGGAAACACTTCTACCCCGATCAGGGGCCACCTCGGGCCAGCGGTCTTGTCTTGTGGCGGGGAGCAGTCCTGGCCAATCCGTTCCTCGACGGCACCACCATGTTCATGGCGGGCGACGATGATCAGAAAGCCGTTGTGTACCCGATCGGGCCGCCCGATGCCAACGGCCGGGTTCTCACGAACTGGGTTGCCGAACGTCCACTGGAGGTCGACATGGAATCGGTCAGTTGGAACCGTGAGGTCGATGTCGACGACGTTGCGCGCCACTTCACCGACTGGGATTTCGGTTGGATCAACATCGCCAACCTCATCTCCTCTTCCGATGCTGCCTATGAGTTCCCGATGGTCGACCGCGATCCGATCGATCGCTGGAGCTTCGGGCGCGTAACGCTGATCGGGGACGCCGCCCACCCGATGCGCCCGAACGGCAGCAACGGATCGTCGCAGGCGATCCTCGACGGAGAAGCGCTGACCAACGCACTCGTGACCAAGGGCGACGCGATCGAGGCGCTGCGGGCCTACGAGACCGAACGACTCGACCCAACGTCCAAGCTGACCTACGCCAACCGACAAGCCGGACCCGAACGGGTGATGCAATGGGTCAGCGATCGGTGCGACGGCTCCTGCCAAGACCAGCACACATGCGTCGACGGGTCTGAACTGGAACGGGAGGCCACGGCCTACAAACAACTCGCCGGGTTCGATGTCGCCCACCTCCGGTCAATGTCAGAGAAGCTCGACAGTTAACCCGGATCGGAACAGGGATTCCGGCCGGACGCGGCCCTGGCTACGCAGGGTTTGTGTTCGCAGCGCGACGCTCATCCCGTAGCTCGCGCATCGTGGTGAGTTCGAATGGCTGATCGCCCAGCCACTGAAGCCATTCGTCCTGGCCGAACAACTCGTACTCGTCGGTGCGCACATGCCACGTCCGAGGTTCGATCGCTTCGATCTCACCCGGCCCCGGGGCGTTCGGGTGATAGGCGCAGTAGACCAGGTCGTCGAGGTCGGTCAGCATGTCCTGATACGCCGTCGGTTCGCCCCGGACCCGGCCAAAGTCTGTTTCCAACACCCGGTCGAAGATCGGCATACCGGCGTCGGTCGCCTGCTGCACGAACGCCGCAAACGCCTCTTCATCCACATCGGCGAGATGATTGTTCGGACCGTAGGCCCCAAGGGTTCGGGTGATCAGCACCGGCACGTCGTAGTCGACACCCAGTTGGATGTAGCGGTCGCACCACTCGGGACCAAGCGCCGCACCCATGTGAGCATCCAGGTGGGTCACGTCGATCCCGGCTGCCAGTGCTCTGTCGACCTGGGCCCGCCATTCGGTTTCGACCGCGTCGGGTTCAGCATGTTCTCTCACCTGATGGACCCGATGCCAGAAGTATCCGTCGGGATCGATCAAACCTGACGTCACCGACGGACTGCTAACCGGTGACCACCGATAGTGGGCCTTCTCCGCATTCAACGTGAGATGGACACCGAGGTCGAGCTGTGAATCCGCAGATGCGATTTCGGCGATCTCAGGAAACCACGGACAGGGAACCATGACTGAACCGGCGCTGATCGTTCCCTTGCGGCTCAGCTCGACGAACGCCGTATTCGCTCCGTGGCACATTCCTACATCGTCAGCGTGAATCACCAGGCGGGTCATTACCCCACGCTAGTCGGGCCGTTTCCACGACAGCCCGACGATTCGACGGCCGCGGCTGACCAGTCGAGCCACACCTCAGGGGTCTACCGTTGGGTTGAATGTCGAGCACCAAAACCGTACGGTCGAACTGCCTGTCCCTCATAGCGGCGCTCGCTGTGATCGGTGCCGCCTGCACATCAGGCAACGCAGCCACTGCGGCAATCGAACCTGCCGAGCCCGGCGCGGAAGCAACCGAACCCACCGCCGGCTCGGAACCCACGGCGGCTCCGCAATCGTCGGCACCAGCGTCGTCGACTTCCGAGCCCGCCACGCCCGACGGCACCTCGCCGACCCCGGCTCCACCACTGCCAATCGCTGACGGGCTCTCCCCGCTGCCGCCCCAACCCGCCGGAGTCGACTTCCCCACCGACACGTGGCCCGAGGGCACCCTCGGATCAAACGTGGACGCCGACGAACTGGCAAGCCTGATGGACACCGCGCTCAACGGCGACCGGTTCGGAAGGATCGAAGCCGCCGTGGTAATCGACGGCGGCCAGCTGGTGTTCGAAAGCTACGGGAACGGATTCGAGGCCAACGAAATCCACGACTCCTGGTCGGTGGGTAAGAGCGTTGCCCACGCCCTGCTCGGCGTGCTTGCCGGTGAGGGCCGACTGGACGTAATGGCACCTGCCGCAGTTCCGGAATGGCAAACCGGCGACGATCCTCGAGCCGAGATCACGCCCGACATGCTGGCTCGCATGTCGTCCGGACTGGAGTGGAACGAGGGCATCGACGTGTTGTCGATCGTGCTCGGTTCCGAGTCACAACCGGCCGCCGTGGCCCAAGTTGACAAGCAGCTCGCCGATCCCCCCGATTCCGTCTTCAATTACAGCACCGGATCCACCGCGGTAAACGGCCGAATCATGGGAGACATCGTGGGCACCGGCGACAACTTCGTTGGCTGGGCCGACGACGTGTTGTTCGCTCCACTCGGCATTCAGAGCGTGGAGATGGAGCTCGACCTCGACGGCAATTGGATCGCCGGATACGGGGCGAACATGACCGCCCGCGATTTCGCCCGGTTCGGTCTCCTTTATCTGCGTGATGGGGTGTGGGATGGAACGCGGATCCTGCCCGAGGGATGGGTCGACTACGCCCGATCACCCTCGGGCACGAACGGCTCCTACGGGTCCGGCTTCTGGCTGAACCGATTCGACGACGGCGACTTCGTCGCCGAAGGATTCCGGGGTCAGAAGATCATCGTGCTGCCTGAACACGACCTCGTTGTTGTCGTCCTGGCAAACAACCTGAGCCCCGAGCCGACCGATACCTTCGCCGGTCAACTGGTGGACATCTTCACCGCCGAATAACTCGATCACGCCGCTCGTGGTGGTCGAGGGAACAACACCGGGGTGGTGGCCACGTAACGTTGGTAGTCGGGTTCCTCACCCCACACCTTGTTCGCCCGTCGTTCGAGCATCGGAACACCGCTGACATAACGAAGCAGCAGGTAGGTGAACACGGGCGACACCAAAGCCACCAGGCTCCAGCCGTTCAGGACCGGCAGCGCAATCACCGCCACGCCTAGCCAGAGCAGCACTTCACCGAAATAGTTCGGGTGCCGGGACCAGGCCCAGAGTCCGCTGGTGATGAATCGGTTCTCGTTGGCGGGAACGCTACGAAAGGCGGACTTCTGCGAATCGGCCACGACTTCGATGGCAAACCCTGCAATCCACAGGACGAGGCCAATGACGGTCAACAGACCGAATGAGACCTCGTCGGCCGAGGTGACGATGGCCAGCGCCGCTCCCGCTACCAGGAATGCCCACAGGGCCTGCAACGCCCAGGTGACCAGGAGCCGCATGGGGTTTTGAAGGATGGCGGCAAAGCGGCGATCGTGGCCAGCCCGAACGATCCGCCGGAACAGAAACACGCCGAGTCGAGAGGTCCAGATCACTACCAGCAGCGCCGTGATCACCTGGACGACGCTGAGGTCGGAGGCGGTGATGAGGGCCACGATCGTCATGGTGATGTAGGTAGCGGTGCCGGTTATGTCGTAGTACTTCTCGCTCTTGGTCGCCCAGGAGTGAAGGAAACCGACGCCGTTGATCACGAACGCGGCGATCCCACACCACGCGAAGGCGGAGATCGAGCCGGCGTCCACACTTCCTTGACCACCGGCCCAGCCAAATCCGTATGCGATAGCTGCGATTGCAACGATTACGGCGACTCTCGTGA
This sequence comes from uncultured Acidimicrobiales bacterium, assembly GCA_937958015.1. Classification (GTDB taxonomy): domain Bacteria; phylum Actinomycetota; class Acidimicrobiia; order Acidimicrobiales; family SZUA-35; genus JABDIY01. The sequence goes on along the minus strand of CALGOA010000176.1, from coordinate 5,340 downwards.
GGTTCTGTTTGCTCATCACTCTTCAGTCTGGTTCACAGCCGGCCGTCCCGACGGATTCACGCGGGGAACGGGCGCCGATGCCTGACGGTGCTCAGGATCGGCCCGAAATCTCGGATCGAGACGCCCACGTGGCATGCGTGCCGCTGGAGATCTGGTGCGGAAGGATGATTCGCGCAACCGGACCCGCCGCCACATCACGAGCGTCGACGATCACACACTCCGACCGGCCCTCGTTCACATCGGTGATGTAGGACACCAGATACCCGTCGTCTTCGGCGGTGGCACCGACCCGGGGAGCGAACGGGGCTTCGCTCCCGAATCGCCCATCACCGAAGTTCAGCCCAACCGAATCGCCCGTCTCGAAGTCGTGTTTGACGATGCCGTTGAACAGAAAGAAGCCGGGTTCGGTAGTGGTCGAATAGAGGTAGCGGCTCTTCCGACCTGCGAAGTTCTGATTCCAGGTGCCGAACTCGAGGATGCGATCGTCCAGATGTTCCTCCCGGGTCTGTCCGGTGTCCAGATTGAACCGCCACCGGTGCAGCTTGGGCTTGAACGACTGTTCGTCGATCCCGGCCATGATCTTGGCCAACACCGGATCCCGGCCCTCGGCGTCCAGCGGATCAGGGTCGGGATCCTCCTGGAAGTAGCCGTCGAGAACGATCTCGTTGCCTTCCTCGTACGCGTTCATCCAGTGCAACACGTAGGTTGGGTCGGCCTCGAACCAGCGGATCTCGCTCGGCTGGCCGAAGCGGGGAACGATCGCGAACCGCGTCGGCAGATGGTCGTGGAACATCGGCACGTGGTAACCCGCCGCTAGCAGTTCCTCGTTCCAGAACATCGGGAGATCGATCAGGATCGAGTAGTTCTTCGTGAACGCCATGTCGTGAGGCAGGCGCGGACCGGGCAGTTCGACCGGGATCAGATGTTTGAGCTTTCGATCGGCGCCGACCACTCCGTAGTGCATATACGGAGCGGTCTTGCCGTAGTTGAAGAACATCATCTCGCCGGTCTCGAGATCGACCTTGGGGTGAGCCGACACCCCCTCGGGCGGCACCCAATCGGCCGTGCCCAACTGCCGCATCGTGTGGGGATCGAAGCGATACCCCTCACCGCACATGTAATGGGTTGAGATGATCTCGCCAGCGTGGACAACAACGTCGGTCGACGACGCATCCTTCATTCCGCCGCGAGCACCCCAACCGGGTTGAAGCGACTTGCTCGGGTTGCCGGCGATACCCGTCCAGAGCGCATGTCCCACTTCGGCTTCGGCCAGAAATCCTTCGGTCCGGACGAAACGGTTGCGGTACACGGCATTGCCGTTCTCGAACGACATCGCATGCAACATCCCGTCACCATCGAACGGGTGGTAGGTGCCGATCGCGTCGTGGACCGGGTTCTCGGTGTTCCGAACGTAGATGCCGTCGAGATCGGTCGGAATCTCACCGATGACCTCCATCATTGCGGCGTCGACCTCCTCGTACTGGGGCGCCCAGGCCCCGTTCATGTACGGATGCTCATTGGCCTCGATGGTGGGGGTGATGCGGTTGACGATGTTCACGGGCACGCCGCAATCGTGACGCCCACCCGGTGGTCCGTCAAAACGTCGGGTGTGCCCGCTGCCGGTGTCTGGTCATCCTGTGGATCGACATTCCACTTCGTCGATCTGGAGCGGCGACCTACCATTCGGTTATGACGCTGCATCACTTCGCCAACGATGCCGACCCGGTCGAGGTGAGTAGGTTCTTGGCCGAACACGGCTACGCCATCATCGATGACCTGGCCCCGAGTGAACTGCTTGACCGCTTCGCCGAGGAGGTGGAGCCGTGGGAGGCTCAAGCTGCGGCGGGCCGGGATGAGTACGACGGTCGGTTCACAAGCCGAACCGGATCGTTGGTGGAACGTTGTCCGGCATCGAGAGAGCTGGTGATGCATCCGTCCGTCGTCGGAGTCGTCTCTCATTTCCTCGGCCACGCAACGACCCAACAACTTCACCTCACCCAGCTGATCTCGGTTCGACCGGGTGAAACCAGACAGAAGCCGCATCGGGATCAGATGGCGTTCGACTTCTATCCGTTCCCGGACCACTACCACGTGCAGTGCAACACGATGTGGGCCCTCACCGACTTCACGGCCGCAAACGGTGCGACCCATATCCATCCCGGTTCGTCAACGGTGAGCGATGCAGACGCTGTCGTCAGTCCCGACTACCAGGCCGAGATGCGTCGGGGCAGCGTGCTGTTCTACGACGGCAAGGTCCTGCATGGCGCGGGGGCGAATACGAGCGAGACCGTCCGGCAGGGAATCAACATCACCTATGCCGTGGGCTGGGTTCGGCAGGAGGAGAACCAGTTCTTGGCATGTGCACCCGAGATCGCCCGCAATCTCGACGACGACCTCCTGAAGATGATGGGTTATCAGCAGGGTGCGTTTGCGCTCGGATACGTAGGCGACCAACAGGACCCACTGTCAAAGCTCCGCGGCGAACACCACAAGGCCAAACTGATCAGCGAGATCGATCAGAAGAACGATGACATCCGCCAGTTCGTCGAGGAACTCTCCGAGTAGAGCCGCTACGGGGCCCCGAGTCTGGTGGCTGCCTCGGCTCCTCGGGTCGGGTCACGAGCAGGAATAGGGTCTAGGTATGGATCCGCTGCCGCCCAACCATCACGGTGATAACAACGCAAAATTCGGCGGACTCACCGGCTACATCGCAGCGCTCACGATGGTGCTCGGGCGTCGGAGCGACGGCGAATTGGTGGCCAGACTGGCGAACGTTTCGGCCGCCGATCGGGTGTTGGACATCGGGTGTGGACCGGGCACTGCCGCTCGAATCGCCGCTCGGACCGGTGCCGCCGTGACCGGCGTCGATCCCGCCAAACCGATGCTCGACCTTGGTCGGCTGATCAACCGGATTCGACCCCCGGCCACGCCGATCGAGTGGGTTGAAGCAGGTTGTGAGGACATCCCGGTTGCCGACGACTCATACTCGGTGTGCTGGTCGCTGGCTTCGGTTCATCATTGGCCGAACCTCGAAGCGGGACTTATCGAGGTGCAGCGGGTCCTGAGACCGGGCGGGCAGTTCCTAGCGCTCGAGAAACAGTCGCCCCCGGATGCCGACGGCCTCGCCAGCCACGGATGGACAGCGGACCAGGCCCAGGGGTTCGCCGAGATGCTCCCGTCGTACGGGTTCGAGGCAATCGAGGTGGAGAACCATCAGCACGGGAGACGGAAAGTCGTCACCGTTCGGGCTCTCGCCAGATAGTTCGGCCAACTTGGTCGGTGCTTGGGACCACTAGGTTCGAAGGCATGTTCGAATCCATCGACCATCGACTGACCGTGCCGCTGGACTATTCCGAGCCAACGGGACCCACGATCGAGGCCTTCGCTCGGGAAGTTGTTGCCGAGGGTGGGACCAACCGGCCCGTTCTCATCTTCCTGCAAGGTGGTCCGGGCCACGAGTCACCGCGGCCTACCGTGCGCCCGGCCAATCCCGCTTGGCTCGGTCGTGCCCTGCAGGACTACCGGGTGCTGCTGCTCGATCAACGCGGGACGGGACTGTCGACCCCGTTCGGCTCGAACACGATGGCCGGGTTGGGGAGTTCGCCTGAGGAGATCGCGCGGTACCTCACTAACTTCCGAGCCGATGCGATCGTTCAGGACGCCGAACGATTTCGAGAACATCTTGGCCTCGACTCCGTGAGCCTGCTGGGGCAGTCCTTCGGGGGTTTCACATCACTGCACTACCTCTCCGTCGCGGCGGGCAGCCTGGACGAGGTCTATTTCACCGGCGGGCTTCCGCCGATCGGTAGGCACTGTGACGAGGTGTATGCGGCAACGTACCAAACGCAACGTTCGAAGAACGCCGAGTTCTACAATCGGTTCCCACACGCTCGGGACCAAATGCAGCGTGCGGTCAACCTGTGTGACGCGGGCGAACTCGTCTTCCCCACCGGTGAACCGATGACCGCCCGGCTGATCCGGACCGTTGGGAGTCATCTGGGATTCACGGGCGGTGACGACCTGCTGGCCTTCCTCCTGGAACGTGATCCCCACTCCCCTGCGTTTGCCGCTGACGTTTGGTCGCTGCTGCCGTTCAAGGGACGGAATCCGTTGTATGCGGTGATTCACGAGTCCAGCTACGCGGACGGTTGCGTGACAGGGTGGTCCAGTGAGCGACTGATGCCCGAGGACTTCGCCACCGACCCGACCCTTTTCACGTCCGAGCACATCTTTCCCTGGCACTTCGACGACGACGCCGGGCTCGCCCCTTACCGCGAGGTGGCCAGTCTGCTAGCCCAGCACCCGTGGCCCCGTCTCTACGACTCCGATGTTCTTGCCGCCACCCAAGTGCCGTGTGCGGCGGCGGTGTTCACAACCGACCCGTTCGTGGATCTGGAGTTCTCTCGGGAGACCGCTGCAGTTCTTCCGAACCTCGCCGTGTGGGAAACCGCCGAACACGATCACAACGCTCTACGGGCCGACGGCGGCATCATCCTCGACCGCCTCTTCGACCTGTTGCCGAGATAACGCTCCGCCTCAACCGGATGGGGACCGACCCAAAATCGGTTCTCACTCCATCCGACGCGGGCTTAGGATCGTGCCCGAATGAGTCGAACGATGCGGACCGCCGAAGGAACCAACACCGGCGCGTTCGGGCTTCGCGAGTGGGTCCTCCTCGTGACGATCGCAGCGATCTGGGGCTCGTCATTCCTTTGGATCGCCATCGGACTGGACTCGATGAGCGCACCGGCGGTCGCGTTTGTTCGCCTTGGGCTTGGAGCCGCAGCGCTAACGCTGTACCCACCGGCCCGACGACCGGTTCATCGCAACGCATGGCCAACGATCGCAGCCATCGGGATCATGGGCAGCGCCGGACCCGCCCTACTGTTCGCTCTCGGCCAGCAACGAGTCGAGTCATCGGTAGCCGGAATGATCAACGCAGCAACTCCGTTGGCCGTACTCGTCGTATCGATCGCCATGTTGGGGCGCAGCCCCGGCCCTCGCCAGGTCAAAGGTTTACTCATAGGGTTCTTCGGCGTGGCACTAATTGCCAGCCCCAATCTCATCGGCGCCGATGCCGAGCCCATCGGGGTGGCGCTGCTCCTGCTGGCGGTCTGCGGCTACGGAGTCTCGAACAATCTGGTGGTTCCGCTTCAGCAGACCTACGGGTCCACCGCGGTCATCATGCGAGCGCTAGTGGTCGGCACGCTCGTTCTAGCTCCGTGGGGAGTGCCCGAGACCCTGACGTCAGACCCCACGGCCGGCTCGCTGGCCGCGGTTGCGGTCCTCGGTGTGTTCGGAACCGGCGTCGCACGGGCCCTGTCAGCCACGTTGGCGGGT
>CALGOA010000175.1 GCA_937958015.1 uncultured Acidimicrobiales bacterium | reverse complement strand
GCTGTTCCTGGCCGGTAAGGCGGCGCTTTCGGTCGTCGAAGACCTCGACATGTTCGGTCTGATGGAACGAATCGTGCCCGAGTGGCGCACGGTTCGCAGCCAACCTCAACGCAACGTGCTGCACACCTTTACCGTCGATCGACATCTCTGTGAAGCCGCCGTGAACGCGTCGGCCCTGGCCGAACGGGTCAGCCGACCCGACCTGCTGGTCGTCGGAGCACTGCTGCACGACATCGGCAAGGGTTACCCCGGCGATCACACCGAGGTCGGCATGGAGATCATCCAAGAGATCGGTCAGCGGATGCGGTATCCCGAAGACGACACCGCCGTCCTCGTCGATCTGTGCCGGCATCATCTTCTGCTCTCCGACGTCGCCGTGCGCCGAGACCTCGAAGATGAAGGCACCATTCGGGCCGTCGCCGCCGCCGTCGATTCGGCCGACTTCCTGCACCTCCTCGCCGCGCTCAGCGAAGCCGACTCGATCGCCACGGGCCCCTCGGTATGGGGTAACTGGAAGGAACGGCTGCTGGCCGATCTTGTCCGCCGAACCGAGGCCCTGCTCGATGGACGACCCTTCGATGGTGAAGCGTTGGACTTCCCGGGACCGGAGGTGCTCGAGATGATGGCGGCCGGACACCGAAGCATCGACGCTAAAGCCGATTCGATCACCGTCGTCACACCCAACCAACCCGGCGTTTTTGCAGCCACCGCTGGCGTACTGGTGATGAGCGGGCTCGACATCATCTCCGCCGAGGCGGTGACCGATGCCGAAATGGCCGCCAATCGATACCACGTCTCGTCGGCCGATCACACGATCGACTGGGACACGGTGATCTCGCTTATCGATCGGGGTCTCGATGGCCGCCTGGCGATCGCCGCTCGGGTCGATCGGCGGGCGCAACAGTTGAACAAGTATCGGCGGCGACTATCGGCCACGCCGCCGGTTCGGTCGGTACGGGTCGACAACGAAATATCGTCCGTGTCCACGGTGGTCGACGTGCATGCCCCGGACTCGGTCGGCGTGCTCTACCGGGTAACGCGAGCCATGGCCGGTCTTCGAATCGATATCGCAAAAGCGACCGTGCAGACGCTCGGCCCCCAGGCTGTCGACAGTTTCTACGTGACCGACTCGAGAGGGCACAAACTCTCGGACGAGATGTTGGGAGAGCTTGAGATGGCGATCCTTCATGCCATTGAGGAGCGTCAGTGAACCCAGAGATCTCTGCTCAGGATCTGTTGCGTTGGTCGGAGTCGCTCGCCGGTGTTGCCCAGACCGGTCTTGCTTTTTCCGAGGTGCAGTTCGAAAGGGAACGGTACGAGGAGATCATCGAGATCGCCTCCGATATCAAGGCCCGCATAGGGTCCGGTGAGCCGGCCCAATTCAGCGAGGAATGGTTGTCATCGGTCCGTACCGGCTTGGCTGGGTACGCCACCCCGAAGATTGCCGTCGGTGCCATCGTCGGGAACGACGATGGCGAACTGCTCTTAATCCAACGGGCCGACAGCGGAATCTGGTTGTACGTCACGGGATGGGCGGACGTCGGCTATTCGGCGGCCGAGGTAGCCCAGAAGGAAGTGTTGGAAGAGACGGGGATCGAGTGTGAAGCCGTCCGACCCATCGGGATCTACGACGGCCTTCGACTCGGGTTCACCACGATTCCGCTGTACTCGATCGTGTTCCAGTGTCGCGCCGTGGGCGGAGAACTGAAGGCACACCCCCAGGAGGTCACCGACCTTGGGTGGTTCACCCCCGAGGACCTCCCGAGCCCCATCGCCTCCGCCGACCGCTGGATCGACATGGCGTTTGCAGCGATCAACGACCGTCCCTACGACATCTACTTCGACGAGCCTCGGCCCGAAGTGTGGCGGTCCGGGGCGGACGAAGACTAAGACTCGGCGCCCAGCGAGGCGACGTCGAACCGATACACGTTTGTCGTTCGCTGTTCGAACCCGATTCTCTTGTAGAGACGGTTGGCGGCTTCGCGACTGGGTCGGCTGGTGAGGTCAACGGACACCGCACCATGTTCGGCCGCCATGTTGAGAGCAAATCGATTCAGTTTGTCGCCAACGCCCATTCCGCGAGCGTCACCGTCGACGACGACGTCTTCGATCCACGCCCTTACACCGGTAGGGATCCGAAACAACACCAGCGTGAGCGCCCCCAGGATCCGATCGTCGTCGCCGAGGGCCAGCAGGAGACGGGATGCCTCGGACTCGACGATCAGGGTGAGTTCGGCTTCGGTGGGCGGCGGGTTCGACTTTGAGAGCTGTGGGATCAGCTTGTCCATCGACTCGATGAGTGCCTCGGTGACCTCGGTTGCCTCGATGATCTTCACCCGTTAAGTCTAGGGTTTTCGCGGAGGCCCCGGCCGTTTGCGACCGTAGTGAATCGCTTCTGTCGATGGGTCCGTCGAACGGCCGAGGTACCGTTGGGGTGTGGCCTTCCTCGAGTACACCACACGCCCCGACTTCGACTCGCCGGTCATGATCATGGCCTTCGAGGGGTGGAATGACGCCGGTGATGCGGCGTCATGGGCGGCGTCCTACATCGCCGAGAAGTCCGGGGCCACCGTTTTCGCCGAAATGGACCCCGAACCGTTCTACGACTTTCAGAACACCAGGCCGATGGTTCGGCTCGACGGCGACAGCGGTCGTCGAATCGATTGGCCCCAGAACACGTTCAGCCACGGGTCACTGGGTGGCCGCGAGTTGATCATTCTTCGCGGGATCGAGCCCCAACTCCGTTGGCGTACCTATGCCGAGACCATTCGTGACCTGGCCGCCGACGCCGGGGTCGAGATGGTCGTGAGTCTTGGTGCCCTCATCGCCGATGTCGTGCACACCCGCCCGGCCACGATCTACGGGTCGGCACTCACCGCTGATCTCCGCGACCGCCTCGACCTCGAACCGTCGTCGTACGAGGGCCCAACCGGCATCGTTGGCGTGGTCCATAGCGCGACCCACGTGGCCGGTCTGGACTCGGTCTCGTTGTGGGGAGCGGTTCCCAGCTATGTGCCCCACGCCCGGTCGCCGAAGGTGTCGAAGGCGCTCGTGGAGCGGGTATCCAACCTGCTCGACCTTCCGATCCCGGTGGATGAACTGGGCCAAGCCGCCGCCGATTACGAGGATCAAATCAACGTCATGATCGCCGACGACGACGATATGGCCGAATACGTGACCAACCTCGAGACCGAGTACGACGCTGCGATGAGTTCTGGTTCGGGCAACGAACTCATCGCGAAGATCGAAAAGTTCCTCAAAGAGCAGTAGTAGGTTCCCGCCGGGTACGCCCTGGTGGGACGGTGTTAGCTGGAAGCGCTTCCAGGCGTGACCGAAGGCTCCCCTAACCGGTGGTAGGTGCGAACTAAACTCGCCGTCGGCATCCCTAGGCCCCCGAGGTACCCCAATGACCGTTCTCCAGTTGATCGAAGACCCCCAGACGTTCGCCGATGTGAACGCATCGGAGTTGACACTGCAACTCAACGGCGAAACCCGGGAGGGCGTCGCACGTATCCAGGTGGTGCTCGGTGACATCACCATCGAGCCGGTCATTCTGGGTTCGTCCCACCAGGTGGTCGTAAGCGGCTCAGGTGGACTCAGGTTGGTTGAGACGGTTGCCGCCGATGCCGGCGGACATCCACTGCCTGAGGAAGCCACCCACCTCGACGGTGGCATCGACTACCTCTTCCAGTCCCAAACCCGCCACTACCGCTCCTCGAGCGCCTTCGTCCGTAGCGTCGGTGACATCCGCAGCCGCTGCGCCCAGGACCGATACGAGTCGATCGTGGTGTGTTCTCCCGACTCGCCCTCTGCCCTCACCGCAGTAGCGGTCGAACGTGACCGTCCGGCCTGGACCTCATGGCACGCCTACCCCGAGACCGGCGAGATCGTCAGGACCCGCTCAGAACTCCGCTGAGGTCCAACCAACCAATACCCTCAGCATCATGGAGTTGAGCGATCTGATCCGCCTTGAGCGACCCGTTGACGGCGTCGCCGTCATCGTGATGGATAACGGCGAGAACCGATTCACCCCGGCTGTCAACGCTCATTGGAACGACCTACTGGATCAGGTCGATGCCGATGATTCGATCGGAGCGCTCGTCGTCACCGGGACCGGGAAGTTCTTCAGCAACGGGTTCGATATCGACGCCCTCACGGCCGCAGGCGAGGATGCGCTCAAGTTTGTGGGCGCAACCGAGAAGATCTGGGCTCGGCTGATGGCCAGTTCGTTCACCGTCGTCACTGCGATCAATGGTCATGCGTTCGGTGCGGGGGCCATGTTGGCTCTCGCCGGCGATCTTCGTGTTGGGCGAACCGAACGGGGCTTCTGGTGTCTGCCCGAAGCTGAGCTGGGAATGCCGTTCTCACCCGCCATGATGGCGCTGTTCGATGACGTTCTGGGACGGCCAAACGCGGCCCGACTCATGGTTACGTCGGAGCGGCTTGCTCCGGCCGCCCAACTGGACGCCGGCGTCGTGCATCAACTTGTCGATCCCGACGACCTCGTGGATATCGCCGTTGGCATCGCCGCCTCGGCTGCGCACCGCCGTGGAAACAACCTTGGGCGGATCAAGAACCTGCTGCATCGCGATGCGATCGCATTGGCGGGACAGTCCTAGTCGATCAAATTCAGATTCTGCCCCGGTGGGCGTGATTCGTATCTGATTGGACCCGGTGCGTCGCAGGCGACCATTCCGGATCGCCCCCGGCCTGACGGTTACGCTTCGCCCGTGTCCACCGCGGTGACAATCGAGCAGGCCGAAGCCGAAATGAGTCCCGAGACTCGGTCCGAGATCTTCGGGTGGAAGATGTTCGACTGGGGATGGTCGGCCTTCAGTACCACCGTTACCACCGCGTTGCTGGGCCCCTACCTGCTCGCCCTCGGTGAAGACGCCGGTGGCGTAGATTTCTTCGGCTTCAACATCGATGAGGGGAGCTATTTCCCGTACGTTGTCAGCCTCTCCGCCTTCCTCCAGGTCCTTGCCTTGCCCCTGATCGGTTCGATCACCGACTACACCGGGGCCAAGAAGAAGTTGATGATGACGCTGTCGGTCATCGGTTCGGTGGCGACCGCACTGCTGTTCCTGGTGGTCGAGTCCACCATTCTCCTGGGCGGGCTGCTGTTCATCATCGCCGCAGTCGCCTTCTCGTCAGCGTCGGTCATCTACAACTCGTACCTGCCCGATCTGGTTCCACCGGTCCTGCGGGACCGGGTCAGTTCGGCCGGTTTCGCCTATGGCTACCTCGGTGGGGCGATCTGGTTGGCCATCAACTTCGGACTCTTCTCGGTCCTGAACAACGACGGACTCGCAGCGCGGATCAGCCTCGGAGGCACCGGCATCTGGGCCCTGGTCTTCATCCTGGGGTACACGGGCCGGCTCCTGAAGGAACGACCAGCGGCGCGCGAGAGGCCCCCCGGTATTGGCTGGCTGGAACTCAGCAGCTCCTCGGTGAAAGCGACGCTGAAGGAACTGCGGTCGAAGTATCCCGTCACGTTCCGATATCTGATCGCCTACCTCATCTTCAATGACGGCATCGCCACGGTGATCACCGTGGCGGCCCTGTTTGCCGCCGACGAACTCGGAACCGAGTCGAGCACGTTGTTGCTGTTGGTCCTGATGATCCAGTTTGTGGCCGTCCCGGGCGCGATCATGTTCGGCCGTCTGGCCGAACGCATCGGTGCAAAGAGGTCGATGGTCATCAACCTGTTCGTGTGGGTGGTCCTGGTGCTGTACGCGTTCCTGTTCCTCACCAATGACACCCAGCTGTTCGTGATGGGTGCTCTGCTGGCGCTGGTGTTGGGGGGCTCGCAGGCTCTCAGCCGCTCGCTCTACTCGCAGATGATTCCCCAGGACAAAGAAGCCGAATACTTCGGCTTCTACGAAATCGCCTCCCGGGGAACCTCCTGGATCGGCCCGCTGGTCTTCGGTCTCGCAAACTCGATCTTCGGCTCCCAACGCAATGCCATCCTCGTCCTGCTGATCTTCTTCGTCGTCGGCCTCGCACTATTGATTCCGGTGAAGGTCAAGGAGGGAATGCTCGCCGCAGGGCAGGACCCCACCGGGCTGGTCATCTAGCCCGAACGCGCGAAGCGAACAAACGTTCGCTAGCTTGACGGGATGTCGAACGAGAAGAACCCAACGACCGCCGAAGACTGGGAGCAGGTCCGCCGCTCCGTTGCGATGTTGCCTCCGGGTGCATGGGCCATGAAACGAGAGCAGGCCCTGACCGCGTTGGGATCTCTGATCAAGCACCTCAAACGGGCGGCTTAACTACCCGGGTCGGTGCTACCCGTCCTCGGCGGCCTCAGCCTCAGCGGCGTCGATATCGGCCTGGGTCGGTTCGATCCGATTGATGGTCCCGTCGAGGCTCAGTATGTACATCTCGCCGTCGTTGTCGACTCCGAAGGACCCCAGCGTCTCCTGTCGAAGCTGCAGGTTCAGCGTTCTGAAGATCGGACCGGCCTCAGAGTCCACGACACCGAAGGTTTCTCCCGAACAGAAGTCGCCAAAGATGTAGACCCCATCGAACTTGGGCAGCACCGTGCCCCGATAGGTGTAGCCACCCGTGACCGAGCAGCGGCCGTCGTCGTGGGCGTACGCCACCAGCGGGGGAGTGTGGTCATCGGGTTCGGTGGCTCCGTTGAACTCCTCGAACCCCTCCATCTGGTTCCAGCCGAGGTTGGCGCCAAAACCACCGTCGGGAAGAACGGTGACCTCCTCGAAGCGATCCTGACCAACGTCGGCGATCCACAGCGCATCGGTGCTCTTGTCGAAGCTGAAACGCCATGGGTTCCGCACACCGGTGATCCACACCTCCGGGGCTCCGCCCCCATCGAAGAAGGGATTGCCGTTGGGAACGCTGTACCCCTCGCCATCGGCAGCGCCATCGGGATCGATCCGAAGGATTGACCCCAGGAGGCTGTTGGGGTCCTGACCCGACCCCAGTGGGTCGCCGGCCCGCCCACCGTCACCGAGTCCCACGTACAGGAAACCGTCGGGCCCAAACGCCAGTCCCCCTCCGTTGTGGTTGGCGAAGGGTTGGTCAACCCGCAGCACCTCGGTCCGAGAGTCCAGATCGGCACCGCGGCTTCCCATTCCGTACCGATCGATCACGTTGGCACCGCTGCGATCGGTGTAGCTCACGAACAGCTTTCGACCATCGCTTGAGAATGCGAGATCGAGGAGCCCCTGCTCCGTGCTGCCGGAGATTTCGTCGGAGATGTCCAGAATCGGTCGGTCCTGGACCCGGAATCGGTCGGGTTGATTCTTTGCGGTGGTGCGAACCACCTGAACCACCGTGCCGGTTTGATTGGCGACGTAGAGATCGCCGGTTCCGCTTCGTCCAACCAGCGCTACGGGTCGGTCGCTTTCCGCAATGGTGTTGAGCACGAGTTCCTGCTCGGTCCACGGCGGATTCTCGTTGGAGACCGGTCGGGTGGTTGTGGTCTCTTCGGGCGCCGGGTCCGGCGTGCCGTCGTCGCCGTCTCCATCGCTGGCGGTCGTCGTAGGAGAATCGTTGGCGGCGAGGGTGGTGGGACCCGCGTCGGAGCCAGCCGATCCGCCACACGCTGACACCACGAGGGCTAGTGCTGTCAAAAGACAGAGCCATGTGCTGGCTCCGCCCCGCCGTTGTCCGCTGCCGCTCCACATATGCCTCTATGTAAGCAGGCGGATCAGTCCTTCTTGGACCACCGACACAACGAGTTGTCCATCCTGGTAGATCAGGCCCCGGGCAAGCCCGCGGGCTCCGGACGAACTGGGGGTGTCCTGGACATACAGGAACCACTGATCGGCCTTGAACGGTCGGTGGAACCACATCGCATGGTCCAGGCTCGCCATCATCAGGTCGCCGCTCAGAAACCGTTTACCGTGCGGCAGGTTGACCGTGTCGAGCAGGGTCAGGTCGGAGGCATAGGTGAGCACACACTGGTGCAGCACCGGATCGTTGGGCAGCGCTCCATCGGCCCGCATCCACACCGTCTGGTGGGGCGGCAGGTGCTCGCCGCTGGTCCTCGTGACCTCGTCGGGACCTACGTAGCGGGTATCGATGGCCCGGGGATGGTCGAACCATTCGCCGAAGTCCTCGCGGAGGGGTTCGTTGCGAGTACGGAAATCCGGAAGTGTTTCCGCTGGCGGAACATCTGGCGGAGCGGTGAACTGGTGGTCAAAACCCGGTTCGGGCGTATGGAAGGACGCCGTCAGATGGAAGATCGAGTGGCCATGTTGGATCGCGACCACCCGCCGGGTGGCGAAGGAACGGCCGTCCCTGATCAGTTCGACCTCGTACACGATCGGAATCGTGGGGTCGCCGGGGCGCAGAAAATACGAGTGGAGCGAGTGCACGACACCCCGGTCGACGGTGCGGGTGGCCGCGATCAGTGCCTGTCCAGCCACCTGGCCCCCAAATACCCGTTGACGCATATCGTCGGGGCTCTGACCTCGGAAAATGCGTTCCTCGATCCGCTCCAAGTCGAGAATGCTGACCAGCTCATCGACAGCGGATTGGGTTTTGTAGGTAGTGCTCACCCAACCAGTATGGGCGCCGATAGGAACCGCAACGAAACACTCAGCGACCGTTTCGGGCGTCGAGGGCTCGATACGGTGAGGTGGTTATGGGAATCAACGATTCCATCTTGAAATTCGTCGATGGGCGGGTGGGTCCCGCTGGCCGGTACCTGGTGGTCTCCGCAGTCAACGTGGTGAACCATCAGCTGCTGCTACTTCTGGCGAACTCGGTGTGGGGTTGGCCCGGTGGGTGGGCAAACGCCTTCGCCGCCGGCGTCGCCATGATCCCGTCGTACCTGCTCACCCGAGCCTGGGTGTGGTCCAAGTCCGG
>CALGOA010000174.1 GCA_937958015.1 uncultured Acidimicrobiales bacterium | reverse complement strand
CAGCCCGTCGATCTTGTGGTGGCATCATCGGTCTGTTCGTTTCTCGACGACTATCCGGCCACCGTCACAGAGCTGGTGTCGATGATCAGACCAGCCGGAGGGTTCTTCCAATGGGATTGGGAAAAGACCGAGGGCGACGACCACGGGCTTTCCCGATCTGAGATCACCAACGCCCTCGATTTGGCGGGGCTGACCGACACCTCGGTCGACGTGGCGTTCGCTGTCGAAATCGAGGGCCAGACCATGAGCCCGCTCCTGGGCTGTGGATGGTCACCGCCAAGAGGGTGAGCCGTACACCAGTCGATCGACGATCGATTCGATGACCCGAGTGGTGTCGTCGATGCCGAGCGCATCGGGCAGGGTCAGAACCTCGGTAATCAGTCCGCCGATGGCAAGGTGAAGCAGAACGATCTCGTGGCGGCCGCCGGGGAGGCCGGATGATTCGTGGAACGTGACATCGGCATCAAGCCCTTCACGGACCACCGCGGAAAGTGTGGGCACAAGCTCGGGCCGTCGGGTTGCCTCGAGTCGCAGCTCCAGAAGGGCGAGATGCAATTCGGGCTGAGAACGAGCACGGTCGAGCAGATCAACCATCAATCGAATCCACTGGTCTCGGGTGGCAGGCCGGTCGGCCTCGGACTCGAGGTATTCCGGCGACGGGGTGAGACGTTCGTAAATGCGGCGTCCGAGGGCTGCTATCAACAGATCCCGGGTGCGGAAGTGATTCGAGCACGTGCCCTCGGGCAGCTCCGCCTCGGCGTCGACGGCTCGGTGGGTGACTCCCCGCATTCCCTTCTCCGCAAGGACGCTCAGTCCTGCATCGGTCAGCTGATCCAGTCGGCTCTGGGAGAGCATTCAACAAATGTAGCGCGAAATCACTACATCTGTAGTAGACCTGAGAAGCATCAACTACAAACGTAGTAGTGAAAGGATCCCATGAAGCATCAGCGGCTCATCACGTCTCTCCTCTCGGTCGATCCGGCAGCAGCATCGGAGTTCTTCCAAGAACATCTGGGGATGGATGTCATGCTCGACATCGGCTGGTTCATCAGCCTCGTCCACCCCGATCATCCCGGCACCGAAATCGCCATAACCAGGGCCGACCACGACAGCGTTCCACCGACACACCGACATCCCGCTCAGGGCGTCGCCATCGCTGTCGTTGTTGAGGACGCCTCGGCCGTCCACGCTTCCCTGACCGCAAATGGCTGCCCACCACTGGGCGAGCCGGTCGACCACCCCTGGGGTCAACGCCAGTTCTTTGCGCCGGGACCCGACGGCGTGCTGCTCGATGTGGTGCAGGTCACCACTCCCGATGCCGCCTGGCTTCGCGAGAACGGCCTTCTGGACCAGCCCTAGAACCGTTCACTCGTCACACTTACCATTCGGAAGTGCACCCGCACGCCACCGACATCGCAAACAGAGGAAATTCAAGCCGTCGCGACCACACGCCGATAGCGCATAGGTACATCTACATGAATGGAGAGGCATCATGAAACAGTTCTCATGCGGAGATGTCGTGCCCGGTTGCAACGCCAAGTTTCAAGCCAACAACGAGGACTCGATCCTGGCCCTTGTCGCCGATCACGCAACCCATGATCACGGTCTGACCGAGATCCCGGACTCACTCGTGCAGCAGGTGCGACAGCACATCTCGCTCGTCTCCTAACGTTGACCGCCATGACGATCGGCGCCGACCTCGACCTCTGGTCGAGTCGGATCGAGCGCGCCCTCACCGGCCAAGGGATTCGATCGGTCTACCAACCGATCGTGGACCTGCCGCGCCGCAAGATCGTTGGATTCGAGGCGCTCACCCGTTTCGATGAAGTCGACGGCCAGTACTTCGCACCGGACGTCTGGTTCGCCGCAGCGGTTGCCCTCGACGTAGCTGCGGAACTGGACGCCGTCACGCTCCGATCGGCACTGTGTTCGAGGCCGGACCTGCCGCAAAATTGCTTCCTGTCGTTGAACGTCGACCCACAGTCGCTGATGGATCGAGTCGTGGTCGACGTGCTCACCGCCACGGGAAAGCTTGGTGGCGTACTGATCGAGATCACCGAACACCGCCCGTGGAACTGGTCCAGTCTGGGCCCTGCCGTGGAGCGACTACGGTCCGCAGGAGCGATGTTCGCAGTGGACGATGCGGGGGCCGGTTACTCCGGACTACAGCAGATTCTGCAGCTTCGCCCGGCGATTCTGAAACTGGACCGGGGCATCGTCGACGGGATCGACAGAGACGAAGCCAAACGCGCACTGGTGGAGATGCTCGGTATCTTCGCCAGCCGCATCGACGCCTGGGTCCTCGCCGAGGGAGTTGAAACCGTCGCCGAGGCTCAGACCCTTCTGGACCTCGAAGTGCCGCTCGTTCAGGGGTATTACTTCGCTCGACCCGGACCCATGTGGCCCACGATCGATCCGATCGCGGTCACCGAACTGCAGCAGATTCCCACCGTTCGCCAGGACACGCTGCACCGTCTTGCCGACCCGACGCCGGCTGTCTGTGAGTCCGAGCCGATCGAATCGTTTGTCGCTAGCGATGCCGATTGGATTGCGGTCGTGGACGATGACCAACGCCCACTGGGAGTACTCAGCAGCGCCGGCGCGGTCTCGGGGATCTTGACCAAGACCCTCATCGCCAATGTGCATTCCAGCCCCAAGGAGGTTGGCCAACGGATGGCCACCTCAATCAAGGTGGAGCCTGGTGTCCCGGCGGTCGTGGTCGACAATTCAGGTCGGTACCTGGGGTTGCTGTCGATGCGACGGCTCATCCGAGCGCTGAGCGCCGATGAGAGCGAGACCTAAACGCAGCGGACGCTGAGTTACTGGAGCGTTAGCGGCACGGGCGCAGCTTGGCTTCCATGATTCAGATCAGCTGTTGAGCCAGATGTGGTTGCCCTCATTGTCGTTGCCGGTGACCATATCGAGCGTGGCGTCACCGTCGACGTCAACCAGAGCGATGTCCTCGGTCTTGCGATTGCCGAGTGTCTGGCCGGTGTCGGTGAAGATTCCAGACCCGTCGTTGACGTAGACGCTGTTGTCACCGGTGTGGTCCGCCAGCGCAATGTCGAGGTCGCCGTCACCATCCAAATCGCCCAAGGCGAGGGCGTGGCTGTGACCGTTGCCGAGCGACTGACCGGTGTCGGTGAAGACGCCGAACCCATCGTTTCGCCACACCGTGTCGCCGTCGGTGTCCTCGGCGAACACGAGGTCGAGATCGTCGTCACCGTCGATATCGGCGATGGCTACGGCGTGGGTTTTGTCGTTTCCTAACGTCTGACCGCTGTTGGTGAAGTTGCCACTGCCGTTGTTCAAGTAGACGGTGTTGGGGTCGTTCTCGTTGGCGAAGACCAAATCGAGGTCGCCATCGCCGTCCAGATCGCCAACCACAACACCCAGACCCTTTTCGGCGCCGAGTTGCTGGCCAGTGTCGGTGAAGTTACCGAGACCATCGTTTAGGAACACCGTGTTGTGGGCATCGGAATTCGCGAACACCAGATCGAGATCGCCATCGCCGTCAAAGTCGCCAACGGCGGTGCCGCCGGCGTCGCCGCCGGCGAGAGCCTGACCGGTGTTGGTGAAGTTCCCGAGGCCATCGTTGCGCCACACCGTGTTGGCAGCGTTCTCGTTTCCTAGGATTGCATCGAGATCACCGTCACCGTCGATGTCGGCGAGCACCGTCGAGTCAGCTTCGTCCGCGCCGAGCAACTGGCCGGAGTCGGTGAAGCTGCCGGATCCATCGTTGAGTTTGATCGTTGCCCCAGTGCGGTTGGCGAAGATGACGTCCTCGTCACCGTCGCCGTCAACATCACCGGTCGCAAGAGCGAAGGTCTGAGTGCCGGGCTCAAGGCTTTGACCGGATTCAGCGAAACCAGCGCCTGACGGTGTGGTGGGACTGGGATCACAGGCGTCACCAAGGCCATCACCGTCGGAATCGGTCTGGTCTGGGTCGAAGTCATAGGGGCAGACATCGGAGCCGGGCGGCACGCCGTCGCCATCTTCAGCCGGCGCGATTGTGACGACGATGGTGCCGGTTGCGGTTGCACCGTCGGGATCGGCGATGGTGTACGTGAAGGAGTCGGTGAGTGTCTGGGAACCGTCGTGGGTGTAGTTGATCACGTCACCTACGACCGATGTGGTTCCGTTGGCGCCGTCGCCAGCCGACTGAATCGAGAGCGTGTCACCATCGGGATCGGAATCGTTGGCCAGGGCGTTCGGGATCGAAGCGGCTTGCCCCTGATCGACG
>CALGOA010000173.1 GCA_937958015.1 uncultured Acidimicrobiales bacterium | reverse complement strand
TTTGAGGGAACGGACGCGAGGTCCTCAACTGGCCGGGATCATCGTGGGTCTCGTTGGCCTGGTACTGATCAGCGCTCCCAGCATCAGCGAGGGAGCCTCGCAGGCCAGTGGTGTGGCCATGATCGTGGCCGCCACCTTCTGCTATGGCATCGCCCTCAACGTTGCCGGGCCACTGCAGCATCGGTATGGAGCGGTGCGGGTTATGAGTTGGGTGTTGACACTGGCAACGATCCTGACGATTCCCTTCGGTTTCTACGACTTCGGCTCGAACGAGGCCGAGGTCGGCCCGATCATCGCGGTACTGGTACTCGGCGTGATCGGCACCGGAATTGCGTTCGCTCTGATGGGTGCGCTTATCGCCGGGGTCGGATCAACCCGGGCGTCCTTCATCACCTACCTAGTCCCGGTGGTAGCGCTGTTCCTGGGCGTGACCTTCCGGGATGACGAGGTATCGCCGATCGCAATCGTCGGCGTCGCCCTCGTGATCTCCGGCGCTGTTCTGGCCAGTCGCAAATCGGCATAACCAAACTGCTAAGGCGGGGCACCGCAGAGAAGCATGGCCCCGGTGGCCGTTCACCGGTCCGGTCTGTCAGACTCGTCTGATGCGTATTCGACTGGTCGCCGCCCTCGTCTCGGTGGCGACGCTTCTCGCTATCGCCGCTCCGCTGAGCGCTGCGCCAGCCGAACCGACCGCCGTCGTATCGATGGGCGACAGCTATATCGCCGGAGAAGGCGGACGCTGGGACGGAAACACCTCCACCAGCTGGGGTGATCGCCGGGGAACCGATAGAAGCGCCTACCGACGCGGCTGGTTCTGGCGCTACGAGGAAGAACGCGTGTACGGCGACTCCTATGCCAACGGTTGCCACCGTTCCGACGTCGCTCCGATCCAGTCGGCTGCGCTCGGTGCCGAGGCGGTGTTCAACATCGCCTGTTCGGGAGCGTCCACGGTCAATCTCCTGTCCGCCGCCTCAGGCGGCCAGAGTTATCGGGGTGAACTACCGCAGGCCGATCAACTAGCCGCAATTGCTGCGACCCACGATGTAGAGGTGGTCGCCATTTCGGTCGGCGGCAACGATCTCGGATTCACCGACGTCATCCTCGACTGCGTGGTCGGCTACAGCACCAGCACCCGTTGGAATCCGAATACCTGCAACGAGGATCAACAGACCAATCTCGCCGCTGCGCTTCCCGGTGTTATGAACGACGTCGCCCGGGTGCTTGCCGATGTGAAGGCGATCCTGGCCGCACACGGAGATGCCGACGCCAAAGTGATCCTGCAGGGGTATCCCTCGCCGGTTCCCGAGGCCGGCAACATCCGTTACGTCGAGACCGGCTGGGATCGAACCTTCCGCGGCGGATGCCCGTTCTGGGACGCCGACCTGAACTGGGCGAACCAGTCACTCATCCCGTCGATCACCGCAGGTCTCGAGACCGAAGCGACCCGGGCCGGTGTTCAGTTCCTGGACCTCTCGCAGTCGCTGAAGGGACACGAACCCTGCGCCGGGACGGCACGGCAGGGTTCGGCGGCAGCGTCGGGGGAGTGGCTCCGGTTCCTTACCACCGGAATCCGTCAGGGTGATGCCGAAGAGTCGTTACACCCCAACGCCCACGGCCAGCGAGCCCTCGGCCGCTGCCTCGAACTGGCGGCGGAGTCGGATCGTGCCGTCGACCGCTGCGTCAACACTCCGGGATCTGGCCCGGGTGCGATGCTCCTCACCGACGGTTGAGCTGAGGCTCGAACGGAGCTACTCGAAGAGGATATCGCTGCTGGTAATCGCCTCACGACGAGCATCGTCGGTACTGCCGCTGGCGGCCTCGCCGTTCTCGATGGCTTCGAGAACGTGCATAGCGATGTCGGCCACCTTGACCTCGGTCTCTTCTACACCGTGGCCCTTCACGCCGTCATCCATCATCACGTAACAGAACGGACAGGCCGTAGCCACGCGGGATGCGCCGGTGTTGATGAGTTCCAGTGAACGGTCGTCGTTCACCTTCGTGCCGAGATCCTCTTCCATCCACATGCGGGCGCCACCGGCGCCACAACACATGCCCTTGGTGCCGTTCCGGCCCGCTTCTACCAACTGCACGCCCTTGAGCGAACCGATCACCTTTCGGGGTGCCAGGTACACATCGTTGTGGCGGCCGAGGTAGCAGCTGTCGTGGTACACGATGCGTTCCTCCAGCGTTGCCTCGGACACGTCGAGCTTCTCGTTCTCGATCAACCATTCGAGGAACTGGCTGTGGTGAACAACTTCGTAGTTGCCACCGAGCTGCGGGTACTCGTTCTGCAGGGTGTTGAAGCAGTGCGGGCACTGCGTGATGATCTTCTTGACCCCTAGACCGTTGAGCGTCTCGACGTTCTGCTTGGCCAGCATCTGGAACAGGTATTCGTTGCCGGAGCGTCGAGCCGGATCTCCGGTGCAGAGTTCGTTCGGGCCCAGAATCGCCACATCGATTTCTGCTCGGCCGAGCAGTTTGGCCATGGCCTGAGTGACCTTCTGGTTCTTGTCGTCGAAGGAACCGGCGCAGCCGACCCAATAGAGATAGTCGTGATTGAACATCTCGGGTGCACTGTCGGGGTCGATGACCGGGATCGGCAGATCCTTGGCCCAGTCGGCCCGGGTGCTCTGGCTCATCGCCCACGGGTTGGAGCTGTTCTCCATGCTTCGGAACGCCTGCCCCAGTTCGCTGGGGAAGTCGCTCTCCATCAGAGTCAACGAACGTCGCATGTCGAGGATTTTGTCGAGGATCTCGATGTTCACCGGGCAGATCTCGTCACACGCCTTGCAGCTGGTGCAGCTCCACACCTCTTCGGTGGTGATCCGTTCGAACACACTGTCGGACTTGACGATGATCTCGGCTTCGACCCCGATCGGAGGCGAAACAGCGGGTGAACCGGTGCGGGCCATGACCTCGCCGGTCTTCAGCACGATTTCACGCGGATCCAACGGCTTGCCGGTGGCGTTGGCCGGGCACACGCTGGTGCAGCGTCCACACATGGTGCACGCATCGGTGTCCAGGAGTTGTTTCCAGGTGAACTGGTTGATGTTGTTGGCACCGAAGGTTTCGAGTGAGGTGTTCTCGAGATCGGGCATCGCCTTCATCGCGCCCTTGGGGCGGTCGCGGTGGCTGAGATACATGTTCAGCGGCGAGGTGAACATGTGGCGCATCATCGTGCCGGGAATGATGATGAGGAAGGCGAAGAAGCTCACCACGTGGGCGATCCACCAGGCCTGATGCCAGCCGGACAGGTTGCCGGTGGATTCGGCGAGGAAACTCAGCGGGTATCCGATGACACTCCACTTCTCGAACTCGGGCTGACCCTGCAGGGCGATGCGGTAGGCCTCGGCGCCGAAGCCGGTGACGCCGATGGCGAACAGGGTTCCGTTGATGACGATGTGCTCGGGCCGGCTCTTCACCGCGATGCGATAGGGCCGCCAGCTCTTTGGGCCGTACCGACGGAGGATGGCCAGCACCATGCCGGCCAGGAATCCGAGTCCGGCCAGATCGCCAACCAGCGCATACCCCTTGTACACGTCGCCGTTGAGGAACTTCAGGCTCTCGGGCACCTGGTGATTGATCTCAAGAACGGTGGTGACGGCCAACAGGATGAGGAAGTTGAAGTAGATGAGACTGTGCATGATGCCGGCGCCCGGCTCGCGCATCAGGGTCTGCATGTACACACCGGAGCGGAAGTCCTTCAGGCGGTGCTTGAGATTCTTGGCGGTCGTGGCCCGGCGATCGGGGGTGCCCCGTTCCCAGTTCTTCACCCGGTAGCTCAACTGGACGGTGGCCCAGAGAAGCAGGATCGGCATGACCGTGTAGAAGGCCAGTTTCAGCGGCGAGGGGATATTGGTGAATACCTCTCGTTGGATCTCGGAGTCGTCGTGGAACTGGAAGACCGCAGCTGCGACACCCGACAACGCAGTGACGGCGGCGATCCCTGCGCCGACCGCAATCCAGATGTGATTGGCCTTGATCCTGCGGGGCGTGAGTTCGGGATCGGAGTCCCGAAGATCATCGGAGAGCGACGCGTCCATTCCCAGAGCCTACTGCCCAGTAACGAGGCGGCCGTCACTCGATGGCGTCGAGATTTCACCTGCTGAGACGATGCCCCTGGGCACCCCGAGGTGGTCGTTGTGTGGACCCCGGGACCGACCCGGAGACGTATGCCCAGTTGGTAACGGCGCGGAAACACTGCGGAAACAAAGCCTCTCTAGCTTGCTCCTTGGCAACGCGCGACCAACGCAGTTCGGTGTTGCCACCTCAAGGAAACACCGAACAAAGGAAAACAGAGTGTCTCGAACACAAATCGTCCCCCGGGTTCCGGCCCGGGCCCTCAAGCGATATCTCGCCCCAACAGTTCTCGGTACCGGAGCGGTTCTCGCTCTCGCGGGCCCCGTGAGCGCACAGGACCTGGAAGCGCAGTTCGACCGGACTGCAGCGGCCGGAGCCGAAGCGATGAACATGATTGTCCTCGACAACATCTTCATCTTCTTCTGTGCGTGTCTGGTGTTCCTGATGCAGGCCGGTTTCGGTCTGGTCGAGGCTGGCCTGACCCGGGCGAAGAACGCCGCCAACATCATGATGAAGAACCTGATGGACGTCAGCGCCGGAGTTCTTGTCTTCGGCCTGGTGGGTTGGGGCATCGCCTATCCCGGCGACTTTTCGATCAGCGGTTGGCTGGGTTCGGCCGGTCTGGGAGTTCCAGGCCTGACCGACGTCAACATCGACATCTCTCCCGAGGCGCTCGCCGACGAAGGCTTCTATCCGTTGGCCGTTCCGGTCGACTTCTTCTTCCAGGCCGCGTTCGCTGCGACCGCCGCCACCATCGTGTCCGGAGCGGTCGCCGGTCGGACCAAGTTCATCGGCTATCTCTCCTACACCGTCGTGCTTACCGCACTGATCTACCCGATCGTCGTTTCGTGGCAGTGGGGCGGCGGCTGGCTGTCCGAGCGTGGTTTCGAAGACTTCGCTGGTTCCGGACTGGTGCACATGACCGGCGGGTTCGCAGCGCTCATGGGAGCACTCATCATCGGACCCCGCATCGGCAAGTTCGCCGAGGACGGCACGCCGAAGGCGATGCCCGGCCACAGCATTCCGCTGGCGATCACCGGTGTCTTCCTTCTCTTCATCGGCTGGTTCGGCTTCAACCCGGGTTCGGAACTTCAGGCTGACATGGCCGTGCCCCTCATCGCCGTGTACACCGCATTTGCGGCGGCCTCGGGCGCGGTTGCAGCGATGGTCACCTCGTGGATCACAATGGGCAAGCCGGACGTCTCGATGGCGGGCAACGGCATGCTTGCCGGACTCGTCGCAATCTGTTCGGGAATCGGTGTCCTCGGCCCGATCACCACGCTGGTCACCGGCTCGGTAGCCGGTGTGATCGTCGTGCTCAGCGTGCTCGGCATCGAGCGCATCGGCATCGACGACCCGGTCGGCGCTTTCAGTGTGCACGGAGTCTGCGGCTTCTGGGGCCTTCTGGCCACGGGGCTGTTCGTCTCCGACGTGTCCTTCGGTACCCAGCTGATCGGCGGTGTTGTCATCGGCGTCTTCGTAACCGTCACGGCCGGAGCGCTGTTCGCCGGACTGCGAGCCGTCGGTATGTTGCGGGTGTCTCCGGAAGAGGAACTCGCCGGGCTCGATGTAGCCGAGCACGGATCGCCCGGTTACGGGCCCGACATACTGGTTGGCACCAGGATTTGATGGCAGGATCTAGGAACCGAACGAAGGAACTCAATGCAACTAATTACAGCGATTATCAAACCCCACATGCTGGACGAGGTGAAGACCGCCCTCAAGTCGGTCGACGTGTCGGGTATGACAGTGACGGAGGCGAAGGGATTCGGCCGTCAGGGGGGACACACCGAGACCTATCGAGGTGCCGAGTACAAGGTTGACTTTGTTCCGAAGGTCAAGCTCGAACTGGTCGTCGACGAATCTCAGGTTTCCGCCGCCACCGACGCCATCGTCAAAGCGGCCCAGACCGGCAAGATCGGTGACGGCAAGATCTGGGTGACCCCGGTCGACAAGATCATCCGGATCCGTACCGGCGAACTTGGAGCCGACGCCGTCTAAGCGCAATCGATTCTGCGAACCATGGAGGGACCGGGTTTCGACCCGGTCCCGTTTCGCGTTCCGGTGCCCGCCTCATCGCGACCGACAGGGTCAGGAGCGGCGTTCAGGGGTTGAGCCCGCGACCAGATCCTTGAGGGGCATCGGTCGCGCGAAGAGGTACCCCTGGCCCAGCGTCACGCCGGCTGCAAGCAGATCGGCCTTCTGATCCTCGGTCTCCACACCTTCGGCGATCAATTCGGTCTCTAGATTCCTCGCCAGCTCGATGAGGGCCATCATGTACGGGCGCTCGCCGCCTCGAAGGCCCGACACGACCTTGCGGGCGATCTTCACCGCATCCACGGGGTTGCGTTTGATCACGCCGAGCGAGGCATCGCCGGAACCGAATCCATCGATCGCAACCTTGAACCCAAGATCTCGCAGGCTCTGCAGGGATCGACTGAGGTTCGCTGTTGCCTTCATCAACTCGTTCTCGGAAATCTCCAGCATGATGCGACCGGGTTTCAGACCGACCGCTTCCGTTGTGTGAAGCAGCGCCTCGACCGCCGTCGGCCGGGTGAGATGTTCGACCGAAATATTGAGGGTGGTGAAGATGGGAAGTTCGTCACCGGGGAAGAGGTCCTCGATGGTGCGGAGATCTTCGCTGGCCCGACGGATCGCCCACTGTTCGATCGGAATGATTGCTCCGGTGTTCTGCGCGTCCCGAAGGAACTCGGCCGGCATGAGCAGTCCCTGCTGATCCGAGCGCCAGCGCAGCAGGCTCTCGAACCCGACCGTTCGACCGCTCTGGAGATCGACGATGGGCTGATAGTGGAGGTCGAAGGCGTCGTTGTCGACCCCCTCTCGCAGTTCCTGATCGATCGTTGGGAGGCGATCCAAAGGTGACATGTCCTCGCTGAAGGTCTGCCACGTGTTCTTGCCCATGGCCTTGGCCGTGAACATTGCGATGTCGGCGTTGCGGATCGTCTGCGAAGAGGACTCGTTGTCGTGACCGACAGCAAGTCCGATGGAGGCGCCGACCACAACCGACTGATCCTCACCGATGGCGATGGGTTTGGTCACCTGGTCGAGGAGTCGGGGCATCACCCGCTCTGGCCGTTCGGTCACACAGAAGACGATGGCGAATTCGTCGCCACCCAAACGGGCGACGGCGTCACCCTCACGCACGACGGCCTGAATCCGCTCAGCGACTGCGCTGAGCACGATGTCGCCAGCCTCGTGGCCGTACTTGTCGTTGACCTGTTTGAAGTCGTCCAGGTCCATGAAGGCGACTGCCAGGTTGTCTTCGCCCTGGTCGTCGACCAACTGTTCGAATCCGCTTCTGTTCAACAGCCCGGTCAATGCGTCGGATCTAGCCTGATGGCTGAGCGACTCCTCGAGCCGGCGCAGTTCGGCGACGCTTTCGTTGAGACGTTCCCGTTCGATCGCAATGGACAGGTGGTTGACGATCGTCCCCATCATGCGGAGATCTTCGTTCCCGAATGAAGCAACGTCGCCTCGGCGATCCCCGATGATCAGCACGCCAGCGTCGTTCAGGTTGTTGCCGACCCGACTGACCATGGCACTCTTCACGCCGCGACTGAACAGGTAGCGGCCCCAGGCCGATTCGGACTCGGCGTGGAGCAGCGTTGGCTCCGACGGGCGGTCGGCCAGCAAAGGCCCGAGCAGATGGGTATCGATCGGGACGAGTACCTCTTCGATCACCTCGCCGCGGATGCTGCTTCGACGGGGTCGACCCTGTCGATCGCCGAGGAGAACAAATTCAGCGGTTCTGGAGCGGAAGGTCTCGGTGGTTTCACGCAGGAGTCGTTCGACCGAGTCGCGGCGTTCACCGATTTCGCTCACCGAACGGGTCGAGCGGTACAGCAGTTCCAGTCGAGCACGCTGATCCCGCTCGGCTCCGTACGCCCGGTAGGCCAGGAACAGAGCGGTCACCGGAATGATGAGCGGGAACACCAATGCCAGTTCGACCGAGATCAACACCGCCGCGATAAGGCCGAGGCCGGTGTTGGTGAGCGTCACGACGCCGCCGTAGGTGAAGACGTGCAGCAGATTGTCCTCGTCGAGGCGCCCCTCGACGATTGACACGACCGCAACGATGAACGCCACGTTCAACACCGAGCCGAACATGATGGCGATAAACGTTGGACCCCAGACGGCCGGATCGGAGGGGTCGGGAATCAGGATGGCGAGCCGGAACAGGTGAATCGTGATCACCGTCTGCATACCCAGCAGGCCGAGGTTGAAGATCACCTTGGTAGGTGGCTGGCGCCGAATCAGCACGACGGCGACAAACGTGCCGACCATCTGAGCCACCCAGAGATCACGGGGGCTGAAGAGCATGAGGCCCACCACAACCGGCACATCGAACAGATCGAAGCTCTCGCTTTCCTGTCGGAAGTGCACATGAATCACCGCCGATGTAGCGACGGCAAAAACGGCCGCCAGAACGGGCCATGAGAAGGGCGCCGCCTGGACCGGGGCGACGTCGGGAAGCGCCAGACCGAGAACGAGTTGGACCGCCCAAACGACCGCGATAATCGCCATCACCCCGCGGGGCGGCATCACTGCGCGAGAGGTCGGGCTTTTCACACCTATTGGTTCGGCGTGAAAAGGCGCCTACCTGAATGTTGAATTGTCTTGTCTCCGGGGCCGTCCGAACTAGTGGAATCCCTGCGTGCGGCGGCGAAGAGCGGTTATCCGGTGGAGAGTTCTTCCATTAGGCGGTTGTCGCTCTCACTCGGTGGATCGGCAAGCTTGGACCGGAAGGAATCGTCGCCTACCTGCCATGCCGCAAACGACTCGGCAAAGTCGCCGGCTCCGGTGGAGAAATCGGTCGCCCCGTTGCCTGGCCACCACGGCTCGTCTCCGATACCGCGGAGTTCCTGCCAGCGACGACGATCGTCACCAGAATTGTGCGTGACATCGATGGCGTGGCCGATTTCGTGGGCGATGACGTGGGCCAGCAGGCCGTCCGACATCTCGTCCCGTACGTACACCTCGATACGCCTCTCCTGCACGAATGTGTATCCCAGGACGCCGGCCCGGCCGGGATGAAACGAGATTTCCCAGCCCGGAAGGCCAGTCGCCCAGTCATAGGTGAACTCGGCCAGTGCAGCTTCGCCCCGGGTCCGAGGAATCGTCTGACCTGAAGGAACACCCGCCGGAATCTCATCGAAATCGGAAACGGCGGCGAGGGCCTTGGTGTCGATGATCGCCTCGACGACCCGGGCCCGTGGCGATTCGACCGTCTCCGCCGCAATGATCGTCGAATACCCCAACCCGCAGACGACTGTGAGCGTCGCAGCGACGCGTAGTGTGCCCGATGCCACCATCAACTCTGAAAGGTAGGCGGGACGGGAGCGGAACGGCGAGGGAGGATGTACCCGGTTGCCCAGCCCAACGGTCCGTCGAAGCGGAGGCTAATCCCCTGCTAGCAGGGCGTGATAGTGCGTCATGGCCTCGGCCGCCAGCCCCTCGGCTTCGGGCGGAAGTTCTATCCGATCCGGGTCGTCGGTGGGAGCGGGCGCGAAGCCGCTGGATTGCTCGACGCTGCCGTACCAGTGAGAGGCCCACACCCCGTCGCTCGGCCGCGGGCCTTGGGGCCAATCGAGCATCGCAGACTGGAATTCGAGCTCGGCATGTTCACAGAGCCGCCTCAGTCCGGCCTCGGGA
This sequence comes from uncultured Acidimicrobiales bacterium, assembly GCA_937958015.1. Taxonomy (GTDB): domain Bacteria; phylum Actinomycetota; class Acidimicrobiia; order Acidimicrobiales; family SZUA-35; genus JABDIY01. The sequence continues at coordinate 11,743 of CALGOA010000173.1, read as the reverse complement.
TCGGCCAGGAAACCGTCTGCCTCGACAACCGGAACGTCTCCGAGGCGATCCCGAAGCATCGTGAGCTGGGGGAACCCAAGGTCGAGCAGCGTCGGTCGTTCCCGCAGGCGGACGTAACTGGCGATCACACGCCGTGGATGACGGAGCAGCAGAACGTTGACGGCGTCGTCGATCCAGGTTAGATCACATTCGGGCAGAAGGTGGTGCGCCATCTGCTTCTGGTACGAAACCGTCTGGCCGGGCTCGAGACGAGGGTGAAGGCATCGATCGATCGCTTCGTCCCAATCGGCCGGGCCGGCCGAGATCACCTGGTTTCCCATCGGGTGATCCAGACCGGTCGTGGCCAGGAAAAAGGCGTACAGCGGCTCGTCCATCACCGCCGTGTCGGGTCGGTTCTCCCACGACCGCATGAGGGCGGTGGACAGGTTTCGGGGGCCCGACCACATCCTGATGATCGTTGGCCGATCGTTCATGACGTTCCCAGTTCGTGGGTTAGGTGAGGTACCGATCCTCGACCGGGGCGTCGGTGGCCGGTCGGCCCTCGGGGTCGATTTCGTACACCAGCGGCACGCCGGTGGGAATGTTCAGGCTGGAGATGTCATCGTCGCCGATGTTGGAAAGATGTTTGACCAGGGCGCGGAGGCTGTTGCCATGGGCGGCCACCAACACGGTGTCGTGGGTGCGCAGATCGGGAATGATGGCATCGAACCAGTAGGGAAGCATGCGCTCAACGACGTCCTTCAGGCACTCGGTGGTGGGAAGCACGTCGGGTGGCAGGTTGGCATAACGCGGATCGGCGTTGGGATTGTCGGGGTGATCGGCTGGCATTTCCGGCGGGGGAGTGTCGTAGCTGCGACGCCAGATGTGCACCTGTTCGTCGCCGAACTTCTCGGCGGTCTCGGCTTTGTTGAGACCGGTGAGGCCGCCATAGTGACGCTCGTTCAGTCGCCAGTGGCGCCGGACCGGCACCCAGAGTCGGTCCATTTCTCGCAGTGAGAGGTTTGCGGTCTTGATCGCCCTGGTCTGCAGGCTGGTGTGTACGACGTCGGGCAACACGCCTGCCGCCGTCATTGCGTGACCGGCGGCGATCGCCTCGTCGGCTCCCTGTTTGGTCACATCGACGTCGAACCACCCGGTAAACCGATTCTCCAGATTCCATTGGCTTTGACCGTGACGCAGCAAGACAAGTGTCGACATGGTCGAATCCTACCGTTGCTGAAAATCGGCTCCAGCCATCGGGGGAGGTCAGGAGACCACAACCTTCACCTCTCTGCGATCAATCCATCAGGATGTCAACCTCGAAGTCGGCGGTGTCCCCGGTGTCCCGGCCCGACTTCTTTCGGATCGCCGCCTTGATGGGGAGCATGTAGCAGCCGTACTGGGTGCTGGGAAACAAGGAGGTAGTCCACTCGACCGTCTTCTCCTCGGTCATGATGCGAGCCCGTACCTTCACCGACCCGAAACCGCGACGCTCGGGCACGATGTCGGCGATCTCGTCCGATTCGTCCTCGGGGAGATTGGCGAATACCCATGCCGTGGCCGTTTCGCTCTGCCACAACCACAGTTCGGTTCGGAACGAGAACGTCGGATCCATCCCCCGAACCTAGCCAGCGAGCTCGTACCGGGTCGGCGGGGCCGTCCAGAACCATCTGTCTGCTGGTGACTACAAGCCGCCGTTTTGTCTGCTGTGGACCACAAATATTGTAGTGGCCAGCAGAAATTTGGGGGGAAGGGGCCTGGTTTCAGGGGTGAAAGTGCAGTTGAGGGGTGTGACAGGACTCACACTCAGGAAAGTTGATGGTCTTGCACTCAACTTTGTAGAGTGTGGGCTAACAGTTTTGTCACTCTCACAGGAGAATCCCCACACATGGCTAAAGCCGTAGGTATCGACCTTGGAACCACCAACTCGGTGGTGTCCGTTCTAGAAGCCGGTGAGCCGGTCGTCATTCCCAATGCTGAGGGCGCCCGCACCACCCCGTCGGTCGTCGCATTTAACAAGGAGGGCGAAGTCCTCGTAGGCGAGGTCGCAAAACGTCAGGCGATCACCAACCCCGACCGCACCATCCGTTCGGTGAAGCGTCACATGGGTACCGGCTGGTCGATCGACATCGACGGCAAGAAGTACACCTCGCAGGAGATCAGCGCCCGCACCCTGATGAAGCTCAAGCGCGACGCCGAGGCCTACCTGGGCGACACGGTCACCCAAGCGGTCATCACCGTGCCCGCCTACTTCGATGATGCCCAGCGCACCGCAACCCAGGAAGCGGGCCAGATCGCAGGGCTCGAGGTTCTGCGGATCATCAACGAGCCCACCGCTGCCGCTCTGGCCTATGGCCTTGAGAGCGAAACCGACGATCAAACCATCCTCGTCTTCGACCTCGGCGGCGGCACCTTCGACGTGTCCGTTCTCGAGATCGGCGACGGTGTGTTCGAAGTGAAGAGCACCAGCGGTGACACCGAACTCGGTGGCGACGATTGGGACCAGGCCGTCATCGACTGGATGGTCAAAGAGTTCAAGAACGCCAACGGTGTCGATCTCGCCAACGACAAGATGGCGGCGCAACGTCTCAAGGAAGCGGCCGAGAAGGCCAAGATCGAGCTGAGCCAGGTGCAGCAGACCTCGATCAACCTTCCCTTCATCACCGCCAACGCCGACGGCCCACTCCACATGGAGCTGAACCTCACCCGGTCCAAGTTCCAGGAGCTCACCGCCGATCTGGTCGACCGGGTGAAGAAGCCGGTCGAAGCCGCTCTGTCCGACGCCGGTATGAAGATGGGCGACCTCGATCATGTGGTCATGGTCGGTGGTTCCACCCGTATGCCTGCGATCACCGAACTGGTCGAGAGCCTCACCGGCAAGGAAGCCAACAAGTCGGTCAACCCCGACGAGGTTGTGGCCGTCGGTGCTGCGGTCCAGGCCGGCGTGCTGCGCGGCGACGTAAAGGACATCCTGCTCCTCGACGTCACGCCGCTGTCGCTCGGCATCGAGACCAAGGGTTCGGTTATGCACAAGCTGATCGAACGAAACACCACGATCCCCACCCACGCCTCCGAGGTGTTTACCACCGCCGAGGACAACCAGCCGTCGGTCGAAATCCACGTGCTGCAGGGTGAGCGAGAGATCGCCAACTACAACAAGACCCTGGGCAAGTTCCAGCTCGTCGATCTGCCTCCCGCCCCGCGCGGCGTGCCTCAGATCGAGGTCAGCTTCGACATCGACGCCAACGGCATCGTGAACGTGAGCGCCAAGGACCGTGCCACCGGCAAGGAACAGAGCATCACTATCACCGGTCAGTCCACCCTCGACAAGGACGACATCGACCAGATGATCAAGGACGCCGAGGCTCACGCTGAAGAAGACAAGCAGCGCAAAGAAGAGGCCGAGGTCCGCAACCAGGCCGACAGCCTCGTCTACCAGACCGAGAAGCTGCTCAAGGATCAGGGCGAGAAACTCGACGACGATGACAAGTCCAACGCCGAGACCCTCGTGGCCGACGCCAAGACCGCTCTTGCCGGCACCGACATGGACGCCATCAAGGACGCCACCGAGAAGTTGGCGACCGCCAGCCAGACCATCGGAGCCAAGCTCTACGAGCAGGCCGCGGCCGAGAACGCCGACGGTGGGCAACCGGCCGACGGTGAACCCATGAACGACGACGACGTTGTCGACGCCGAAATCATCGAAGAGGACGAGGACGGCGAAGAGGCGTGAGCGATCACGCCAACGAACCCGATCCCGACGAGCCCGAGATCACCGACGAGGCGATCGAGGAGCTCATCGACCAGGCCACCGCGGCGGAGGAGGCCGGTGTCACCGACGCCGCTGAATCACCCAGTCCTGAGTTAACCGTGGAGGATCTCGTGCTCACCCTGGAATCGGTCTCGACCGAACGGGACCAGTACCTGGATTCGCTGCGGCGGATCCAGGCCGAATTCGAGAACTACAAGAAGGCGGTCGCCAAACGAACCGTCGACGAACGGGAGCGGGCCAACGACAAGATCGTGGGCGAACTCCTGCCGGTTCTCGATGCCTGCGAAGGTGCGGTGAAGAACGGGAGTGAAGATGTCATTCCCGTACAGAACCAACTGGTCGCCGCCCTCGAGCGGCACGGGCTGGAGAAATCCGACCCGGCCGACCAGCCCTTCAATCCCGAAGAACACGAGGCCGTGATGCACGAACCCTCCGACGACGTGGACGAACCCACCGTCGCCGAAGTTCTTCGGACCGGCTATCTGTGGAAGGGCCGGGTACTCCGGCCCGCCATGGTCAGGGTGAAGGGTTAACCAACTGAAGACGACACGCAACAACACCGCCGAGAGGGGGGAACATGGCACCGAACAACGAATGGTTTGAGAAGGACTACTACAAGGTTCTTGGAGTTGCATCCGACGTAGACCAGAAGGACATCAAGAAGGCTTACCGAAAGCTGGCCAGCCAGTTTCATCCCGACAAGAACAAAGGTGATGCGTCAGCTGAGGAGCGCTTCAAAGAGATCTCGGCGGCCTACGACGTCGTCGGTGACGAATCGAAGCGATCCGAATACGACGACGTTCGTCGCATGGGACCGATCGGTCGCAACATCGGCGGTGGGGGATTCCCCGGCGGTGGTGGCAACCGTGGCGCGGGTCGTTCCTTCGATGTGGGCGACCTGTCCGACCTCCTGGGCGGAATTTTCGGAGGCGGTGGCGGAGGTCGCAACCCCACGTCGGCAAATCGCCCCGGCGGTCCCCGGAAAGGGTCGGACCTCGCAGCGAAGCTCACACTGAGCTTCGCAGATGCGGTGTCGGGCGTTACCACCTCGGTTCACCTCACATCCGACGGCGCCTGTACCACGTGTTTCGGTTCAGGGGCCGCGCCGGGCACCCAGCCCGACGTCTGTCGGCGCTGTGATGGGCGCGGTGTACTCAGTGACGACCAGGGCCTGTTCGGCCTGTCCCAGCCGTGTGATCTCTGCGGCGGTCGGGGTCGAATCGTGACCAACCCATGCAAGACCTGCAGCGGGAGTGGACTCGTTCGCCGCCCTCGCCAAGTGAAGGTGCGTATCCCCGCCGGCGTGAAGAACGGCCAGAAGATCCGCCTCAGCGGCAAGGGTTCCCCCGGGGTTAACAACGGCCCGAATGGCGACCTCGTCGTCGAGCTACAGGTCGGTAAACACGAGGTCTTTGGACGCCGTGGAAACGACCTCACCATCACCGTTCCCATCACCGTGGTGGAAGCTGCGAACGGCGCCGACATAAAGGTGCCTACGTTGCAGGGTTCCACCAAGACGGTGCGAATCCCACCGGGCACACCGTCGGGCCGAACCTTCCGGGTTCGCAACGCCGGAGTCAAGACCAAAAAGGCGACCGGCAATTTGTTGGTCACCGTCGAGGTGGCGGTCCCCAAAGACCTCACCGACGAGCAACTTGAAGCGCTCGCCGGGTTGTCCGATCCGTCGGTTCGAGACCATCTGTTCAACACCACCAAGTAACAACCGCAGGCGACCAAGCAAAGGAGACCGTTGTGGAGCACTACACCAAGGCCGTTTATGTCATCAGCGTCGCTGCCGAGCTTGCTGGCGTGCATCCCCAGACCCTCAGGATCTACGAACGTAAGGGACTGGTCGAACCGGCTCGAACATCGGGTGGATCTCGACGTTATTCCCAGGCCGATATCGATCAGCTCAATCGAATCGCCGAGCTGACCGAGTCCGGTCTCAACCTCGCCAGTGTCCAGACAGTTCTCGAACTGGAACAGAAAGTGGCCGAACTCTCCGAAGCCGTCCGTGATCGGGATCGTCTGATCGACCAGCTCCGGGCTGAAGCCGAAGCGGCGGTTCGCGATGCTCATCAGTCTCATCGCCGAGAGCTCGTACCCCTCAACCAACAACTCTCTATCTACAAACGAAACCGCCGCATCTTCTGACCCGCGGCCAGTGTTCGAAGCCAGGAGGATGGGGACGTCTCACCAGGAACGCTCCCGCCCCGAACCCCACTCACCGGACACGCCACTTCATCGCAAGCGCCCCGGCCCGTACTCATCGCTCACTGCGAAGATCGGTACCCGGGTGGCGCTTGGCTCGAAACGCTTTCTCAAGGAGGCACGAAATCCATGGCAACACTCGATCCCAACAAATGGACTCTGAAGACTCAGGAGGCCGTGGCGGCTGCGATCGATCGCGCCAAGGCGGATTCTCACCCCGAGGTCTCGCCCGATCACCTTCTCTTGGCACTGCTCGGCCAGTCCGAGGGTGTCGTTCTTCCCCTGCTGTCCAAAATGGGCAAACAACCGGCGGCCCTGAAGAACGAACTGGAGGCGGCGCTGGCCGATATGCCCAAGGCGTACGGTTCCGAGGCACGGTTCTCCCGGCAGTTCAACCGCGTGATGGACGACGCTGATGCGGTTCGCAGGGACCTCAACGACGACTATCTCTCCACCGAACATCTGCTTCTCGGGCTCGCCAACCCCGATCCCGGAGGCGCCACTGCAGCCCGGTTGGAGCTGCGGCGCGAAGATCTTCTCGCCGCACTGGCGGAGGTTCGGGGATCACATCGTGTGACCTCCCAGAACCCCGAGGACCAGTTCCAGGCGTTGGAGAAGTACGGGCAGGATCTCACCTCGCGGGCCCGGGCCGGAAAACTGGACCCGGTCATCGGTCGAGATGACGAGATCCGCCGGGTGATCCAGGTCCTGAGTCGACGGACGAAGAACAACCCGGTGCTGATCGGCGAACCCGGTGTTGGCAAGACCGCCATCGCCGAAGGGCTCGCCCAACGGATCGTGGAAGGTGATGTGCCCGAGAGTCTGAAGGACCGACGCGTCATCGCTCTCGACATGTCGGCCATGCTGGCCGGAGCGAAGTTTCGGGGCGACTTCGAGGAACGGCTCAAGGCGGTCCTGAAAGAGATCACCGACTCGGCCGGCGAGGTCATCACGTTCATCGACGAGATGCACACCGTCGTTGGTGCCGGGGCCGGAGGCGAAAGCCCGATGGATGCATCCAACATGCTCAAGCCGATGCTGGCTCGCGGCGAGCTCAGAATGGTCGGTGCCACCACACTCGACGAATACCGCAAGTATGTCGAGAAGGACCCTGCACTCGAGCGCCGGTTCCAACAGGTCTTCGTCGGCGAACCATCGGTCGAAGCGTCGATCGCGATTCTTCGTGGTTTGAAGGAGCGCTACGAGGTCCACCACGGTGTGCGAATTCAGGACTCGGCCCTAGTTGCGGCTGCGATGTTGTCCGATCGTTATATCACCGGCCGATTCCTCCCGGACAAGGCGATCGACCTGATGGACGAAGCTGCGTCGAAACTGCGGATCGAGATCGACTCGTTGCCGACCGAGATCGATGTGGTCGAACGGAGGGTGCGGCAGCTGGAGATGGAGCAGGTCGCACTTCAGAAGGAAAGCGACGCATCTTCCACTCAGCGGCTGGACGAACTCCAGGCCGAACTGGCCGATCTGCAAGAGCAGTCGGCCGGTATGCGGGCGCATTGGCAGAACGAAAAAGAAGCCATCGCCACCATTCAGCAATTGAAGGAGGAGCTGGACACCCTCAATCGCGAGGTCGAGCGGGAAGCCGACCTCGAGAAGGCGGCCGAACTGCGGTACGGGCGTATCCCGGCTCTGGAGCGTCAGGTCGACGAGGCCACGGCAGCGTTGCAGGTGCTTCAAGCGGACCAGACCATGCTGAAGGAAGAGGTCGACGAGGCCGACATCGCCGAGGTCGTGGCCCGCGCCACCGGTGTGCCGGTGAGCAGGTTGCTCGAAGGTGAGGCCCGCAAGTTGCTGCGGTTGGAAGACGAACTGCACCGCCGGGTGATCGGTCAGGATCACCCCGTCGCCGCGGTGAGCGCCGCGATCCGTCGGAGCCGGGCCGGCCTGAGCGACCCCAACCGCCCGATCGGCAGCTTCCTGTTTCTGGGACCGACCGGTGTGGGCAAGACCGAGCTGGCTCGATCACTGGCCGAGTTCCTCTTCGATGACGAGCGGGCCATGACCCGTATCGATATGAGTGAGTACATGGAGAAACATGCGGTGAGTCGCCTTATCGGCGCCCCTCCGGGGTACGTCGGTTACGACCAGGGCGGCCAACTCACCGAGGCCATCCGTCGCCGCCCCTACGCCGTCGTCCTTCTCGACGAGGTGGAGAAGGCCCACCCGGACGTGTTCAACATCCTTCTCCAGCTGCTGGACGATGGCCGCCTCACCGACGGGCAGGGCCGCACCGTCGATTTCACGAACACCGTGTTGATCATGACATCGAATCTGCCTGGTGATCCGAAGGATTTCTTCCGACCCGAGTTCATCAACCGGGTCGACGACATCGTTCGGTTCGATGAGCTCAGTCGAGAAGACCTCACCGGAATCGTCGACATCCAACTGGCGAGTCTCGCCCGCCGTCTCGAGGACCGACGGATCTCGCTCGTCGTGACCGATGAGGCCAAGGCGAAACTGGTGGATGTGGGATACGACCCGGCCTTCGGTGCCCGTCCGTTGAAGCGTGTGATTCAGAAAGAGGTCGGTGACCGCATCGCCGTCCGGCTGTTGGAGGGTGAGATTCTCGACGATGGCACCATCACCGTCGACCTCGAATCAGCGACCGACGAACTGATCGTGAAGTAACGACCGGAACCCGGGCCCCGCAAGGTGCCCGGGTTCCGACCATTAGATACGACCGGCCTGCTGGACGAGTGAGTAGAACTCGTCAACGTCGCTTCGATTGAACGACTCGGAGAGGAAACGAGCTTCGTTCTCGACCATCGTCCAATCGACGGCCTCGGCGTATTGGCTGTTTCGAAGCATTTCGGCGAACACCCCGACGGTGCCGGCGAGCTTGAACTCGTCGGACGTGTCACTCCAGTTCTCCGACACGTCACCGAGTCGTACACTCTCGTCGATCTCGATGATGCCGCCCCGGGTGGTTTCCCACCGGAGGTTCACTTCGGCCAGTTTGTCGATGGAGTCGCTGAGTCGGACCCCGCGTTGCAGTCGAATTTCATACAGGGCGGTTACCTGATGGCCAGCGCCGATCTCTCCGGCGTCGACGTCGTCATTGGTGAAGTCCTGATCTCGAACCCCTCGGTTCTCGAACCCGATCAGTCGATAGCGGTCGACCACGTCCTCTTCGAACTCGACCTGGATCTTCGCATCGATGGCGATGGTGTAGAGGTTGGCGGTGAGGTTGTTCTCGAACACCTCTTCGGCCTCGTCGATCGTGTCCACGTAGGCGTAGACCCCATCGCTCTGGTCGGCGAGTTGTTCCATGGTTTCGTCGTTAAAGCCGTTGAGTCCGTATCCGACCGTCATCAGTCGGATGCCGTTGTCGGCGTCGTCCCGAATCTGGCGGCCCAGTTCCCCAACGTCGGTGACGCCGGCGTTAGCCAGTCCGTCGGATGCCACGATGACCCGATTGATGTCGCCGTCCTCGTTGACCTCACGAGCGAGCTCGTATCCGACCTGCAGTCCGGCTTCAAGGTTGGTTGACCCGCCCGGACGCAGCGAGTCGATCGCCTCGAGAATGATGTCGTCGTCCCGCACACTGGTCGGTTGCAACAGAATGTCGCCGCGGTTGTTGTAGGTGACGATGGCAAGGGTGTCCTCGTCCTCGAGTTCGTCGACGAGAAGTCGCAGTGACTCCTTCACCAGGGGCAGGCGATTCACCGTGTCCATCGAACCCGAGGTATCCACGACGAACGTGAGATGGGCCGTCGGTCGATCTTCGTCTCGAACCCGTTCTCCCTGTACGCCGATTCGCAGCAGGTAGTTGTCGGCGTCGAACGGTGAAGGTGCTCCATCGACGCTGATGCCCAGCGTTCGCCGGGTTGGGTTGGCGTAGCTGTAGTCGAATGAGTTCACGAACTCCTCGACCCGTACCGCGTCCGGGTCCGGTCGTTGTCCATTGTTCAACTGGTTCCGGGCCAGGGAGTAGGAACCGGTATCGACGTCCAGTGCGAACGTAGAGAACGGATCATCGTTCACATCGACAAAGGGTCGAATCCGGGGAGGGTTGGGTGCCTCGGCGGGTTGACTCGAACGGTCGGAGCCAAACTCACCGCTTGCGTCTTGCCCGGCCGCGGGAACGACCGTCGTAGCCCCGAAGGACCGTTCGCTGTCGGCCTCCTCGCCTCCGTCGCCTTCCATGGCATCGTCGCTCTGGGCCAGATCCACCGAACCGTCACCGGAGCCATCGTCCGACATCGCCGCATCGTCCGACATTGCGTCGTCGTCCGATGCGGTCGAATCGTCCGAGGACCCGTCGTCTCCGGACTGTCGTATCGTCGTGGAGAAGTTCTCCTCGGCATCCCGTGCGTTGTCGTCACCGGAACCGCCACAGGCAGCTGCCGATAGTGAGACAGCAAGGAACACTGCCATCATTCGCCGTTTGTTGGTCGCGTCGCTCTTCATGCCCGATCGGACGGATCAAATTGACGGCTGGTTCCCCTGCCTCACAATTGCAACATTTCCCATGTTCTGAGTCGGTTCGGTTACGTTCCGGTGATGGTCGTCTTCACCAGCCCGAGCTCTTCGCCTGAGATCCAGTCGTGGGAACGAATCGTCACGGTGCTGGGGCCTTCGCGAAGTGGCGTGATGAGGAAGTCGTACCGTTCAGCCGCCGCGGCTTCCAGCGGTTCGGTCAACTCGTAGGGTTCCGCGAAGTTCGGGGCCAGGCCATCGAAGGGCCGCCCGTCACTGGCGATCACCTCAACCCGTAGGTGACCGTCATCGATGCCCTCGAACCAAATCGAGTGCCTCGTGTAGGAGGCGTTGGCGTACCGGATAAGGATCGGCTCACCGCCTACCCGTCCCTCGCTGGCCACCGTTTCGGATGAGATCACCTTGGCTGGATCGGTCCTGCCATTCCGCATCGGCTGGAATTCACCGCTGATATGGAAGTAGACGGGGCGGAAGTCGTTCAATCCGGCGTCGCCCCCCTTCAGTCCAGCCTGATGGCCGAGTTCGTGCCATGTTGGGTCGACTTCACCCACAGCCCAGTAGCGCTCCGCATCGACGTCATAGGTGGGGCCGCGGTGCCAAGCGGTCCCCGGGCCTTCGGTCGGGTCGATGATGATCGGGCCGTACATACCCATCTGGAAGTGCAAGGTGGTGTTCACATGGCAGTGATAGAGGTACGTGCCTGCGCCTCGAGTCTGAGGCGTCGGGTCATCGAGAGCCCTGAATGGCGCGCCCGCTCGGAATTGGTAGGTGTACGAACCAGTCACTTCAAACGAGGTGTGGCCCACCCCATCGTTGTGGGCGTCGGATTCAATGCCGTGCAGGTGCAGGGTGTGTTGTCGTTTCGCTGGTTTGATCGTCACGTGGACGATGTCGCCCTCGGTCACCCGAATCGGCGATGACGGCAGGATGGGCTTCTTCCTGGCTCGATTCTCCCGATCCTCAAAGCCCCAGAACTCGACATCCTCGCCGTCGGGCATCTCCTTCTTTCGCCCGTAGACCTTCATCTCGAATTTCTTGTCCGGTTTCACCTTTCCCGGCGTGTCAGCGCTTCCGATCTTCGGGGTGAAACTGAAATAGAACTGGGGGTCGTCGAACTCGTGTTGTTCGCCGGCCCGGTCGCCCGCGCCCTCGTGATCGGCGCCGTGACCGTCGTCGAAGTCCTCGTCGTCCCGATCGTCATCATCTCGTTCGTCGAAATCGTCGTCCTTCACTTGATCTTCCAATCGGTTAGGAGGCCCTGCGGATACAGACCGCCGCCAGCGGTCTGGGATTGTTCGACATGGCAATGCATTGGGAACGTTC
>CALGOA010000172.1 GCA_937958015.1 uncultured Acidimicrobiales bacterium | reverse complement strand
GTGTACAGGAAGATCGGTGTGAACAACCGAGCCCAGGCCACGCTGCGAGCGGTGGAGCTCGGTCTGGCTGGTCCCGACTCGGAGTTTCAGTTGTAGATCGGCGCCTCGTCCAGTTCGCGCCACACTCGAACCGAGGTTCGTCTATCGCGAGTTCGTACCTCTCCCCCGGAGGTGAGAGCGGACACGATCTTCAAACCACGGCCGTGGGGCAGGCGATCGGGCTCGAACCGTGCCACGAGGTAATCCAGAGGGACGCTGGCCATGTCTCGGCCAAGGGCCCAGGCACCCTGATTGGTTACCTCGCACTCCACCAGGTCGTGAGCATCCGACCCAGCGAGGGCAGACCCGCTCTTCACTTCGAAACGCAGCTCGACCGGTGATCCGAAACGGGCGGCGTGGACGGCGTTGGTGAAGAGTTCGCTCACCACGAGGTCCCAGTCGCGTACGGGCATGAGGTTGATGTTCAGCCATGCACGAACCGACTCTCGGGCGATCTTTCCGAACTTCGTGGACGACGGCAACGTGAGTCGCATGAGTCCGTGCGAGAACCCTTGAGTGGTCGAGAGTTCTTGGTCGGCCGTTGCTGTCATGTCAACGTCTTACCCCCGAACGGGGACCCCAAACCTCGATTCACTCTTTCGTGAGTTCGCCTGCCGTCTTCAGGACCCTTCCACCGTCAGCCTGTTCGATGAGATACGCCGGCTCGTCCTCGGTGGCGTTCCGTGTTACCTCGGTGCCTTCGATGGTGCGGGTGACATCGTCGGTGAAGCGTTCGGTCACCTCGCCGGTTGCGGTTCCTGAACCCCAGTTCCAGCTCACGGTGTCGCCGATATGGATGTCGTACGCCATTTCACTCCTCCCCTGTGGTGCTGTCCATCGAGTGGGAGAACCCCACTTCGGCGTGAGAACCGTCGCACAGCGGTTTCAGGCTGGAGGCACCGCAGCGACACAGGGTGACCCGATTCCTCGTTTCCATGGCTTCACCCGCCGCATTCGTGATCCCAATGTTGCCGGTCACCCAAAGGGGTCCATCCGGCACAACTCCAATCTCGACTGGAAGTGACGGTTCGACAACCGCACCATCGATGACGTTGGTCAGTCGTCCCGACGGACACTTTTCCACCATACGAATCGTCATGGCCCGAACCTCGGTGTCTTCCGATTCCTCGACCATCTCCCAGATCGACGTTCGTTCGGTCCCACAGAAACCTGCGTGCATACACAACATCTTGTCGTCGCGAACCGTCAGCCGATCACCTCCCAGCGACTCAGCCCGTTCGGCCGTCGTCGAAGAAGCGGAGAACCCGTCCGCCGATTCCCACTCAACGCTCTGATGGCTCCCATCACAAAAAGGCTTGTTGTTGGAAGCGCCACAACGACACAGCGCAGAGTCGGATTCCAGCTCGGTTCGGCCACCGGGATCCCACGTCATCGGCTCGCCTTTTTCCGAGGTGATCATGCTCATCGATCGAAGACTTGGGACGCCTCGAATGATGAACGGTCCATCGGTGGTGGTCTCGATTTCTGGTTTCATCCGACCGGTCTTCCCGACGTCGGCGTTACTCAAACTCCACCGGTGGGGACTGTTAGGTCGATCGCATCTGCCTCGCTGCATCCTGGAATGCCGCCTCGAGGACCTGACTCATCGTTGGAAAGGGAAAGATGATGTCTCCGGCCTGGTCAATCGTGGCTCCGGTAGCGATCAGACCGGTGACGATTTGAACGAGGTCGTCGGCTCGGGGTCCAAAGATCGAGGATCCGATGATCCTTCGGGTTCGGACGTCCACGACGATCGCGGCAACTCCCGATGCCAGCTCATCGGTTGCACCTCGTGCGATCTCGTCGAATCGAGCCATTCCAACCACCACATTTAGACCGTTGCGGGTGGCGTCATCGGAGGACACACCGACAACACCGAGCGGCGGGCTGGTGAAGATGCAGTGCGGCATCAACGCACCGTGGTCTTTGCGGGCGTTGCCTGAGAATCGAAGCGCCAGCGAGTCCGCTTGATAGTTGGCACCATGGGTCCAATGACTGAAGGGAGTCACGTCTCCGGCGGCGAACAACCAGTCGAGGCCGCCGACGAGACCATCTTCGCGGATCGAGGTGGACGGGGTGAGGCCAACCTGTTCGAGGCCCAAGTTAGAGAGACGGGGCGTGGTTCCAGTGGCGTTGAGAACCCTGTCGACCACGATGGACTGTCCGGTGCTCAGTTCAACGATGGCCTCGCCGCCGGCCTCGATCCGCGCAACCTCAACACCGGTCTGGATGCGCACACCCACCCGCTCGAGATGATCGACCAACTCTTGGGACACGCACTCCTCCACTCCGGATACGAAACGTTCGGCCCGTTCGATGAGGGTGACGGCGGATCCGTACCTGCTGTAAACCTCGCCCAACTCGGAACCGATAGGTCCACCGCCGACGATCAGCAATCGGTTCGGAAGCTCTTCAGAGGTGAGGGCGTCGGCGCTGGTCCACACCACGTCGGAGTCGAATCCTTCGATCGGTGGCACCTGAGCTTCGGCTCCCGTGGCGACAACGACGTACTTCGCAGTTACGTCGGTGGTGCTCGATGACACACGCTGTTCCCCGGCGATGGTGGCGCTCTCGCGAACGAGGGTGACTCCCTCGGATGTCAACCCCTCCGCGTGTTCATTGTCGTTGCGATCATTCACGATCTCGTCACGGCGGCTGACCGCTTCGGGCCAGGATCGGTCCGTGTGGCAGGCGTCGTAGAGGAGGCTCTTGCTCGGCATACAGGCGGTGAACGGGCACTCGCCACCGACGAGATTGGGTTCGAATCCGATTACCCGCAATCCAGAGCGGGCGCTTTGCCGCGCGAGCCGTTCGCCCGCGCTGCCCAACCCCAGGATCGCAACGTCGTAGTCGAAGCTGGGTGTCACGAGACGAGATCGTCTACAGAGTTCTCCGCCTTCAGGGCGGCTCGGCGGGCCCGTCGGGAAAGCTTTCGGCCCTCCTTCTTGGCGATCGAGTCGACCTTCTTAGCTTCTTTCTTGGCCTTCCTCCGAGCCCGCCGTCCTGAGACCACGGCCGCATCCACTGCGGCCACCACCGGGTTGTCGGCAGCATCGCTGGAGCGTCGTTTTTCACGAGAAACCTTCTTGGCGGCCGACAGAGCCTCCAATTCGGCCTTCTCGGCTCGTTTCTCGGCCTTCGCAGCCCGCTTGGCTGCGCGGCGCTGACGCCGGGACAGGTTGGACACCTCCGTTTCCGCATGGTCGCGCTGTGACTCTGCGATCTCCAGCAACTCCGCTTTCGAGCGCCAGTTGACCAGCCCCAAGGTGCCTATCGACAGTGTTTTTCTGATGATTCCCATATCGGACGGGTTACCCATCTTGATCGGCCCCGAAACCCGCGCCGAATCGCCACCCAATCACCCTGAACCGACCTGTCCCCGCCCGAACCCGCCCGAACCGCTCTACTCCAGCGTTTCACGGGGGTTCACGTGCGATCGCGTCACTTCGGGCTAACTCACGGTGTGTCAAGCACCGAACCGGAGGGTCGAAAATTGAAGGTTTATGACAGCTCCAGGCGGGAAAGGATTCAATCACCCAACCCCAAAGGAGTTCCAATGAGTGGTGAAAAGGATCAAATCGAAGGTCGACTGAAGCAGGCCGCTGGAAGCCTCACCGGCGATGAAGACCTCAAGACCGAAGGCGAAGCCCAGGAGGCAACGGGCGACATCAAAGACAAAGTCGACGACGTAGCGGACAAGATCAACAAAAAGATCGACGACCTCATCAACTAGACGGTCGGCGACTCATCCCCTGGTGCCCCGCTTTGTGAGCGGGGCACCGTCGCGTGGTGGGACCGGCGACGCTGCCTGCCCAGCTATCGGTCGTCGGGCAGACGGCGGGCGGGACTGGAAACTGCACAGAAGAGCCCATAGGCCAGGAACCCCAGCGCCACCACGCCGATCGCCAACCGCCCGTAGCCGTCGCCGGCGACCGAACGGAGAGCTCGGTCCAAACCTCGAGCCTCCGAGCTCTGGTCCTGAAAGCCAGCAACCGCGAGAAAGAAGCCGACGAGCAGGAACGACAGGCTGCGTCCGATCTCGCCGGCTTGACCAAGCGAGAGCACTAGGCGGCGGTGATCCTCACCCATCTCATCCACTACCAACGAATCGTCGAAGTCGCGGGTCCATACCCGGGCCAGTCGTCGGAGCGCAATCAGTGCGACCACAGCTCCGGCGCCGATCATGACGATCCGACCGAGCGGGTACGAAAGCACAACCCGGGAGAGGCGCTCCACCAGCGTGCCCGACTCTCCTACCGAGCCAGCGGCGGCTCGAACCGCCGACCATGCGAGGCTGGCGTAGAAACAGATGCCAATCGCCTTGCCGATGTG
The DNA here is from genome assembly GCA_937958015.1 of uncultured Acidimicrobiales bacterium. Classification (GTDB taxonomy): domain Bacteria; phylum Actinomycetota; class Acidimicrobiia; order Acidimicrobiales; family SZUA-35; genus JABDIY01. Next base: position 15,816 of record CALGOA010000172.1, on the reverse strand, counting down.
GTCGATCAGGTCCAACGGTGTGCTGCGCTCGCCTTGCGCGATCGTCGACAGCTCCCAACTGGAGAACATCAAAAGACCCACAGCAAGCACCAGAAGAAGGCCTTGACCCAGTGGGAGATCACCGATCAGGGTCAACGCGCCCTTTTGGGTTGTGTCACCCTGCAGCGGAACAAAACCGGCCGCCAGACCGAACGCCAACATGCCAGCTCCGAAGTAACTAACGCCGCGGGCTATCCAGCCGGCCCGCAGCCACCAGGAGAGGTCGTGCTGGTTCAGCTCGGATCGATCTGTCATGAACCCGAACTCACCGCCTACCGATGATTCTCCAGCATCACCGAGCGCCGAAGCGGCGCCTTGGCCACGCGGGTCATCGCCGACCCGAGATCTCGAACCGGACGACGCCGGCCGACGAGGCCAACCCGTACGAATGCCAACCAACTGGCGAGCCCGACCAACCCCATCACCACGGTGACGACGATCCAACCCCAGGGCTGGGCGGCCGCCGGAAGATTCTCGGTATTCATGCCGTACCAACCTGCGATCAGAGTCATTGGCAACACGATGGCGGAATAGACGGTTAGCAGTGTCGACACGCGGGCCTGGCGCTCAGCTACCGATCCGCGATAGGTGTCCAACGCATCGGTGAGGAGGGAACGGATCGACATCAGTGCCTCGACCACCTGATTGTGGACGTCGTACGCATCGGTCAACTGACGGCGGGCGTCGGCGCCGTCGAGACGATCCATCCGCAGCAGCTCGCTGATCACGTATCGCTGCGGGCGAAGCATCGATCGGATCGTTGACTCCTCGCGTCGAAGTTGCTGGATCTCACCGACTACCTGCACCTCGCCCGCCAGTGCGGGTTCGGCCAGCAGATCCACCCTCCGTTCGAACTCAGCCGCCACCTCGAGGTAACGGCGTCCGATGGCCTCGGCCAGATGGCCGAACAACTCGTTGCTGCCTTCATCGGTCAGATGCGGATACTTCTGGACGTTCTCCCACAGCCAGTCGATCGCAACAACTCCGGTCCGATGAACGGTGACCAGCAGTCCGTCGGTGACAAAACAATCGATCTCGACGGTGTCGATGCGATCACCGTCGTGGGTCAGTGCATGGAGAACCACGAAGAGGTGATCGTCGTATTCATCGAACTTCGGTAGCTGTTCGATATCGACAATGTCTTCCTTGGCCGCCCGGTCGAAGGGAAACAGGTCCGACAGCACTTTGAGGTCCGAGGGTTTCTCCCAGATCAGGTCGACCCAGCGCAGTCCCTCCGACGGCGTCGCCGAATCCACTTCGACCGGCCGCATCTTTTCCTTCTTGAGAGAGTCCTTGCCCAGCGCTCGCATCACCGAACCAGTGTCGCCGCTTTCGATCGCCAACACTGGGACGTTCGGTTTTGTTCAGAACGAAAACGGGTATTGCTCACTCCGTGACCGGCATTCGTGTTCCGTCCAACCTATGGAATAACGACGCCGAGGAACTCGCTCGGTCGGCCGGTCTCACGTACCTGACCGATCAGGAACCCGGATGGACGAGACGCCGCTGGGGAAAGGGATTCAGCTACTACGACCAACGGGGCGCCCGCGTCACCGGATCTGAACGAGAGCGGTTGAGCCGGTTGATGATCCCACCGGCCTGGACCGATGTGTGGCTCGCCCCCTCGGCCGACTCGTACCTGCTGGCCACCGGTCGGGACGAAGCGGAGCGAAAACAGTATCGATACCACGAGGAATTTCAGGAACTGCAGGAGCGTCGTAAGTTCCAGCGCCTGGCCTATTTTCCGAGGGCACTTCGGAGACTGAGACCCCAAGTGGACGAGATCATCGCCAACGAAACGGTGGGGAGCAAACGTTTCGCCCTTGCGGTGGCGACACGCCTGATCGACCGCTCGCTGCTTCGGGTCGGGAGCCGGTCCCATGAGCGAACGAGCGGCGCCCGCGGTGCTACCACTCTTCACGCTGAAGAGGCGACCGTTGCCGAAGGAGCAAAAGTTTTTCTGGACTTCACCGGCAAGGGCGGGTCAGAACGCCACGTCGACCTGATCGACCCCGTCCTCGCCAGCGCAATCGAAGATCTGATCGAACACGATCATCCCTACCTCTTCACCTACGAGTTCGATGGCGAGACCGTACCGATTTCGAGTGCGCAGTTGAACAGCTTCATCGCCGACCGTATTGGCCCGGCTTTCTCGGCCCGGGACTTTCGAACCTGGGGTGGATCGGTGGCTGCGGTCGAGGAACTCGCCAGCGGTGGAACCGAGATCGACGGCGTCGATGCGGCTGCCGAGGTTCTGGGTAACTCACGGGCGGTGGCGAGATCGAGTTACGTGGCTCCGATGATTGCGACCGCAGCCGAGAGCGGTGAACTGCAGCGTCTGTGGACCCGTTCTCGCCGGAGCGAATGGCTCAGTCGGGCGGAGAGCACAACCGGCAAGGTATTGGCGACTGGGCTACCCCGTTCCTGAAGAGACCATGGGGGGTACGTTCAGGAACGGGGCGTGGGGTGTCTTGGTTGCCCAAAAGCGGGGTAAGCACAACATGAAACGCTCGGTTGCGTAAGTACCCCTTTGGGGACATTCACCAGAGTCGCTACCGCATCGGATGGCCTTGCGACGTCAGTTCGGATCGTCCGGGCCCGAATCGTCTTTCACCGACGCCACCAAGGCGTCCGCAGTTTCATCCGCTTTCTCGGCCATCGATGGATCTTGCTCGACCGGCTGGGTTTCGCCGTTGTCGCCGGGTTCGGTGATGATCGGCTCGTCGGTTTCACTCATGCAAATTCTCCTTTGTTCACCGAGAGTCTTTACCGATTGAGGGTCACCGCAAACGTGTCCCGGACGACACGGGCTGTAGTGCGGTTGCGACGCCCTCGCCGCTCCACATCGAATGAATGACTTACCGAGGCAACGATCGGCAGCCCCCGTCGCCCCGGTCGTTCGCCGGTTGGCATCTCGGTGGTGGGGCTGAACGGCGGACCCTCGTCTTCGACGCGGATCTCGATGCCCGAGCTGTTCGTCTGGCACACGTACTCGATCGCCGACCCCGCCGGTGCGGCGGCACGCGCATTGGTCAACAGTTCAGTCGTCACCAGCTCTGCGGTATCGGCCAATTCCGAGGCTCCACTGGCCGTGAGCCACTGGCGTAGGTGGCGCCTCGCTTCGGCCAATTCCAGCGAGTCGGCCGGCCACACCATGCGGATCTGGCTGGTGGCATAGGTCAGAACCCGGTTCCTACGATCCAGCGTGAGCGCCACCGCGGCAACGTCATCATTGGGGTTGTCGGCCATCGTGCTGGCCACGAGAGCGCCGACGATCGGCCATGATCCGAGCGACGGGTCAGCCCGCAGCGAGTCCTTCAGGTCCGTCTCGCCATCGGCAAAGGCCCGGGAGCGGCGCTCGACCAGACCATCGGTGAAAGCGAGAATCGAGTCGCCCTCCTCCAACCGAGTTGTCTCCTCGGAGTACCGGTAGTCGCTGAGCCCGAGCAGCGGCTCGCCCACGGGACCGATCGCCGAGATATCCGAGCCACGTTTCAGCAACGGCGCCGGGTGCCCAGCCGTGGCCGTGGTGATCGTTGACCCCGCCGGGTCGACCATGCTGAACGACGCGGTCACATGCCGTTTGTGGCCGGCACTCATCACGTACTGGTTGGCCTGGGTCAGAACCTCACCCGCTGACGTCACCTGATGGGCCAGCGCACCGACGGCATGCCGTAGTCGAGCTGCGGTTCGGGTCGCATCGAGATCGTGACCGACCGCATCGGCGATCAACAGGCCCAGCCGACCGCCCGAGAGCGGTACGACGTCGTACACGTCACCACCGACGCGCTGGCTGCTGGAGGGAGAGAGATACGCTCCCGCTATCGATACCGCCGGATGGCGCAGCAGGGCGCTGGGCAGCACCAACTGTTCCAGAATCTTGCCATGGCGATGTTCCCGCTCGTATCGATAGGCGCTCCGGAGCGCATCGGCCGTGAGGGAAATCAGCCATCGGACCGATCGTGGAACCTCCCGTACCTCCCGTACGTCCAGTTCGTGGTCGAATCCGATCCCGACCGCCGCCCGCAGGTGGAGGTCGTCGTCGATAATCGGGATCGCCACGAACGAACCGAGCCCGAGCGATTCAACCTCGTTCGCGATGAGCGGCCAGCTCTCCAGTTCCTCCCGGCTTGCAGCGATCACCGGTTCACCGGACGTGAGCGCCAGCGCCACCGGGATCGCCGTATCCGAGGGAACCTCGGCCCAGGCTTCAGCGATCTCAGAAGCCATCTCCGGACCATGAAAGAAGCGGACCGTATCGTTCGCCATGGTGGCGAGCGACACCACGGCTGCCTCCACCGCCCCCGCTCCATGCATAGCGAGCGCCCGCACCGTGGCGGCGACGCCCTCGGCCCGGGTCGCTGCTCTCGCCACCTCCCCCAGCCGAGTCTCCAGCTGTCGATCCTGCTCCTCGGCAACGGCGTGTCGATCGAGCCGACTTCTCATCAGAGCCAACTGCACCTCGGCTTCGATCCCGGCAGCCAGATCGCCGAGAACGGTGCTCACATCACGGTCGGCAGCATCGGGCAACCGTTCGACCGACAGGACCGCTCGTTCGGACCCAGCGGCTATCCGCACCTGTCGGGCCGGGTCGATTTCGCCCGGCTCATCCAGGAGCTCGACGGTCGCCCCGTCGAGGAGTCGACTGGCGACGCGCATGTGGCGCTCGATCACCTCGGCGGACAGCAGTTCCGACAATGGCACTACCGCAGCGTAGGACGCTTCGTGCTCAGAATCGTTTAACGGCGGCGCGATCGGTAAAGCTGTACGGATCAGAAACCTTCAGCTCACACCATGATCGTCCGCCTTCGCCAGATCGCCGATGGTCTCCGGAACGGCCTCTCGTTTGTCCCGTTGCTCTTCGGCATCGGCGCCATCGGCCTCGCGCTCCTCATGCTGCAACTCGACGCTCGATGGGGGACCTCGTACTGGCCGGCCAATCTCCAGACGACCGGGTCCAATGCCCAAGCAATTCTGGGTACCGTCGCCGGCGGCCTGATCTCGGCGGTGACGCTGTTGTTGTCGCTCGCTTTGGTTGCGGTACAACTGGGGTCCTCACAATTCAGTCCCCGTACGATCAGCAACTGGCTCGGAGATCGGGTCCTTCAGGTTGCGATCGGCGTCGTCGTCGGGACCATCCTCTTCTGCCTCACCATCCTGCAGGCCTCCGACGCCGTAGACGGTTCGTCGTTCGGGGTGCCACATCGGTCGGTGTTCGTCGCCGTCATTCTCACCGTCATCAGCCTGCTGGGGGTCGTGCGTTCGGTGGATCACCTCGCCAAAAGCCTGCGAATCGGCGACGTGTCACAGACCATCCTGGCCGAGACCCTCGGACTGATCGAACGACTCGACGGCACCGATCCCGAGTCGCTGGCGGTTCCACTCGGACCTGCGGTGACCTTGTCCGACGACGGTGAGGTGGTCGCAGCACCACGGGCCGGGTGGATTCAGCAGGTCGACATCGAAGCCCTCCTGAACGTGTGCCCTGCCGCTGGCACGATCGAGGTGGTGAAGCCCGTGGGCACGTTCGTCCTCAACGGCGCACCGCTGGCCCGGATTCATGCCGAAACCGCCGATGAGTCGCTCGGTGAGGCGGTAGAGGCCGCCTTCGCCCTCGGAACGTCCCGCACCGCCCAGCAGGACATCCCGTTCGGACTCGTTCGACTCTCCGACATCGGCATGCGCGCCCTGTCTCCCGGGATCAACGACCCCAACACCGCGATCGACGTCCTCAACTACATCGCCACCATCGTGCTGGCGTTGCTCAGCCGACCCGAGGACAAGACGCAGGTGGAACGGGATGGCCGACGGGTGGTACTGCCGTCCCACACCCACGCCGAGTACGTGGATATGGCCGTGTCACCCATCCGGCGTGCCGCCGCGGGTCAACCACTCGTGCTGGTATCGATCGCGCGCCTCTGCGAGCAGATCGGCAGCGAGATCCGTCGACGGGACCTCCCTGCCGCTCCATCGGTCTTCGACTCGACGCTCGATGCACTGCAGGAACAGACGGAAACGGATCAGATGATCGCCGCCGATCGGAATCTCGTGGAACAGGCGATCGCCGACGCTCGACGGTTCGACAGCTAGATGACCATCGCTGGTTCCCGGTTTGGGACGTCCCGGGAAAGGGCATGTCGCCGGGATGAAACCGATGATCCCGAGTTACCAGAACGGCGCCGACCTCGACGCACCCAGTAGCGCCGAGGTAGGCGACGAGATCGTCGACTCGGTCAATTCGTTCATCGACAACTTCGTTGCCTCGTTGCCGCGGCTCGGCGCCGCCGTGTTGATCTTTCTGATCGGCTGGCTTGCCGGTCGGGCCATTCGAAGACTTCTGGAAACCCTCCTCGGGCGCAAACACATGCCGAGTTTCGCACGCGTTATGTCGAAGCTCGCCGGTTGGTTCGTGCTGGCGGCCTTCGTGATGGCGGGCCTGGCCGTGGCCTTCCCCTCCGTTGAACCGGTCGACCTGTTGGCAGGACTGGGCTTCTTCTCGGTTGCGGTCGGGTTCGCCTTCCAGGACATTCTCGAAAACACCCTCTCGGGTGTGCTGCTGCTGGTTCGGGAACCGTTTCAGGCCGGCGACCAGATCGAGGTCAACGGGCATGAGGGAACCGTGGATCGAATCACCATCCGCGAAACCCGCCTGCGGCAGTACGACGGGCAGTTGTTGGTCATCCCAAACCGGGATGTGTACAAGAATGCCATCCGGGTGCAGACCAATGAGCCGCTTCGCCGGGTCAGTTTCGTGGCCGGTGTCGCGTACGAGGACGATCTTGACGGAGCCCAGAGGGCCATTCTCGACGCGCTCTCACAGGTAGACGCAGTGGCCGATGACCCCGAACCCGAAGCTCTCGTGACCACGCTCGGAGTTTCGACCGTCGACATCGAGGTCCGCTTCTGGGTCGACTCTGCTCAGCGAGAGGCAAAGGTGGCAACCAGCGACGCCATCATCGCTGTCAAACGAGCGCTCGACGAGGGTGGATATGAGATTCCAAACCAGATCGTTGTACTCAAAGCCGCCGATTCGCTTCGGGCGTCGCTGTATGACCGGGCGGTATCCGCCGCCGGTTCGGTTCTTTCCGAGTAGGTCTTGTGCAGCTTCGATATCGGCAGGTTTGACTCGAGCCGGACCGGGTAAGAGGTCCACAGCAGCCACCGTCGGCTGGGGCCACCACACAACACGAAAGGGAGACACCATGCTCTATGGAGGCGTTCTAGGAACCGTTCTTGTGATCCTTCTGATCATCTTTCTCGCGAAGCGCGTCTGACCGTCACGGCAGACCCCAATGAAACTCAGAGCAACGCCCGCTCCGGCGGGCGTTGTTCGCGTTATCGACATCCCACACCCCGGATCAGAGGAATTTCACTCAAAGTGTTTGACCAACCACTCCTGCGGGTATGTCAGGTTGACGCTTCGGAAATGCTGAAGCGTCAGGAAAGGACAGACCTATGAAGAACACCGGATACGGAGCGTCCCTCGTACTGATCGCCCTGGGCGCCATCCTCGCCTTCGCAGTGACGGTCGAGACCGAAGGCTTCAACATCAATACCGCCGGACTCATCCTGCTCGCCGTCGGTGCGGTCGGGCTCGTGGCATCCTTCATCACTTCGAACTCGCCCCAGAAGACCGTCGTCGAAAGTGACTCCCGCCAGGTGAAGGTTGACGGCTGAGGTTCAGCCGTTCCCCAAGTCGGTTGCAGCCAACTCGGCGACCTGGGTTTCGCTGAGCCTCCGGAGCGTTCGGACCGACACGGCGAGGTCAGCGGTGTTGCGACGCACCCCATCCACCACCAGTCCGTCGGCGGACGAGTCATACCCCGAGGTTGCCCGATAGGCAGCACGCAGGCCCGTCTCCAACGCCATCGTGGTCGGGGTCTCGCGGCTCGCTGCTATAGGTATCCGTACCTCCTCGGTGACACCGCGTTGTGACAGGTTGACCACGCGGGACAACTCCCGGTTGGCCAGATGGATGGTGGCCAGATCACTTTCGAGCCGGATGGAGAATGCCCCCATCCACGCCACGGTTCCGTACACATCATTGTCATCGAGGCGAATCCGAAGCTGGTCGCCTTCGCCGCATCGATCCTCCAGGAGGATGTGCAGTCCGGTTAGGAAATCGTTCACGGTGTGTTGGCCGCCGATAGCCAGGCCAGCCCCCAGAAAACCGGCTCCTCCCAGAGCGAGGGTCACATCGATTTCGAGCTGGTGAAGGACGGCGATGATCGCTGCCACCCAGAGCAGTATCGCGACAATTCTGGCCGTCATCGAGGCCGCCGCATCGATCCGCTGCTGTCGACGAACCTCGGCCGTTTCGTCGCCTTCGGTCTCCAAACGGCGGACGCGAGGTCGCCATCGATGGCTGAGGCCATTGCGGCTCCGGTCGGCCAGGCGACTGATCAGACGGCGGGCCACTGGACGGAGCGAGACCGAGACCGCCAGTGTTGCCGAGATGATCAGTGCGATCGTCAACCCGGTGCCGGCGCTGGCGCTGAACGCCTGGACCCCCTCGTCCACCGCGATGACTCTCGCTTCACCCGCTGGCCAGTTCACCGGTGTATTCTGCCCCCGAATTCACCACGCCGTGTAGGGTCCGCCGGTCGGTTTCGAACTGCCGGCGAACATCGGTGTGCATCGGGAATAGAGCTGGTAGGACTGAGTGGTGCTTGAACAGGTGGGTTGGCGAGAGTGGGTCTCGTTACCGGCATTGGATACCCCGTGGATCAAGGCCAAGATCGATACCGGCGCCCGCTCGTCCAGCCTCCACGCCGACGATGTTGAAATCGTCGGTGGCCCCGACGGCGACATCGTGCACTTTTCGATTTCGCCCTGGCAACGGTCGGCCCTCGACACGGTGCGGGTCCACGCTCCGCTGTTGGAATGGCGGACGGTCCGCAGCTCGAGCGGGGAGGCGGAGGAACGCCCCACGATCATCACGACGATACGACTTTTGCAAACCGAGATCGAAGCGGAACTAACACTCACCCGTCGTGACCAGATGGGTTTCCGAATGCTGGTGGGTCGCGAAGCGCTACGAGGCCGGTTCGCCGTCGATTCCGGCCGCTCATACCTCGGCCCCCGACCACCCCGGCCGGTCCGGACCCGAAACCAGGAGTTCGATGAAGAAGAATGACGCCCTCACCATCGGAGGCATCTCGATTGCCCCCGGAACCAAACGTTCGCTGGAACTCCCGATCGCCAAATTGGTAACCGGCACGCCGGTGTCACTCCCGGTCGTGGTTCTCCACGGTCGAACCCCGGGGCCAGCAGTGTGGGTCAATGCGGCGATCCACGGTGATGAGATCAACGGCGTCGACATCATCCGACGGGTCCTGACCCAGGTGAATCCCAAAACGCTCAACGGGACGCTGATCGCCGTTCCGATCGTCAACGTCTACGGGTTCACCACCGGCGATCGTTACCTCCCCGATCGCCGCGACCTCAATCGATCCTTCCCCGGGTCGGTCCGTGGTTCGCTGGCGCGACGTATCGCCCACCTCCTCATGACCGAAGTCGTCAGCCGCTGTTCCTACGGAATCGACCTGCACACCGGCTCCGATCATCGGACGAACCTGCCCCAGATCCGGGCCAACCTTGAGGATTCCGAGACCCGGGACCTGGCTACGGCGTTCAACGCACCGCTGATGATGCACTCGTCCATCCGTGATGGGTCGCTACGCCAAGCGGCCAGCGAGGCGGGCGCCAAGGTTCTCCTCTTCGAAGGTGGCGAGGCGTGGCGGTTCGACGCCTTCGCCCGCCGGGTTGGGGTGCAGGGCGTGCTGCGGGTGCTTCACCACGTCGGGATGATCGACGAGCCGTCCGAAGTGCCGGCGACGGCACCATCGCGTGTCAGCCGGTCGAGCAAATGGGTCCGGGCCGGAAAGAGCGGCATCCTCAGCCTCGATGTGGAATCCGGTGACATGGTGGCGAAGGGTCAGGCCCTGGGCCACATCTACAACGCCTTGGGTGAGCGGCTCTCCACCCCGAAGGCATCCATCGGAGGTCTGGTGATAGGCCACTCGCTTGATCCCCTCGCCAATCGCGGCGACGCTGTCGTCCACATCGCCGATGTCTCACCCTCCCTCGACCAGACCCCATGAACGGACCCCGCCCATGAAGCTAGGAATTCTCTCCCGTGCTCCCCGGAGCTACAGCACTACCCGGCTTCGGGTTGCTGCGCTCGATCGGGGACATCAGGTCAAGGTCCTGAACACCCTGCGATTTGCCATCGACCTCACCGGTGACGATCCGGATCTGCAGTACCAGGGCAAACAGCTCAGCGACTACGACGCGGTCCTACCCAGAATCGGGGCTTCGATCACCTACTTTGGTACGGCGGTCGTGCGGCAGTTCGAGCAGATGGATGTCTACACACCTAACGGGTCCGCCGCCATCACGAACTCCCGCGACAAACTTCGCTCACTTCAAATCCTTTCGCGTCACGATCTTGGGATTCCGGCCTCAACGTTTGTGCGCGATCGCCAGGACGTTCAGGCGGCGATCACTAGGGTGGGCGGAGCGCCGGTCATCATCAAGCTCTTGGAGGGCACCCAGGGAATCGGGGTCATTCTTGCGCCGGATGCCAAGGTTGCAGAGGCGATCATAGAGACTCTGCAGACCACCGGAACCAACGTTCTACTCCAGCAGTTCATCGCTGAATCCCGGGGCCGAGACGTGCGGGCGTTCGTCGTCGGCGACCGGGTGATCGCCGCGATGCGCCGTACCGCTCAGGGCGACGAGTTCCGAAGCAACGTGCATCGGGGCGGAAGCGCCGAACAAATCGAGCTGGATCCCGAGTTCGAACAGGCTGCGGTCCGGGCCGCTCAGGTGATGGGGCTCCGCGTCGCCGGTGTCGACATGCTCGAGGGCAACGACGGACCTCTGATTCTCGAGGTGAATTCGTCGCCGGGCCTGGAGGGAATCGAAGGTGCCACCGGCCTCGACATCGCAGGTGCCATCGTCGATCACATCGCGAATCAGGTCGGTTTCCCGTCGCTCGATGTTCACCAGCGACTGTCGGTCAGCTCGGGGTACGGCGTGGCAGAACTGCTGATCAAGGCCGAGTCGGATTTTCCGGGCAAGACCCTCGCCGACTCCGAATTGGAAGAGCAGGACATCACCATCCTGTCGCTGCATCGTGGCACCACGGTCATCCCTAACCCGAAACGGTCCCGGGTGCTGGAAGTGGGCGACCGTTTGTTGTGTTTCGGGAAGTACGAATCGATGCGCGGACTGATTCCGGACCGAAAGAAGCGGCGCTCGAAGCTGAAGGCCCTGCCGTCCGAACCGCTGGAGCCGGAAACCGACTAGAAGTCGCTGATCTCTGTCACCCGACGGGTGTCCCCCATTTGGGGACTTTCGTTCGTCAGGCAGAAAGACGTCAAGATAAACTCCCCCGGAGAAGGCAGATTCCTGCTGCGCGAGGAGCGACCGTGGAGATTTTCACCAAAACCGAGAACCCGTTGGTCATCGGAATTCGTGGTGAGGTCGACGCCGACAATTGCGGGGCCATGGCCGACCAGGTGCTGGCGGTCCATCAAAGTGATCCGGAAGTCCTTGTGGATCTCTCGGAAATGACGTTCCTCGATTCGTCGGGGATCTCGGCGTTTCTCGAGCTCAAGACCACCGTCGAGGAGCAGGACCGTTCGCTACGGCTGACGCACCCGACCGACTCGGTCCGCCGGGTTCTCGAGATCACCGGACTCACCACCGTCTTCGGCCTCTAACCCCCTTCTCCAAATTCCTGATGGAGACTACATCTCACGGTGTTGACGGCGGGTAGAAGCGCCTCGATGTAGCTGCCATCAGGCAGAACGGTTAGCGGTCGGCTCCGTGTCCGGTTCCGGACAGCAACTGTCCGGTCGCTGTCCTTGTGTTCAACACGCCCTGAGCCGATGATGACAGCGAGTTCCACTTCGGACTCCACGAAACACAGGAATCATGCGCACAACCATCAGCGGCGGCCCACCGGTCGACGTCAACCCAACACTTCCCCCGGCCCCTCGACCCAGCAACACGCGGACCATCATTGCACTCAGTGTGCTCGGTCTGATCATCGCCGTTTTCGCCGCCATCGTTGTTACCTCGGAATGGGTTCCCAAGGACGATGTTGGTCTCGGCCCGGCGCCGTTCGCAGATGGCGCTCCGGAAGGTGATTTCTTCATTCCCATCGATGCCGTCGGCCGCTCCGGCGAGCGGGAACGGCAGATGATTCTGGACCGTATCCAGTCCGAAGATCCTGTGGTGATCGAGGACTCGATCGTCCATCTGGCCAACGCGGTCTCTCCGACCAAGGGTTCAATCGGCCTGTATCGCTGGAACGCCACGGACCGATTCGGTGTCGAGATGCAGTGTTTCGGCGAGATCCTCGGCTCGGGACTCGGCTCGACGAACAGCTGTGGCCCGATCGAAGGTGAACCCCACATCGCCTGGGGTGTACTAACCGAGGGATCCGGGGCCTCCAACACGGTTTCGGTGTTTCAAGCTCCGGCCGAGTCGGCCTGGATGATCGTCACCTCTTTCGGTGGCCAGACAATCGTTTCGCCCGTGGTGGACGGTGTCTCGTACGCGGAATGGTCCGGTGAGAACAACAGCCCGGCTGCGGTCGTGGTGACCGATGCTGACGGCACCCAACTCTGGACCCAACTCTTCAACTAAAGCCGCTGGCGACGGGTCGATCCTCGGATCGGTACTACGCGACACGAGCACGCCGCTGCTGCGGCGTGCTCGTTCGTGGTTTTGCCTCGAAGCCGTTTGCGAATTAGCTGTGCACAATCGTGCCTCGCCACGCTCCAGTCGCTCGATCCCGGTCCTCGATGAACTCCTTAAAGTTCTCCATGTCCCCTCGTATTCGAGCGGAGACGAATCCCAACTTGTCGCCCACGTTTTCGAGGAAGCCGTCGGGGTCGAAGTCCATTTGCAACGTGACCTTGGTCTGATTCTCTGCGAGAGAATGGAAGGTAACCACTCCACCGTGATACGGCCCGCTTTCGGTGTTCCATGCAATGCGATGATCCGGTGTCTGCTCGGTGATCCGGGTTTCGAACGTCCGCTCGATGCCACCGATCTTGACGGTCCACGTCAACATGTCGTCCGAAGTCTGGACGACGCTGTTGACACCTTCCATGAACGTTGGAAACTCTTCGAACTGGGTCCACTGGTTGTAGGCGACGCGAACGGGGGCGTCGACATCTATGGCGTGAACGTGGTCAGCAGTGTTACTCATACATACTCCTTGTGCTGGTCGTACCTGCGCTCCTGCAACCCGATTCGGGGAGAGGCGCACTTTCGTTAAGTCAGTCATAACCCAACCACGGACCTGTTAAACATCGATTGAGGATTTAGTCGAGAAGACCGAGGGCGGACGCCCTCGCAATCGCCTCTACCCGTCCCTGCACACCGAGCTTCAGATAGACGTTCTGGAGATGCCGACGCACGGTCCGTTCGTTGTAGAAACGCTGGCGGGCAAGATCCACCACGGAGGTGCCGGCGGCCAAACTACGAAGCATGTCGATCTCGCTCGGCTCCAACGCTGATGCCGCCACCTGCCGACCACGAGCGGTGCTGGCAATCGCCTGGGCGGCCTGCCTCGGTAGCCGAACCTCACCATCGGCGGCCGCCGCCAGCACCGACACCGTCATACCGGTGGTGAGGAACGTATTGACCACTCCGCCAACGCCGATGCTAAGAGCCCGGCTGTAGTCCTCGACGATCAGACCGCTCAAGACCGCAATTGCGACTACATCGTCGTCCTCGCATTCGTCGGTGAGCTGCTGCCACCCGCGTTCGGTATCGGGCAGAACGAGACAGAACTCGCGTCCGGTTGCTGCCTCCCGGTCGACGATGCCGCGCCGAATCAGTTCTCCTTCGATCGCTTCGGCATACGGAATCGCACAACCAATGAATCGAACTCGGTCAGCCCTTACGTCGCCCGCCATTGCCGCACTTTAGGCGACTTCGGTGGCCGGCAGGACAAGATGCAGCCAGCTTCGTAGCGATCGAGCGTCAGAAGTTGTAGACGACGTCGGTGAATTTCTCCGACATCGACCACAGTCGACCCGCATCGGCAAGATCCTCGGCCTGGGAAGGAACCTCCGCCAGCGTCGGGACCTTCCCCCGGAACTCGCCGAATCCACTCGGACCGATGTAGGAACCCGACGGGATATCGGCAGTGGCGGCGCACAACACCGGGATGGCACCGTCCTCCGGTGATTGTCCGGCAACGGAGAACATCGCCGACTGGATCTGCTGGAAGATTCCCCCTTTGCTGAGGTTCTTTCCGAGGCCCGTGGATGACACGCCTGGATGGGCTGCGACACTGGTGATGCCCGAGCCACTGGCGCCCGCCCGGCGGGCGAACTCCTGGGCGTACATGAGGTTGGCCAACTTGCTCTGTTGGTACGCGGTCCACGGGTCATAGGACGTGCGATGGTTCAGATCGTCGAACCGGAGGACACCCTTTCGGGCTGCGATACTTGCCAGCGCCACAACCCTCGCATTGGATGACTCCAGGAGCGGGAGCAGGCGCCCAGCGAGCGCGAAGTGGCCGAGGTGATTGGTGCCGAACTGCCGCTCAAAACCGTCTTCGGTGACGCCCTTGGGAACGGCCATGATTCCGGCGTTGTTGACCAACAGATCCAGTGAGTCGTGGCGTTTCAGAACCGACTCGGCGGCCGACGCAACCGAGGCCAAGCTGGCCAGATCAAGTTCCTGAACGACGGGTTTGGGCCCAAGGCTGGTTCGACCGATCGACTCGGCGGCGCCTTCTCCTGCCGCCACGTTCCGGACCGCAAGGATGACATGCGCGCCAGACTCTGCGAGCGCTCCGGCCACCACGCGGCCGAGGCCAGAATTCGCTCCGGTGACCATGGCGGTGGTCCCGCTCAGATCACCGATCCTCGATCTGGTCCATGACCGAATATCGCTCGTGTCTTGTGTCATTTGTGCGCCGTCCTACTTTTTGGGAAACCGTGTGTCGGCCTGACCATAGGGTTCGGAACCGGGTTAGCTCTGGATGGTTCCGACGTAGGTAATTCGGTCCGACGGGGTGGCCGGTGGTGTGTCGACGACCTCGATACTCAATGCGAATGCCTCCGCAGCCGAGGTGTCGGCGGCCCAGGCCTGGGTGACGGCTTGCTGATCATCGTCTCGAATGAATCCCAGGAACTGCACCTCGCCGCCTGACTGGATCTGCCAAAGTGCGTATCGCTCGCCTTCGCCGAGTTCTGCGAAGTCCTGCCCGACGAAGGCAACAGCGTCGAGCGATCCGGATCGGACCAGTTCTGACGCAGGGGCCGATTCGTTCTCAAGGGTGAAGGTTTCCCGGTCAGCAGCGCCGGCAACCTCGTCGGCCAGCGAGGTGCGATTGAGCACAACAGCACCGACCGCCAACGCAACGAGCACCAAACCTGCGGCCAGCGCGAAGAGGGCTCGAGCCCGTGACGTCCGGTCATCGGTTGGGTCCGTCGGCGCAGCTGCCGCACCAACCACTTCACCCGTTTCCTGCACCGGGACCTCCGCCAAAATGCGTTGCACCAGATCCTCACTCAGCGGCTCAGGATCGGTGTCCATCAGCGCTTCGAGCGCCGGTGAGAGATACTCGACCTCTTCCTGACATTCGGCGCAGTCCATCAAATGTTCTTCGAACTGGACCAATTCCTCGGCCGAGATGGCACCGAGCATGTAGGCGCCAACGAGTTCGTGCATCTCGTTGTCGTACTCACTCATCTAGGTCACCCACCAATCGAGCCATCTGTTTCATTCCTCTGCGGATTC
>CALGOA010000171.1 GCA_937958015.1 uncultured Acidimicrobiales bacterium | reverse complement strand
AACAGGGATCTCCGGCCTGCTTCGCTTACAGCTTGGCTTTGATTTGTGGGATGAGGGCCGCCATCCGTTTGCGGTTGGCGCCCAGGTCACTGTGTCCGGTGCGGGATGCGCTGCGGAAGTGCAGCTGCTTGGATCCCTCATCAACGACGAAGGTCACGTCGTCTTTGAACCGGAAGATGCGAGAAGTAAAGACAGCCTCGACCCGGTCGCTGGACCGTTTGGTGATCGCGGCACCTGATGCCGATCCGACGACTGCCTCGACCGCAGCGACCACATCGGCGGCCGAACCTTCGAAGTCCATAGGTGCCATGAAGTGCTCCTTGTCCCCAGCCTCCGCCTGAGTGGAAATGCAATTGGGGGACGACGGACAAGGTTCGAGGGTCATGCCAAAACGTTATCCATGCGTGGCCAAGAACGACGTCCACGACTGCCGGGACTCCTCGTCGGCGGGAAAGAACGTCTCGATCCGGAGTTCTTCAAGGGTCAGGTCGGCGGCGTTCTCCAGACGGGTGAGGCAGGAGAAGAAGGACACGTCGCCGATGGGCAGCTTCAGTCGCACGGTTCCGATCAATCCGGCATGACCGGGCATCTGAGCGGGCGAACAGGACGACAACTCGCCGACCGCGGTCCGAAGCCGTCGCAGCGCCTCGTCCTTCGGCCGGTGGTCCAGGTCGTCAGCGAGTCGCCACAGCAACATCGGTTCGAGTTCGGCCCGGTTCAGAACATGCCGGCCAAACCCGTCGGGATGGAACATCGCGTGCAGGACGTTGAGTTGTCCCTCGAACAACGGTGCCGCCGGAGCGAGCGCTGCTGTCATCGCCAACGCCGCTCCGTTCGCAAACAAGAGGTTCCACGATCGGTCGACCACGATCGCCGGATTGGGTTCATGGGCGGCGAGCATGAACTGGATCGCGGCTCCGACATCACCCAGATCGGTCACTGGGACCTCGGAGTACTCGGGTGCAAATCCAGCTTCGAGGAGAAGAGCGTTCTGATCCGACAGGGGCATCCGCAAGACCCGTCCGAGGTGGGTGACCATTTCGCGGCTGGGTTGGGCCCGCCCATTCTCAAGAAAGCTGATGTGACGTTGCGACACTTCGGCGCTCGACGCAAGACGTAGCTGGCTGAAGCCACGTTCCTCCCGCCAGCCTCGAAGGGCCGCTCCGAAGGTCACGCCGTCGCACTCTTGGACCGGGCCCACAGCTGCGACGATGCAAACCCGAGGACAACGAGAGCGATCAACCCGGCGGTGACGGCGCCGCCGGTCGAGAAGAGTCCGAGCGCGATGAGCACCACCGAGGCCAGCACCCAGACGAAGTCGCCAGCCGAGATGAGCAGCGCTTCGGCCCGTAGTTCGTCCACTGACCGGGTCGAGACGTACAGAACGAATCCGGCGAAGCCGAGAAGGCCGATCGCAATCAGTCGCACCAGAAGTTCGTTGCCCGTACCGAGTATGTCGACGACTCGACCGGCCGCAACCACACCGAAGAGTCCGGTCGCGATCGAGAACGTGGCGTTGGCCCGCAGGGCGATTCGTAGTTGATCTACAGCATCCATAGGCCCATCATGCGCCGGTGGTGAACCCCTGGCGATTACCTTCAAGGTAATCGCCCGAGGCTCTCGTTTCAGTCCCGGTGCATTCCCATGGCGGCGTACAGCGCAACGCCGTGAGACAGCTTCGCCTCGCTGATGGTCATCAGGTTGCTGTGATTGGGAGCGGCCTCGGACGTGTCGATCTCGGGTGGGCACACACCCAGGAACGCCATAGCTCCGGGCACATGCTGGAGGACGTAGCTGAAGTCTTCCGCGCCGAGGACTGGTTGTGGCATCTCCATCCAGTGCTCTTCGCCGACAACCGACGAGGCCAGCTGACCGATGATGTTTGCCTCGGCGACGTGATTGACCGTGACGGGATACCCGGGGATGATCTCGGAGGTGCAACTGCATCCGTGCGCCTGGGCAGTGTTCTGAGCAACCCGTTCAAGGCCCGCATGCAGCGTAGATCTGGTCTTTTCGTCGAGCGCTCGAATCGTGCCCTCCATGAACGCATCCGGCGGGATCACGTTGTTGGTGGTCCCGGCTTCGATGTGCGCCACGGTGACCAATCCCGACAACGCAGGATCGACCGACCGGCTCACCATGGTGTGCAGACCGGTGACGGTGGCCGCGGCGGCGGGAATGGGATCGACGCACTGATGTGGCGCCGAGGCATGGCCGCCCTGCCCGTGCACGGTGATCTCGAAACGATCGGCGGACGCCATCAGCGAACCGCCCCGGGACACGATCAGGCCATCCTCCAGCGCTGAGAACACGTGGATGGCGAAGGCCTTGTCGACACCGTCGAGCACACCTTCCTCGATCATGTACTTGGCGCCGTGAAATCCTTCTTCACCCGGCTGGAACATGAACCGGATCTTGCCGTTGAACGAATCCTTGTTTTCGGCCAGGAGCCGGGCGGCACTGACCAGCATCGACACGTGCGAGTCGTGGCCGCAAGCGTGCATTCGGCCGTCATGCCGGGACTTGAACGGGATGTCGTTGTCCTCCTGTAGTGGCAGCGCATCCATGTCGCCCCGCAGAAGGATCGTTGGGCCCGGTTTGCCCGAGTCGAGATCGGCGGTCACCGAAGTGGTTGATTCACCGAGGGTGATGTCCATTCCCAGGCCATCCAGCGCATCGAGGATCTTCTTCTGCGTGCTGGGCAGTTGTAGACCGAGCTCAGGATCGTGATGGATCGCCCGCCGCAGTTCAACGGTTCCCTCGTCGAAGGACTTTGCCGTGGCAAGAAGGTCGGGACCGAGCATGTCTGAAGCCATGGTGTAACGATAGGGACAGGCCCCTCCGTTACGCCAAAGCCAGCCACCGTGTAACGCAGGAGCCTGTCCCCTTCGTTACGTTTGCGAGTGCGCCCGGCCCGGCTCAGTCGACGGTCAGAGCGACCTTATGGCTGACCTGCTGAGCACGACCTGAGTTGTTGCTGTAGTTGACGACAACCTCGATCTCGCTCGAACCTTCAGCAACCAGCGCCGGATCGATCCAGATACGGGCAACGTCGGTCTCGCCGGCGTTCAACACGTGATCGTGATGAAGGCTGGTGAAGCTGTCCTGGGGGTAGTAGACCTCTGCCGCTACACCCTCGACCGTGATCGAGAAGTCCGAGTTGGTAGGAGCGAGTCCCTTGTATCCGAATTCAACCCAGTTGACCGTGGTGTCGGTTTCGCCCGACGAGACGCTGACCGAATCGGTCAGAATCAGGAAGTCGTCACCTTTGTACTTCATGTTGGAGAACTTCAGGTTCGCCATGAGGGCTTGGTGACCGTCACCGGCCTGGGTCCACTCGACGTATACCTTCGCCCACTTTGTCCCGCTGTTGGCGGCGGTGGTCTCGACATAGAAGCTCGTGTAGTCGATCTCGTTGCTCGACAGGTCGGAATCGACCGAGAGTCCAGTGAAGCCGTCGTGGTTCTCGGGGTAGCTGATCTCGATACCATTCGACTGGGGCACCACCGTGACCTTCACATCCGACAGGTCCTCAAACGCAGTCCACGACAGGTTCATCCAACCCTGGCCACCGGCGACCCAGTCGATCGACGTGTCGGAAAGGAGGACCGGAGCAGTGCCGGAGTCATCGGCAGAGGCCGGTGTTGCGATGCCGGCCATCGCCACAAGGGCGATCGTGGCAGCTGAGAACTTCTTCGCAAGACGCATGACCCAGTTACGACACGATCGCTGCATCACCTGATCGATTGGGGCCTTCAACCCACCGCATGGGTCTCGCACCGGGCCGGATGACCTAGTCAAATGCCGAGACTGCGATCAGTTTCGTCGGCAGGTCTCTTGATAATTGAAGAGCACAGCATCCCGAAGGCCCTGATCGCTTGCGAGTTCCAGAATGAACCGGTCGTATCGATCGCGGTCGAAGGGAATTCGTTCCAGATGCAACGCCAGCGCCTGATCGATATCTGCGGGGTCATTGAACGTCCGGCGCTGAAGCTCACAGATCCAACCCGAATGCACCTCGACGGACTGCTGAGCCTCGGGATCCAGGACCAACGAGGGAGCGGCGATCAGCGTCTCGGGGGTCGTAGGAATCGAATCCTCATCGCCAAAGGGAAACGAGTCCGATTCATCTGCGGCGGCACCACAACCCGTGGATGCCATGAGAAGCCCGAACAGAAGTCCCAGGATCACGACTCGAAAGGAGGGCTTGGACACCCTCCTTGGTTCGGCAGAGGAACGACCCGCTTGAGGGGCCCGGTCGGTATATCCAAAAGACTTGACACTCCCCTTTTGGCGAGGTCGTTCGTGCCGAAAGGAGTCGTGATGCATCAACCGGCAACAAGTGTCGAGGCCGCACCAACACAAGCCCCGCCCTCACCGCTCCTTATCGACCAGGTTTGGTCGCGCATTCAGACGCGTCTGGAACACCGTCTCGGCCGCATCGAACGTCTCACCATGGAGCTGTTCGAGCGAGAGCTGACCGCGGCCGAAATCGCCGAGTACCTGCAGCTCACGAACGGACTGGCCGTCAACCTCGCGACGCTGGGGATCACCACCGCCGCCGACCTCGTCCGATACGCCGGCAACACGGTCGACCAGAGCGGTGCGGACTCGAGCGAAGCGATCGCCGTCTCAAGCCTCCTCGACGACACCCGCTTGGCGATTGCTTCCACGGTCGGCGAGGCGATGGCCCGCGAACCGATCGGACGACACCTCTTGGTGGTAGGCCCCCAGTCGATCGAAGGCGATCAGTTGATCTGGGTGGCGATCATGCGGGGGCTTCGGGTCACCTACCACGAGCAGAGTCTTGTCAAACTGGGTTCGGGCGAGAAGATCCCCGACGTTGTCGTAGTGGTGGCTCCCGACCCCGACCTCGGAGCTGCTCGTCCGCTTCTCCGAGCGGTGGAACAGTCCTTCTATAACGTGCCGGTCATCGCGCTGAGCACTGCGAACACGCTTCCGCAGCGCCTTCGCGCCGTCGAACACATCACGACGATCATGCCGATGATCTCTCACCCCGACGACCTCATGGACGAGATCAACCTGCTCGGCGCCCGCAGCCGCAAGAGCGCTTCGATTCTCACCATCGGTCGAGCATCGGAGTGGTTCTCCGCCAAGATGTCCGAACAGGGTCTACCGGTTCAAGCCGAGCGATCCGTGAGTGCACTCTGGAGAACACTCTTCACCGAAGACATCGATGCCGTGGTCATCGTGCAGGACGCATTCACGATGTCGGCCCGTGAGCTCACCGATCTCATTCGCAGCGATATTCAAACCCGCGATGTCGGCGTGATCGTCGTAGGACCCAGCTCTCAGGCCGAGGTCGAGCAGCTTCTACTCGCCGGCGCGGACTCGGTATTTAGCGGCGAACACTCCGGTGAAGTTGCCGCGCTACTCAAATCCCGCCTCCTTCGCCGCCGCTCCAAGAACACCATTGGTGATGCCGAGAAACCGACATCGGTCCTACCGTGGCAACCCGCCCTGGTGTTGATCGAACGAATGCTCACAGCAGCAATGCGCCGCAACAGCCCCGTGGGACTTGCGCTTATCCAACTTCGGCTCGATCGCAGAACCGAACGCGACCAGCAACTCTCCAGCGAGTTCCGTCGCGGCGACTTGATCGCCCGTCTCGACAACGAACACATCGTCGTACTGCTCGACGCAGTCGACCGGGCCACCTTGGTGGCCCGCATGAAATCACTGAGCGACAAGTTCAACCTGCGGGCGATCGAGAGCCGCATCGGCTGCATGGAGTTCCCCATCGACGGGCGCTCCTTGGACGACCTCGTCACGGGAGCCCATCGGGTTCTCGGCCGGGTTGCGGCGGAGAATGGCCCATATGTCGCAGGTGCCGACTGGCGGCCCCGAGATGAACGGCCCGCCGACGTCTACATCCTCGATCCCGACGAAACGCTGGGCGCCGTACTTCGGGCCACGATCGAACGCCGAGGACTACGAGCCGAACACGAGACCGACTCGTTGGAGGGGCTCAAGTACCTCACCGGCGGAACCGACCGCCCCCTGCCGCGACTCCTGCTCGTGGAGCTCGAACAGCGGGGAATCGGCGGCATCCAGTTTCTCCGCCAGGTGCAGGCCTCGGGACGATTGGGTCAGATGAAGACCATCGTCTTCTCAAGTCGAACCATCGAAGGTGAGATGAGGCAAACGTTCGAATTGGGCGCCGAGGACTACGTGGCGAAACCCTTCAGTACCCCGCTGCTTCTTCATCGAATTCAACGCGCTCTGGGGACGCGATGACGTTCAACTTCGTAGCGTTCCTCATCGCTTGGGGGTTGGTGGGTTTCACGATCGTCGCCTATCTCGTTCACGGCGCGTACCTCGACCTCAGTGGAGCTCTCAATCGTCGTCGACGTCGGCGGATTCTTGACGACTTCGGAGTCCTCCTCTTCGATTCAAACGAGGAGGCAGCCCGCGTTCATCACCGACTCACGTCGGCGAAGAAGAACGTTCTTCTCGACGTGATCCAACGGGTTGCGATCGATGTCAACGGCGAGGCCGAAGACCGATTGCAGCAACTGGTCCGAACCTGCGGCCTCGAGCGACTGATTCGAAGGCGCAGCAGGTCGAGACGATGGCGACGTCGAGTCCAAGCGGCCCAGCTCCACTATCTGGTCACCCATCCGGACTTCGACCGAGCACGACTTCTCAATGACAAACATTCGCTCGTCAGGTCGCGATCGATCGAAACGCTCACCGGTGAACAAGCCGAAGAACACGTCGAGCTAGTGGCATCGCGGCTGAGCGACCCCGTCATGTCGGTACGGCTATCGGCCAAGAACGCCCTTCTCCGGGCCGGATCCTTCGCGATCGAACCGCTGCTTCTCCTCTTGGCTGAAGGTGGACCCTTTGTTGGCGAAGCGATGGACGTGGCAACAGACCTTCCCGACAATCGACTCGTTGTCGCACTGCAAGAATACGCGACCTCCTCCGAGGCAGCCCACCGACAGATGGCTGCACGAGCGCTCGGAACTGGAACTGGAATCGGAGCCACCGAGACGTTGCATCAGCTTCTGGCCGACCCCGACGCAGATGTCCGCACCTCTGCCATCGTTGCTCTGCAGCGATTGGATTCGTTCGAGTCCGTCGTTGCAATCGGCCGGGCCATGAGCGACAAGTCATTCATGGCGCGCCGTGCGGCCGGCCACGCTCTCGATGAGTTGGGCCCAGCGGGACAACTGGTTCTTCGCCGCACCCTCAAGTCGAGTGATCCGTTCGCGCGCGACATGGCTCGGCAGGTTCTCGACGGGTCGTTGTCCGCATCGGCCCGGATGGTTTCCTCGATGGCCCGAGGCCAGGCCCTCGCAACGCGATGAACACCGTGTTTCAGCTGCTGCCAATCCTGACCGCCGGGTGGGTTGTGTTTATCACTCTGGCTCAGGTGACGATCCTTCTCAGCGCCGTCTACGAACACTGGCGGGTCTCGCAGCGGGATGAGTATCAGTTGTGGCGTCGTGTCCTCGCCTCGCCCCTTGCCCCCAAGGTCTCGATCCTCGTGCCGGCCTACAACGAAGAACTGAGCGTCGCGGAAACGGTGCGTGGCCTCCTTGCGTTGTCGTATCAGAACCTTGAGGTTGTGGTGATCAACGACGGATCACCGGACTCCACGGTTGATGTTCTCATTCGAGAATTCGACCTTCGGCCTGTACATCCGGTCTTTCAGCGGATCATCAAGACCGCCGAGGTCCGCTCGATCTACCGCTCCCACCTCGAGAAGAGCCTGGTCCTGATCGACAAGTACAACGGGGGCAAGGCTGACAGCCTGAACGCAGGCCTGAACGTGGCGTCGGGCGAACTCGTCTGCGCCATCGACGCCGACACTCTGGTCGGACCGAATGCCCTGCACGAGTTGGTGGCACCCTTCCTCAATCGAGATGACACCGTTGCCGTCGGAGGCACCGTCCGACTCACGAACGACAGCGAGATCAAGGCGTCGGCGGTCCCCAAACTCGTCGTACCTCGCAAGATCGTGCCTGCATTGCAGGTGGTGGAGTACGTCCGGGCGTTCATCGTTGGACGGCTTGGCTGGAACCCGCTCGGCGGAAATCTGATTATCAGCGGTGCCTTCGGCCTCTTCGATCGAGCCGCAGTGCTGAACGCTGGTGGCTACGAAACCAGCTCGATCGGCGAAGACATGGAGCTGATCGTCCGCCTACGTCGGACCAGCTACGAGAAGGGGACGAAGTCCTGGGTCGAGTTCCTACCCAAGCCGGTTGCTTGGACCGAGGCTCCCGAGTCGATGAAGGTGCTTGGCCGCCAACGAAACCGGTGGCAACGCGGACTTATGGATGTCCTCACGCGCCACAAGCGGATGATGTTCAATCCCCGATACGGAACCGCCGGAGTGCTGTCGATGCCGTACTACTTCGTGGTGGAATTTCTCTCCCCCATCATCGAAGCGATCGGTATCACGACGACCATCCTCGGATTGATCTTCGGCTTCGTCGATCCACAGGCCATCTGGCTGATCCTCGCCGCCTATGGCTTCGGAGCGGCGATGACCATTGCGACCCTGTTGTTCGACGACCGAGTGAATCATGCGTACCCGAGTACCCGGTCACGAATCAAGCTTGCCTTCTTCGGCGTGTTTGAACAGTTCTTCTATCGTCCCCTCACCATCTACTGGCGCCTTTGGGGCGTCCGGCTCTACCTCCAGGGCAGGACCGAATGGGGTCAGCAGGTTCGGAAGGGCTTCAGTTCCAGCTAGTTGACGAGGACACCGGGCCGACGCTTACTTCTGACACAGTCGGTCGCTCCCGCCAGCGAAGAGCCCTTCCGCAGAGCTCTTTCCTCACCCTCACGTCACTGCCGGCTGAAACAGATCCCATCGATTGCCGTAAAGATCGCGAAACTTCACCACCATGCCGTAGGACTCGGAACGAGGTTCCTCTTCGAAATCGACCCCTGCGGCCAACATTCGCTGATAGCTCGACTCGAAATCATCGACGGTCAGAAAGAAACCCACCCGCCCGCCCGCCTGATTCCCAACGGACGCTTCCTGGGTGCGACCACGGGCCTGAGCCAGGAGGAATCCGGTCTGGGCGCCCGGTGGACGCACCTCCACCCACCGCTTCGGAGTTCCATCGTCGGCGACCGACGGTGAATCATCGATCAGCTCAAACCCCAATACGTCGCAAAAGTACAGAATTGCCTCGTCATAGTCGTCAATGACAATGGTGACGAGCGAGACATGCATCCTCGCGAGCGTAGGTGGCTGGTACACATGGCACCGATGACTCGGAGAACACTTCCGCTCGCCGCGTGCCTCGCGCTGCTCGCGATCAGTCTTCTCGCCGCCGGCCCTGCAACCACGGTGCCCGCCGCCGAAGCGAGCCCAGCGTCGGAACGGGCGGCGATCGGTCGCCTCTACCTCGCCGCCTTCGACCGACCCGCCGACGACGATGGGCTGGACTACTGGTACTCGGCCTACAACGACGGAGTCCGTCTCAACGCCATCGCCGACTACTTCGTTCAATCGGCGGAGTTCAGGGCAACCTACGGGCAGGTGGACCACGAGGGATTCGTCGACCTGATCTATGCCAACGTTCTCGGCCGATCAGCGGACGAACCGGGCCTCGAGTACTGGGTCGGTCTCTTGGGAGATGGCTACTCCCCAGGCACCATCCTCAACGGCTTCGCGCAGAGTCCCGAATTCATCGAGGCAACGGGACCCGCAGCACTCGCCCCCGAACGGGTCCTTATGGTCGGCGACTCGATCTTCCACGGGATCCGCACCATCGGCATTCCGGTCGGCACGTCGCAACTCACCTTCATGACCAAAGAAGGACGTCAGCTCGACACCTTGCCCGGTCTGCTGAACACCGCCCGGGAAAACGGCTCATTGGCAAGTGCTGACGCAGTGGTGATCCACCTGGGTACCAACGGTTGGCCGGCGGGATCTGAAGCGCTCCTCGGCGGACAGGTGGAAGCGCTCGCCCCCAAGCCCGTGTTCGTCGTTAATACCGAAGTCGCCCGCAACTGGGAAGGCGCTGCCAACACTGGATTGGCTGCGGTGGCCGATGCGCACCCACACGTCAGGTTGGTCGATTGGAACAGTGAA
>CALGOA010000170.1 GCA_937958015.1 uncultured Acidimicrobiales bacterium | reverse complement strand
TCGGTCGTGGTCGAGCCCCCAGACGGTGCCGACCTGGCCGAGGGTGGCCCGCACCACATATGGCTCGACCTGGAACGGCGACCCATCGGTCGCACCGTTGTCATCGGCTCCGTCGGGCAGGGTTACCACCGCCGCCATCGAGTCGTGGCCTGCGATGTCGCCGAAGAGGTAACAGCTGGTGGCCAGGTCCGGGCGGTTCTCACAGGTGGAACCCGGCAGGAGCAACGCCGCGTTGCCCGCCGTTCCGGATCCATCGAATGGCCCACTACAGTCGCCGGCGCTGGCTATGAACTGGACCTGTCCGCCGTTGTCGGGACCGATCGACGATGCCTCGTAGTCGGTTCCGTCGGAATCGGTAGCGCCGATGCTCACACGAATCGGGAAGTCAGCGTCATCGATCGAGACCGACCAGACCCCGGCCGCGTCGGTGGTAGCGGCAGCGGATACACCCGAGGCGGTGGTGACGGCGACATCGATTCCTTCGATGCCCGGATCATCCACCGAGTTGTATGCGGTACTAACGAAGCCGTAGTTCTCGGTCCGTTCGCCATCGGCATCGTGGTCGTGGAAGACCACTCCCCCACATGTGGTCGGCGCTGCTTCGGAGATGGCCGGCGAGCCGATGACAGCGGTGGCCGCTATGGCTGCCGCCGCCAACACCCGAAGCAGGATCGAACGATTGGAATCAAGGTGTGCCCGCACCGTCCTTGACTCGGACTATGGGCCCAAAATTGTTAGTGGTTAAAGGTAATGTGGCGTAGCTTAGACCTATTAGTTGCAGCAGCGCGCTGCTTGTCGCTGTTTGCAAGGTGGGACAACTCGCATCGACCGGGTTGGCGTTCGATGCGGCAGTGACAGGCGCCACATCACCCTAGAACACCAAAGGGGGCAAAGGACCACCGACGGTGCGGCACAATGGTTCGCGTGAACAACCCGAGGGTTTCGCCGTCAACCGCCTCCGAGCAGACCATTCTGGTCACCATCACCGGGGATGACCGACCCGGGATCACGGCCGGAGCGATGGACGTCATCGGCTCTGCGGGTGCCGCCATCGAAGACGTCGAACAGACGCTGACCCGAGGGAAACTCTCACTCTCGATCGTGGTCCGGGTTCCGCCGGGTCGGGATCTGGTGAAGGAACTGCTGCTGTATGGATGGGAGCAGCGGATGCATGTGGACTTCGAGATCGTCGACAATGCACCCACGCCCCGTCCTCCCGGTCTGGTAATCACCCTCGTCGGAGCGGAAATCCACGCCCTGGAGTTCGGCGCCGTGGCATCGATGTGTGCCAGGACCGGCGGCAACATCGACCGTGTGACCCGCCTGGCTAGGACCCCGGTGATGGCGTACGAGATCGTCGTCAGAACTGACCGCACGGACGAACTGAAGCGAAATCTGCTTCTGGCTGGACGTGACCTTCGCTGTGACCTCTCGGTTGTTCACGAAGGGCTCGCCCAGCAGGGGGCCCGGCTCATCGTGATGGACGTCGACTCCACGCTGATTCAGAACGAGATGATCGACCTCCTCGCCGATCAGGCTGGCCAAGGGTCCGAGGTTGCCACGGTGACCAACAGAGCCATGGCGGGCGAACTGGACTTCGAGGCGTCGCTGATCGAGCGGGTGGCGCTTCTCGAGGGGCTACCGGTGACCGCAATCGACCGGGCCCGGGATCGCATCAAGTTGACCCCGGGGGCCTCCACGTTCATCCGGACGCTGAACGCGCTCGGATACCGAACGGCGATCGTGTCCGGCGGATTCACGGCGATCACCCGATCCCTGGCCGACGATCTGGGCATCGACTATGCGTTCGCCAACACCCTTGAGGTCGAGAACGACGTTCTCACCGGCCGAGTGGTCGGTGACCTCATCGATCGGGAGCGCAAAGCGGAACTGGTTCGGGAACTCGCCGCAAAAGAGGGCATCGCCGTTGAACAGGTCGTCGCGATCGGCGACGGCGCCAACGACCTTGCCATGCTTGAGACTGCGGGTTTGGGCATCGCGTTCAACGCCAAGCAGGTTGTTCAGGACGCCGCCGACACCACGCTGAACGTTCCCTACCTCGACGCGATCCTGTTCATGCTGGGGGTTCGACGCGAGTACATCGAGGCGGCCGGTCTAGCGTAGAGCCGTGCCCGAACTCCCGATTCGATCAACGATCCGTGTCCGCTTCGCGGAAATGGACCCCTATGGCCATGTGAACCACGCCATGTACCTCACCTACCTGGAACAGGGACGGGCCGAAGCACTCGAGGCCGCCGACCTCTCGTTGGCCCGGGTCGCGAAGGAGGGATTCCAGTTCGTGATCACCGAGGTCCACGCCAAGTACCTCGTGCCCGCAACTGCGAAGGAGCCGATCGTGGTGGAAACATCGATCGGTTCGATGCGTCGAGTCTCGGGAGAATGGACGCAACGGATCGTGAGTCCCGACGGCCAGACCGTCTATCTGACCGCATCGTTGAAGGTCGGCGTCACCGATCGGAGCGGGAAGCCCGCCAAACCGCCGCAGTGGATCCTCGATGGACTGGCCGGTCTCCGACCAGCCGAGGTGGTGTAGGTCAATGGCCATTCAACACGACCGCAACTTCGAACCCCGTTACGGCGAATGTGTCGAGGTGGCCCCGCTCATTCGCCGGGTCGTTGCCCCGAACCCCAACCCGTTCACCTTCACCGGAAGTGGCGTCTACCTGATCGGGCGGGGCGACGTCGCAGTTATCGACCCCGGTCCAAATCTGAACGAACACCTCGACGCCATCGAGGCCTGCCTCAGCCCCGACGAGTCCATCACCCGCATTCTGATTACACACACCCACACCGATCACACGGCGGGTGTTCCCGCGCTTCAGGAGCGCACCGGTGCACCCACCTATGGATTCGGCCCCCATGGTCCGGTCGCAGACGAGGATCCACTCGAACGACTGGACTTCAGTGACCACATCAGCACCGAGGAGAACGAGAAGTTCGCCAGCGAGTGGGCGGCCATTCCCGACGAACTCAAACGGGAGGGTCCCGATCTTGATTTCGTTCCCGACGTAACCGTCGGAGCCGACGACCCCGATGAAAGAGGTGTCGGCGGCCGTATCGATGGTGACGGTTGGTCGGTCGAGGTGGTTCACACCCCGGGACATACCAGCAACCACATCTGCTTCCGGCTCCTCGACGACGGCAACGGCGACTCAGTCGTGTTCACCGGCGATCACGTGATGGGATGGGCCACCTCGGTCATTTCACCCCCCGACGGCGACCTGACCGACTACCTGAACAGCCTCGAACGGCTCCTGTTGGTTGACGACGTGCGGTATCACCCGACCCACGGTCCCGCCATTGAGAACCCGGCCGCCTACGTGCGGTCGTTCATCGATCATCGCAACGGCCGCACCGAACAGCTGCTGGCTGAGCTCGCCCACGGACCATCGAACGTCGTGGACATCGTGCCCCGAATGTACGCCGACGTCGATAAGCGACTCTGGCGCGCCGCAGCGAATTCGGTCTACTCCCACCTGCTCACGTTGCGTGATGATGGCCGGGCTCGGTCGGTGGATGGCTCAGACTCGATCACCGCCGTGTGGCAGCGCTCCTAGATTGACTTCCATGAATTCGCCCGGCCGGCCCGCCACAGAAGAGATCACGTTCGTCGGTGGTTCACAAGCCACGCTCACCGGTGTCCTCCACCGACCACCGGAACGAGCCAAAGGTTCGATTCTGCTGGCGCACTGCTTCACCTGCTCGAAGGACATCCACACCATGACCCGGTTGGCGACAAGCCTGACCGAGGCAGGGTACGCAGCGTTTCGTTTCGACTTCACCGGACGAGGCGAAAGCGACGGCGACTTTGCAAAGAAGACGTTGAGCGGAAACGTGTCCGACGTGGTGCGGGCGGCCACCACCCTGATCGAAATGGGATTCGGTCCCTGCGGCATCATCGGGCACAGCCTCGGAGGCGCCGCAGTGGTGTTGGCTGCAGATCGGTTGAAGACACTTCGATCGATCGTCACCGTCGGAGCGCCCAGTGATGCAAACCATGTGCGTCATCTGTTCGCCGACGATGAAGCAGCGTTGTTACGAGACGGCCGAGCCGAGGTGACGATCGGGGGCCGAACCTTCGAACTGGAATCCGGGTTCGTTCACGACCTCGCCTCCCATGACGTGATCGACGCGGCTGCGGCGCTCGGTCGGCCGTACCTCACGGTGCACGCCGAGGATGACACGGTCGTGCCGATCACCGAAGGTGAGAATCTGCACAATGCTGCGGCAGATCCGAAGCGCTTCCTTCGGTACGAACAGGGCGGCCACCTCTTCGCCAACCGTGACCATGCGCAACGGTTGGCGGACGACATCGTCGCCTGGTTCGACGACACCCTCTGATCGGTGGATTGGTTGGTGGTAGGGCGGCTGGTGGGTCAAAGAGAGGCGGCCGCAGTGTCGATCGATGCGACCGCGGCGTCGATCGATGCGACCGACTCGATCAGGTCCCAGCCTGACCGTCGTCCACCCTTGTGGTCATCAAAGGCTGCGGTGAGGGTGGGCATCACGCCGTTGCTGGTCCAGAAGTCCGGATCGTCCTGAGGAGCCAGGAACACCATCGGACTGGACGGTCCGTAGGTTTCATAGGCGTTCTGGGCTGCGTCCTGGAACACTTCCTGGATGGTCCCGGGACCACCCGGAACGAACACGATGCCCGACGTCGCGATTGCGAGCAAGCCGTCCTCGCGTTCAGAGTTACCGAAGTACTTGGCGATCGCAGTGGCAAAGGTATTGGAGGGCTCGTGCCCGTAGAACCATGTGGGCACGGCCAGGTTGGTGACCGGTGCTGGAATCTGAGCTGCTGCCTCCAGCCCAACCCGCACGAAGCCGTCGGCATCATCGGAGAAGCTAGGGGCGGTAGCCAGATGGTCGATCAGACTGCGCCGTTGTTCAACGGAGAGTGCCGAGGCGGCAGCGCCAAGATTGGCCGCCTCCATCGCCCCCGGACCCCCACCGGTCGCGACGCAGTATCCGGCCTGAGCCAACGCCGCACCCAGTTCCACCGCCCGCTCGAACGGTTCGGATCCTCGTCGCAGGTGATGGCCTCCCATAACGCCGATGATCCGGCGGCCATGGCGAAAGGCATCGAGGGCCACGGTGATTCCGTGGTCGTGCAATCGCTGCGCCATGGCTTCGGCGGGCGGGACCACCTGCATGTTGGCGTGACGGGCTCGTTGATAGATCTGCTGATCGACCGACCCTGTAAACGGGGTTGGGCCCGCGTCGGAGTACAGGTCGGCGGCTTCGTACAACCGCTCAGGGGTGGGATCGTAGGGTAGATCACCGAGCGACGACGTCAGTGCGGCAACGACATCCTCGACCTCATCCCGCCAGTGATTGATTTGGGTCATCGGCTGCTCTCGGTCACGGCGAACAGACCACTATGGAAGGGGCTGACCGTCGGACAGCTGGAACAGGGAGTAGACGTCTTCCCGGTTTAGGGTGACGTTCACCGCGGCGGCCTGCTCTTCCAGACGATTCGGGCTCTGCGTTCCCAGCAACGGAACCGGCCTGGACGGATGGGCGAGCACGAAGGCGACCGCCAACGTGGCCCGGTTCACGTTTTCTCGCTCGGCGAGTTCGTCCATCTTGGCTACCAGTTCAGGATCGAGACCTTCACCGGTGGCGAGGGAACCACCGGCCAGTGGGCTCCAGGGCATGGGGGTAACACCCTCCCGCATACAACGATCGAGGGTCCCATCCCGCATGGGATCGAGGTGGGCCAGGGAGTACTCCATCTGATCGGTGACAAGGGGAAAGTCGAGGTACTTCTGGAGCGCATCGGTTTGGCTGGGGGCAAAGTTGGAGACGCCGAATTCCCGTACCTTGCCTGCCTCGCGCAACGTGGTCAACGTTCCCGCCACTTCCTCGGGGTGGGTGTACATGTCAGGACGGTGAATCATGAACAGGTCGACGAACTCGACCGCAAGACGGCTGAGACTGTCGTGAACCGCCTGAGTGAGGTACTGGGCCCCGCTGTCGTAGGGAACCGGTGGCGTGATCCCGCCCTTGGTTGCCAGCACCATGCGACCTCGCAGGTTCGGACTGTCGGCGATCAGATTGCCAAGAAGGCGTTCATTCTCGCCAAAACCCTGACCACCCCAATCGAAGCCGTAGACGTCGGCGGTGTCGATCAGGTTCATCCCCAGATCGAGCGCTGTCTCGAGGACCGCACGGGCCACGTCGAGTTTCTCGTTGGTGAACCTCCAGCAACCGAATCCCAGAGGACCAACCTCGAATTCGCCGATGGTGCGCTTTCCCGAATCGATCAGACTCATGCGATCGAGGGTAGTGGTGCACCCTGGTCAGCCCACCGGATCCACACACTGCGCTGGTGTAGCGATGGAACACTCATCTACTCTGGCGGAATGACCGATGTCGTTGACCTGGCTGCACCAAACCCGGACGGTTTCACCGCGATGGAATCGGGAACGAAACAACAGTGGCAGCACATCGCCACCTCGATCGCACATTACAACGAGGGCTTCGTCGATCGCATCGTCGACACTCTCCAGGTGTTGTCCGAGGACGCCGGGGGGTTCGCTGTCGATCGGTTGGAACACAGTCTGCAAACCGCGACGCGCGCCTACCGGGACGACAAGGACACCGAGTTCGTGGTGTGCGCACTCATCCACGACATTGGCGACATGTTGGCGCCGTACAACCACGACCAGTACGCGGCCGCCATCCTGCAGCCGTTCGTGAGCGAAGCAAACCACTGGATGGTTGCAAACCACGGCGTCTTCCAGGGGTACTACTTCTTCGACTACCTGGGTCTGGACAAGAACATGAGGGATCAATACGCCGGCCACGAGCACTATGACCTCACGCAGGACTTCTGCCACAACTATGACCAGAACTGTTTCGACCCAACGTTCAAGTCGATGAAGCTGGAAGAGTTCCGGCCTGCGTTAGACGAGATCATGGGGAACGGTCCCCGAAAGAGCATCTACAAGAAGCAGTCTTCGTAACTACAGTCAACTCTCCTGCCGCCGTTAAATCGGTATGGAGAAGGTGTCGCACTATTTCGTCGGATTCATCGCATTCGGGCTTCTACTGGTTGCCTGTGGCGACCCCGAGGCCGACCACCGAGCTGCGGTTGAGGCGGCAGTTCCCACCGACCTTGCGTTTGCTGAACCAGCGGACTCCGCCTGCCTCCGGGCCGCAATCGAACAACAGCACGGCCTGACTGGCCTTGAGTCCAAAGGTCTAGGCACCGAAGCTCTGACAGTTGGTTCCGGCGACCTCGGCCTCCTTTTCGACGAACTTGATACCGAAACGATCGCCACCGCCTATCGGTGCATCAATGCTGACCAGCGGGTTGTCCAGCAGTTCAGCGATCAGTTTTCACTTGAGCTGACACCGGAGTGCGTTGAGCCGTCAGACCTGGCAGATCCCGAGATTGCGGAAACGGTATTGGGCGATAGTGAAATCAAAGTCTCTCGCGATCTGCGAGAGGTCGTGCGTGGATGTCTTTCAGACGAAGACTTCTCCAACCTCTTTGGACTCGACAGTCCATCGGCGCTTGCGGCGGCGCTGGAGATCTCACCGAGCGGTCTCGCCATTCAGGACTCCGAACAGGCTCTCTGTGTGGGTGACTACGTGGTGGGACAACTGGGTGCTGAGCGTTTGAACGATGCTGACGTCTCGATAGCCCAACCCGACCCCTACTCGGCCCAGTCCAAGCTCTCCGAAGAGGAACAGCAGTCGGTCCTAGACGGACTGATCGAGTGTGAGGCACTGCAACCAATGCTGCTGGAGAGGGCGCGATCGACCGAGCCAACCGTCGGCGAGTGTGCCATTGACCGGCTGAATGTCGAAGCCCGAAGAGAGCTCTACGAGACGATCCGAACCGTGGAACGTCGTTGGGAGCGCGGTGACTATTCGAATGCGCTGAATACCTGTATCGAGGAGAGACTCGACGAAATCTACGGCGACGTGCGGCCAGGAACCAGCGACGCCGCTGCGGTGATAGAGGGCTTCAAAGTTGGCATCGAAGCCGACCCCTTCATCGCCGACTTCAACCGGTACGAGGATCAGTGCCTGACCCGATACTTCAATAGCAACTACACCCCCGAAACCGAAGAACTGCTCATCGAGTTCTACAACGCCGGAGCTGATCTTGAAAACATGCCACCGGGTCTGCTCATTCTGATTTCAGGTTCAGGCGAGTGTCTGGACGCCATGCGAACCCTTCATCACCAGATCGACTTTTTGGAGTTCGGTGACGAAACCCGGTCCTGCATCCTTGACGATCTCCCGCTGGAAACCGCTGAAGCATCGATGGACT
>CALGOA010000169.1 GCA_937958015.1 uncultured Acidimicrobiales bacterium | reverse complement strand
CTCGTCGGAGCCGTTGTACACTGCTTGTACAAGCATGTGGATTTGTGGTTACACCGTGGTTGCAACCCTAGGTAACAATTACGGAGTACCTACAAGGTGCTATCAGAGACATTCTGCGACGCAGCAGCGTCTCGCCGCTTGGCGGCGGCTTGAGCGGGTGTGGAGATGCCGGCGGCGGGATCTCCATATCCGCTCAACTATTTTTGCCACCTCCCCGGCGGGCTACAACAGGCTTTCCATCGCGGTGCCGGCGGCGATCTGCACCATCTCGCCGGGGGCGACTGCGGCGGGATCGAGCTTGTGCAGGTCGGACCGGCTGATGAGTCGCCACAGCGGCATGTTCAATCGATCGGCGGTGGCCACGATCGAAGCTGCCGTAGCGGCATCGGACTCCCCCTCGAGCTGGGCGAGGTACCGGCCAACGGGCCCCATGTTTGCGACGCCGGCTCCGATGATCAGCCCGGAACCGACGTGGGTCCGCAGCGTGCCGGCTACCTGATCCACGAGTTCCCGATCCTCGGATTCGGCCAGGACCGGTGCCAGAAGGGCCATCGACGCCATGCCGTGTGCGGCGGGAGCGGACAGGAACCGGCGAGCGACCGTGGTCGCCTTGCGCTGGGCCCGACCCGCCTGATCGTCCGCGTGCAGGGCAACGGCATGCGCAGCTTGGAACAGCAGCGACGATGCGTCGTCGGGGGGCGTCGCATCGAGCAGCGGAACCAACCCGCCGTGTTGCCCCGCAATCCACATGGCAAAGAACTCCTGGGCCATTCGGGTCGGCGTCGCCACGGTGATTCCGAATCGTTGGCCGTGTGAGTGTGTCTCGTCGGCTGCGGCTCGAGCCTCGTCCCACGCTCCGATCGTGAAGAGATGCATCGATGTGAAGAGTCCGGCATGCCAGATCCTCATCGGGTGGGCGATACGCTCCGCGATCGATGACAGCTCCTCGATCGCTTCGAGCGCATCGTCGATGCGGCCGGTCTGGTATCGATCGAGGGCACACACCAACAGCAACGAGAGCCGATCCTCGTGATCGAGCCGGAGCTTCAGCGCTTCCTCAACCCGCGCAAGGCGCGTGAGGGCCGGTTCGGCAACGTCGTTGGCCATGCGCCAGGCGATGGCCACCTGGGCCTGCTGGTCCGGAGTCCGAGCCCATTCGCCAGCCCGATTAACCCAGACCCGGGACACTTCCTCCCGCCCCAGGAGCGCCGCCTGACGGGTGAGGTGCACCGCAAGGTCGAATCGTCGGAGTGGGCTCAGCCGGTCCGCGGGTATGGAGGACAGCTGTGCGAATCGTTCGGGGTCGCCGTCGAGCAACTCGGCCTCGGGCAATCCGACGATCGCCGCCCCCAAAACACCATCCCAGTTGCCCTCTGCAATACAACGGGCGATGACCTTGCTACGCAGTTCGGTCGCTTCGGCGAGGGCCCCTGTGCGCGACACAGCGTCGGCGTAGGCGATGCCATCGGGAACGCCCAATGGGATATCGGGTTCGACCGCCTGCGCTTCCCGGAAGGCGGCGGCAGCGGCTCGGTAGGAACCCTGCCCGTGAAGTAGTCGGGCCGAGCGCAGCTGTGAGGATCGAACTTCTGCGCTCGGAACCGTGGGCCAGGCCAGAAGATCATGCCGAGCCCGACGGTGCGGGTCGTCGGTGAGGTTGCGCGCCTTCATGTGCATCTGGCGAAGCCGGATGTCGCGGGTCTGCTGAATGAACTCGTCCATGGCCAGCTGATGGGCGAACGAGAGCCGGTCGACTCCGGCGGTTTCCACCAAAAGCCCAGTGTCGAGGAGTTCTTCGATGACGTCGAGAAGCACGTCAGAGTCGAGTTCGGTCATCAGCTCAAGGTCGTTCAGGGATGCATCCCGACCGAGCACCGCAGCGGCGACGCCGACCGATCGGGCCTTTACCGACAGGTTGGCAACCAACTGGTGAAAGACGTCGTGACTCTGACCGGTGCCGGATGCGGGTAGTCGCAACGTGGTGGGATCGAGGGTCTCGATGATCGCACCGACGACGGTGGGCAAGCCGCCGGAACGGACCTGGATCTCCTCCGACAGGCTCCGCAGCACGGCCGACGCTGCGTGGGGAAACGTGGCGGCAACCATGATCGCTACCTCGTCCACGGTGAGCGGGTCGATCGTGATGCGATGAACGTTCTCCAACGGGCTAAGGAGCCGTTCAAGCCGGCCGAACTCGGGTCGTTCGATATCGTTCCGGCCCGAGAGAACCATGCGCAGCGGAAATTGCAATTGCGATCGTGCGAGGAATCCCACCAGGTCGAGCGAGGACGAATCGATCTCTTGGGCACGGCCGATCACGAGCGTTATCGGTTGGCCCTTACTCAACGTCGAAAGCTCCTCGGCGACCGCTGACCACACCGCAGTGACGTCTTGGGTTTCCCCGCGAGCCACGGTGGCGCGCAGCTCAGGAAGGAATTCGAGGAAGGGTTCGTAGGCAAGCGAAACGCCTTCGCTGCATTGGCCGTAGAGGATGGTTCCGAGCGTCCGTTTGGTTCGGCTCAGCGCCCGCGAGATGAGACGAATGGATCCCGCTCCGGCCGGACCGGTGAGAAGAACGATGGCGCGGTCGGTTGCGAGGATCTCGGCCAGCGCCCCAGCAGCCTCGGCCCGCAGAACCGGCTCATCGACCGGCACCTGCAGCGCCACCGGCAACACCGCCGGTGCGGCCCGTAGTTCAGGTGCGGCCTCGTCAGGCTCGAGGGAGGGATCCTGACGGTGGAAGCTGCCGCCGGCGATCTTGCGCTCAAGCGCCAGGAGATCGTCGGACACTTCCACTCCGTACGAGCCCAGGATTTCTCGACGGGTCTCATCGATGAGTTCCTGGGCCGCCGCTGCCGATCCTGCCAAGGCATGCAGCAGGGCGATGTCAGCGCACAAGCTCTCCTCGTATGGCGCGGCCAGCACCCGCCGATACAGCTGGCGCAGCACCGATCGAGGCAGTTCGATTCGCCGATTGGCGGCAGCGGCGATGAGCATACGTTGGGCCGATTCGATCTCCCGGATCGACGCCTCGATGGTGAGGGTGGTCTCGACACCGCCGTAGATTTCGACCGGACCGAGAAAGTCACCCAGTCGATCGACATCGCCAGCGGTCAAGTTGATCGTCGAGCGTTCGGTCAATTCGTTCAAGTACCAGGCATCGACCTGATCGACCCCGAGCGACAGCCGGTAATACCCGTCGACCATGTCGACGAAGTTGGTCCCCACGCTGCGCCGCAATCGGGACACCGTCATTCGAACCGAGGCCTGCCATCGGTTCGGGAGCCGTTCGGGCCAGATCTCGTCGGCGAGTTGGTCGGCCGTCAGCCCCTGAGGGCCAGCGGCGACAAGAAGAGACAGCAACTGGCGTTGAGCGGGTTGCAGTCGCCGAAACCCCGCGTCGGGCACGACCACGCCGATGTGGCCGATCACGCTCACGCGTATGGAATCGTTTAACTGCACATACTGATTGTGCCGGATTTATCTGCGACTGGGAACGAGACCACGGAACTCAATCGATGGCGATCTCCAGAGATCGCCCGGCATTACCCAGCGACCCTGTGCCTCTTTGGAGGCAACTTCGGGAGTGACACCTCCGCCGATTGCACCAACTACCACCCGAGCAGCTTCCACCAACTGCTGGCGGTTCATGCGGGCCCCTCGAAGCGCCCGCATGGCGGGCACG
Source organism: uncultured Acidimicrobiales bacterium (assembly GCA_937958015.1). Taxonomy (GTDB): domain Bacteria; phylum Actinomycetota; class Acidimicrobiia; order Acidimicrobiales; family SZUA-35; genus JABDIY01. Next base: position 17,849 of record CALGOA010000169.1, on the reverse strand, counting down.
GGATTCGAACTCATCACCTCGAACGCAACCTTCTGGGTTACCTCCAGATCGACGACCAGACGATCTTCCGCATTACCCGAGTTGAAGGCGAAGTAGACGAACGAGGAGCAGGTGTGAGTAATGCGCCGATCGGTCCAGCGCGGCGACGCCGCCCGACCGGCCCGACGGACGATCCGGGCGGCTAGCTCGGGGTCGACATCACCGACGTGGAATCGAGTCAGCGCCACGAATCCGGCCAACACGGCGTCGTCGAAGGCGTAGGTGTGGCGGGCGCCAATCATGTAGCGGGCCCAGTCCACCGCATGCTGTACCGCAAAACCGTCAGCGACCCGAGCGACGGCAAGCCAGTCGTAGCTCTCACATACCTTCGAGATCGGTCGGGTTTCGAACCTGTCCCCGTCCACCTCGACCATCCCCATCACGGGGCCATTCGGCGAATCGATCATCACGGCGATACCGACATGTCGCCAGATCTCGCCCGCCGTGGCACACAACCTGCGCAGCAGCCCCGGTCTGGTCCCGAATACCAAGTCGCCCTCGCGAATCGAGTCCCGGTCGATCACCGGCAGTTGGCGCAACTCCTCCGGCATCTCGGGCATCTCGGTCGTGGGTGCCGTCATCGGCTCGGCCTTTCCTGGTCCTCGAATTCGACCACCGAGTAGCCTGCCCACTCATATGGGTGTTGTGAACTTCGCAGTGCCTGCACCGAACGCAGCGCCGCCGCCGCCGAGAGGCCGCACCGAAGTCGGCTCTCAAGCTCGTCGCCGAAACCTGCGCAGTGGCGATCCTCGACGTCCCACGATGTAACGATCGCCCGCGCCGCGCCGGTTTGGGCCAGCATCGGAACCAGTTCGGCAGTGCGACAGCCCATGGCCAGGACGGTCGTATCGGGCTCGAGCGACATGCGAGCGACCTGCGTCGCGACATCGCGGAAGTGTCCGTCGATCCGAACCAGCTTCGCTCCGGGGCTCGTCGATGCGTCCGAGCCCGGTGCGGCCTCGACCACTCCGGGGGAACGGGGCCAGACGATCGTCGGTTCGGTCAGGTGCACAAGCGACTCTCCGCTGGTGGCACTTCGGGCGGTGGTGACCGGTAGCCGCAGGAGCCGAGCCGGAAGCCGAACACTGAGTTGATCGGTGAGAACGATCTCGGGCAGCAGTGGTCGAACGATGGTCCGCCAAACCTCGCTCAGGAGATCCTCCACGGCGGCATACCGAGCCGCCACACTGAAGTTGACCATCGAGTTGTCGGTCACCTGGTCCACCGAAAACAACTGTCGTAGACAGCGTCGAGGTGACTCGCGCACCTCTATTTCCCGACGCGCAGAACAGTCCTCGAACGAGGAGTTCCGGGCGAGCTGCCACCGCCACTCGGTCGAACACTCAGGGTTCGATGCCAGAGAGGCGGTACATGCGCTCACCGACCAGTGCGGCGTAGTGACGTACTCATAGGCTTCACAGACTAGATGGTTCTACAACCAACTGGGGGGTCAGTAACCGCAGGTGGGGGGGCCCGACCGCTCAGGAAACACCAAGGTTGATGAAGACGGCATGTGCCGCCACGCCGCTATTTCGCGTAGAGACTTTCGATCTCGTCGCTGTAGCGGGCGTGGATTCCACGACGCTTCAACTTCGACGTCGGAGTCAGCACGTCGGTGTCGGGCAGCCATTCCTCTTCGAGGATCGCCACCTTCTTGACCGCTTCGGCGTTGTTGAAATTGGCCATCGCGTCCCGCAGGCCGCTGTTGACGGCCTCGACAACATCGGGGTTCTTCGATAGCGACGCCAGGTCTGCATCGACACCGTTGGCCGCAGCCCAGGCGCTTGCGGCGTCGGGATCGAGGGTCACGATGGCCGAGACAAACGGGCGCTGATCACCGATGGCACACGCCTGACCCACCAATGGAATCATCTTAAGAGCCGCCTCCAGGTTTGCGGGCGAGATGTTCTTGCCGCCGGCGGTGATGATCAGTTCCTTCTTGCGGTCGACGATCCGGAGGTATCCCTCGTCGTCGATCTCACCGATGTCGCCTGAATGGAACCAGCCGTCCTCGTCGAGAACCTCTGCGGTCTTCTCCGGTTGATTCAAATACCCGCGGAACACGTTGCCACCGCGACACAACACTTCGCCGTCTTCGGCCAACTTGACCTCACACCCGGGGGTTTGGCGACCGACGAAACCGGCCTTGACCCGGAACGCGTCGTAGGTCATGGCACCGGTTGTCTCGCTTAGTCCGTAGACCTCGGAAAGCGGCACGCCGATCGTGCGGAACCAGTCCATCATCTCGGCCGGGATTGGAGCGGCACCGGTGGAGGCGATGATGAGTTCGTCAAGCCCGACAAGCCCGCGGATCGTCGAGAAGGCAACGGCATCAAGAAACTCGTAGGTCTCGATCTCCTCCTTTGAGGCGGTACCGATGGTCATCTTCTTACGGATCGGAGCGGCGGCCTCGATCGCTTCGGCCACCTTCTGCTGCTTCTCGGGATCGGCAGCAAGGGCGGCGTTCACCCCGGCGTAAATCTTCTCCCAGACACGGGGCACACCGAACATCACGTGCGGATGAACCTCGCGGGCGTAGACGGCGACCTGGGTCGGATCGGGACAGCAGGTGACTTCCATGCCGCGATAGATGCCGAGGTAGTGGCTCATCATGCGCTCGGCGATGTGGGCCATCGGGAGATAACTGATGACTCGCTTTCCGACCAGGTCCATGCCAAACACCCGACTGGTGGAGTCCACGCTCCACACCGCATTGGCGTGGTCAATCATCACGCCCTTGCTGGGCCCGGTGGTGCCGGAGGTATAGATGAGGGTGGCGAGATCGTCGGGCTGGGCGATCTTTGCGGCCTCCGCCAGATCGACCGGGTCGGCAGCCATCAGGTCCTCGAACGAGAAGTCACCGGCTGAACCGTCGACTACCCCGATCGACCCCAGCGTGGGAATCGACTCGCGAACCGAGGCCAACGAATTATAGAAACCCTCGTTCTCGACGATGGCCAACGTCGCACCTGCATCGTTGGCCAGATACTCGATCTGTTCAGGGCTGGAAGAGTTGTAGATACTGACCGGAGTGGCGCCCACGAAGAGGGCCGCGGTATCGAGGATGTGGAACTCGGCGACGTTTCGAATCATCAGAAGGATCCGATCACCCCGTTTCACACCACGTTCGGCCAGTCCGCCCGCAGCCCGAGCCACCCGGTCGGCGTAGTCATTCCAGGTCCATTCACTCCACGAATCATCGTCGTTGCGCCACCGAATCGCAGTGAGGTCCCCGGATTCGGCGACCCGCTCGTTGAAGATCATCGCGAGGGTGCGACCTTCATTGTTCGCCGAGATCTCGTCGGAAGAGGTGGCGGTTCGATCGTCAAGTTCAGTGCTCATGATTTCCTTTACAGCAACTCGGTAGTGATTGGGTTCGGCGAGGCCTCCGCCCCGACTCGGAAGCCGAGGTGACCTCCGGTGCGCTCCAGCGAATGCAGCATCAAGCGTTCGACGGCCAGGTCGGTCCGATACCAGCCCGGAACTGCGGGTTCGGTTTGCTCGTCGACGACGGAGTCGTGTCGACGCCTACCGCTTTCTGCATCCGAACATCATGCCGTGACAGCGGTCACTCAGACAAATCAAACCGAGCTGCTCTCGGCCTCCACAGTGCTACCGCAACGGCGTAGGAAGTTCGCAACCATGGTCTTTCCACCGACGGTCAAAATCGACTCGGGGTGAAACTGCACACCTTCCACGTCGATCGTGCGGTGGCGCAAGCCCATGATGACCCCATCGGTGGTCGTGGCCGTGACCTCCAGGACGTCGGGAAGATCGTCGGCCTGCACGATCAAGCTGTGGTAGCGGGTGGTCTGAACCGGTGAACCGAGCGACTCGAATACGCCTACGCCACCGTGCTCGACGTCCGACGTCTTGCCGTGCATCAACTCCGCTGCGCCAACGACGGTTCCGCCGTACACCTCGCCGATCGATTGATGACCCAGGCATACCCCGAGCACCGGCACCTGACCGCCGAAACGTTCGATCGCGGCCTTCGACACGCCGGCATCCTCGGGGCGACCGGGGCCGGGTGAGATGAGGACTCCGTCGGGCTCGAGCGCCACCAGTTCCTCGATCGTCTGCTCATCGTTGCGGACGACGATGGGTTCTGCCCCCAACTCACCCAGATACTGGACGAGGATGTAGACAAAACTGTCGTAGTTGTCGATGACGAGGATCCTGGGTCCGCCGGACGTGCTGGCCATGGTCCAAAGCTACTGGCTCGCATGCGGGCTGGTCCCCGAGATTCTCTCTTCGCCCGTGGATTCGGTAGTACCATCGCCCCCGTGGCACGACAGGACCCATCGAAGAGCCGAATCACCCCCAAGGGCACCCGCCCGACCGAGGTTGTGAGCGAACGCTCCATGAAGCCCGAAGTGGTCGAGTACCGGGGTCCCTCGCCCAAGTGGGTACCGGCCCTCATGTTGTTCGGTTTCGTCGGTGGTGTTGCGATGATCCTCGTCAACTACCTCTTCACCATCGATGCCCTCGGATCCCCGAGTAACTGGTATCTGCTCGGTGGTCTCGGCATGATCCTGGCCGGAATCCTTGCGGCCACCCAGTATCGATAGACGAACTTCCGAGCCCTCGCCGGCGGCGCACTCGTCGACCCGTTCAGCACTCCAGGCACCCGCAAGAGGCCGCTTGGCAACCGCCCGGGGCGCGGAAATCACCACCATGTGGGGTATCGGCCAACCTCTGCGGTGGAAAGGTAGTGGATATCGCGTTCCTCGTTTGGGGTCGCGAGAACATCCCCTAACCTGACGTTCAACGTTGAACCGGACTGTCAACAGACAAGCCGATCAAGGGCCATCACAAGCGACAAGCAGCCGTTAGCATCTCGGTTGAAAACCTTGCTGACCAGCGAAGATCGCTGTGGATAACCCGTCGACGATGGTTTTCCACACCTGTGGATAACTCGGTGTGTTGTAACCCGTACGTAGGGTGTTCGTAACCTTCCCGTCATATTCACCCCGCTGCTTACCGGGAGCAGAGAGAACGGTTAGAGCACGTCGTTGAGGTCGGTTGTTAACACCATCGGCTCGGTGCAGTGCTTTGGCGGTTCCGGCACCTGATCATTGGCCAAGGTCAGGCGCAACTCGGTTCCGCACACATCGCAGCGATAGTTCAGCTTCACCCGTCGCAACTCACCCGGTGGCAGGGCCTCGGGAATCGGACGCGCAAACGCACCGATCGTCTTGATCCCGGTCATGAACAGCACGTAGGCGACGACCACGGCGACCAGGCTCCGCAGAGGACCAAATCCAGCCAGCGTCAGACCGACGACAGCGAAGACCGCAGCGATTCGGACGATGGTGCGCCGACGCTGCTGTATCTCCAGATCGTGGGAACTGGTACCGCCGACGATCGAACCGTCATCGTCCTCGATGTACTCGGGAAAGTCTGTGGTCGGCTCGAAGGCCGATTCGATGGCTCGGTCATCCACGCCCCCAGTGTAGAACGCCCGGAGCACCAGCGGCCCGCCGGGTTTCTGCGACGAGTGTGACGGGCTGTCTAGCCGTCACCCTCGGCGGGAGGTTGGGTGGTTGGTGTGGTGTCGGGTGGAGGAGGAGCCAGTTCGACTCCCACCTGAATCCGCACGGTCGATCCCTGCACCAGCGGCGTGTTCGCCGGCGGATCCTGGGCCAGCACGATGCCCGCATCAGGTGACCCGTTCGGCACATCGCGCAATTCAACGAAGGGTTCGAACCCTGCAGCCTGCAGGTTGGCTTGCGCAGTGGCCTGATCCAGCCCGACGACCGGTGGAATGATCGCCTCGGGCGGCCCCGATGAGACGAACAATTGCACGATGCGGTCGATCGAGACGGCCGTTCCTGCGGGAGGATCGGTTCCGATCACTTCGTCGGCTGGGACGTCTTCGGATGCCTCGATGACGATCTGTGGGTTTGGCAGCCCACTGCGACCCAGTTCGTTCGAGGCCTCGAGGACGCTGAGTCCTGCCACCTCGGGAACCGGCACCTGATCGGGTCCGGAGGAGACGATCATGTCGACCGAACTGCCGCGGTCCAGTTCCTGATTCGGGGCCGGGTCAGACCGGATCACGACGTTCTCCGGGATCTCGAGGCTGTCCTCGAACACGAGGCTGACGATGAACCCGTCCTCTTCCAGCCGACTCTGGGCTTCATCGATGTTGAATCCAGCTACGTCCTCGAGCACGACCTTCTGAGTGTCGCGGGAGACGAGGATCACAACGGTGCCGCCCTCATCCAGCAGCTCACCGGCGGCCGGCGACTGATCGACGACCGTTCCCGGCGGCACGCCCGCTTCGCCGTCAACCGGGCGGGATTCGAATCTGAGATTCAGGTCCTCCAACGTATTCTCGGCCTCGCCCTGGGACCGGTTGGTCACGTTGGGAACCTCGATCATCTTCGGGCCCTCTTCGGCGCTCTGGTCGCCGAAGTTCACGTAGATGTAGCCCGCGATACCCGCCACACCCAGAATCATGATGAGCAGGGCGACGAGGAAGAGTCCGTTGCGTCGGGGTGGTTCGACGTAGTGCGCCGCCATCTGTGCGGGAGCGGCCTGTGCGGCTGGGGCAGCCTGAGCCAACGGTTGCACCGTCGCCGGGACCGGGGCGATCGCCGTGGTGGCGTCGGCGGTGAGATCGACATGGGGAGCCAGGACTGCGGGCCGAGCGGGAACAATGTTGGCATCGCCCATGCGACGCAGTTCCGCCCGCAGATCCTCCGCGGATGCGAACCGGGTCTGGGGCTGCTTGGCGAGGAGCCGATCGATGATCGCACCGAGGCTGACCGGCACGTTCGGGTTGATCGCGGCCGGTGTGGGCGCCTCGTCCTGGACGTGTTTGTAAGCGATGGCGACCGGGGTGTCACCGCTGAAGGGCGGCTGGCCGGTAACCATCTCGAAGAGCACGACGCCGAGGCTGTAGAGGTCACTTCGGGGGTCGACCTGTTTGCCCTGAGCCTGCTCGGGCGAGAAGTAGGTGGCGGTACCCATGACCGAACCGGTCTGGGTGAGATCATCGCCACCGCCAAAGGCGCGAGCGATACCGAAGTCGGTGACCTTCACCTGGCCGGTGGGAGTGATGAGGATGTTGCCGGGTTTGACGTCTCGGTGGATGGTGCCGTTGCGATGGGCAAAGCCGAGTGCGGCAGCAGTATCAATTGCGATTTCAACGGCACGGTCGGGGTGCAGGACACCCTCGGCCCGAAGCAGTTCGGCAAGGCTCCGGCCTTCGACGTACTCCATAACGATGAAATAGGTGCGGTCGTACTCGCCCCAGTCGTACACGGCGACGATGCTGGGATGGTTCAGATTGGCGGCGGCCTGGGCTTCACGACGGAATCGCTCGACAAAGAGCGGCTCGGAGGCGAACTGGGGAAACAGCACCTTCACTGCGACCGGCCGGTCGAGCAGTTGATCGTGAGCCAGGAAAACATCAGCCATGCCACCCCGGGCGAGACGACGGTGAAGTTCGTATCGGCCGTTGAGCACCGGGCGTTGTGCGGTCGAATCAGTCACAGCGGCCCAAGGGTAGTGAAACTACGACGGACTTCGTGGTCAACGTGATGATCGTCATGTGAGCCCGAAGTACTGGGCCACAAGCTCCCGAGCGATCGGTACTGCGGTTCGTGAACCGCTCTGATCAGGGACTTCAGGATTGGCTTTGACATGCACTGCAAATGCTATTTCGGGAGGGAACCCGGGATCTCCAGCGAAGCCAATTACCCACGCGTGAGATCCAGCCTCGTCTTCGCCGAGCTGGGCCGTGCCGGTCTTTGCGCCGACGTCGATGCCGTCGATCGCAAGACCGCGCGCCGTCCCATCCAGAACCGCACCCCGCATCGCCAACTGCAGGGCTAACGCGGTTTCCGGCGAGGTGGCTGTGCTGAAAACGTCGCTTTCGACGGTGTGAACCACCGACCCATCGGCCTTGCGAACCTCGTGCACGACATGCGGGCTCATCGCCTCACCACCGTTTGCAACGGCCGCCGCAACGACCGCCATCTGCAGCGGCGAGGCCGACACGTTGTTCTGTCCCAGTGCCGACTGCGCGAGGACCGGGCTGTCGGCGTAGACGCCGACGAGATTCTCACCCTCCGGGTCCCGGAGCCGATCGCCGAAATCGGTCGGATATACGGCTGCCACCGAGCCAGCGAGATCGAACGGGAGCGGATCGTTGAAACCGAATCCCTCGGCGGTGTCGCTCATCTGTTCGGGCCCAATGAACTCGGCTGCGAGGCGAGCGAATCCGGTATTGCAGGACGAAGCGATCATGTCGTCGATCGATCCGCCACACAAGGTTCCGCCGGAGTTGCCGATGGGCCTGCTCGCCAGCGGTGCGAAGTACTCGGCCGACGGCGGGACGTCGATGGCTCCAACGTCGCCATCGAGAAGTGCTGCGGCGGTCACAACTTTGAAGCTGGACCCGGGGAAGAAGTTGTCGCTGAATGCCGCTGGGCGCCGCGGGTTACCGGGGGCGTCGTTCAACTCAGCAGACGCCGCCACCGCAGCCGCTCCATCGTGGTTCGCCAGCAGTCGAGGATCGAAGGTGTTCTCGCTGTACATCGCCAACACCGCGCCCGTGGAGGGCTGAAGGAGCACGACCGATCCTTCCCTTCCGGCCAACAGCTCCTGGGCTGCCTCTTGAAGCCGGTGGTCGATGCTGAGCACAACGGTTCCCGGTTCTCCCGCACCGCCCAGAAATGAGTTCAGGCCGCTCAGCCGAAGAGCGGCCGAGCGACCCGACAACCAGTCGTTGTAGGTCTTCTCTACGCCTGAAGCGCCAAGGTTGAACGAGTAGTAGCCAGCGGTGTGGGCGTACAACTCGGCCTCGGGATACTGCCGTTGATAGGTGAACGCCGAGTCAAAGACTTCGGTGGAGTCGGCAACGATCGTGCCATCGATCGTCAGGATCGGGCCCCGCCGCTGGTTGAAGTCTCGCAGAATCGATCGACCGTTCTCCGGGTTGTTGCGCAGGTCCTCGGCATCGAGAACCTGGATCCGACTGATCTGGACCAGCAGCACCGAAAAGCAGACGACCAGCACCATGAGTAACCGCCGCAGTGACTTGTCGATCATGACGTGCCCAACAACGTTTTGTCAGCGCCACCGTGACTTCGATCCTTGGCCGCCGAATCAGAGATTCGAATAAGGATCGCCAGGATGACGTAGTTGGCGACAAGCGAAGATCCGCCGTAGCTGACGAACGGCAGCGTCACACCGGTGAGGGGAAGGATCCTCACCACACCTCCGACGATAACGAAGACCTGGAAACCCAACAGTGCAGTGAGTCCGCCGGCCACCAACTTCTCGAACGGGTCGACCGCATCCAAGGCGACCCGGAATCCTGCTCCGACGAACAGAAGGAACGCGACCAGCACACCCGCCGCACCGAGCAGACCGAATTCCTCACCGATGGCAGCGAAGATCATGTCGGTGGTGACCGCTGGAATCACGCCCGGTGTCCCTTCTCCAAGACCGGTACCGACGAGGCCTCCGTCCGCCATGGCAAAGGATGCTTCGGCGACTTGAAATCCGGAATCGTTGGCATCGCTGAAGGGATCGAGCCATGCGGTAACACGACGTTGCACATGCGAAAACATCTGGTACGACAACACGGATCCGGCGATGAACGAGACGAGCCCGCCGATGACGTACGCCACCCGCGAGGTCGCCAGATACATCATGACCACGAACAGGGTGAAGAACAGCAGTGAGGACCCGAGGTCGCGTTCTGCGACCATGACCAGAATCGCAATGGCGAGAGCCAGGGCCAGTGGCGCAAAGTGCCGCAGGTCGGGGATGTTGATTCCAGCGAATCGGCGCGTGCTGACCGTGAGGAGCTCCCGTTTGTCGACCAGGTACCCGGCCAGGAACAACGTGAGGACCACCTTGGCGAACTCGCCGGGCTGGATGGTGAAGAACCGCATGTTCACCCAGATCCGGGCTCCACGGATCTCCACCCCGATATACGGAAGCAGGGGCAACAGAAGCAGGATCAGTCCGCCGAGCGCGAGCAGGTATCGGAAATCGGCGAGCCGGCGGATACTGGGTACGACGATCAGCGTTGCGGTAAACGCGACGAGGCCCACCAGTGTCCACACCGACTGGCGGGCGGCGAAGTCCTCATCGAGGCGGGCGATCATCACGTACCCAAGACCGTTCAAAAACCCCACGACGGGCAGCAGGGTGGGCTCGGCCGACGGAGCCAGCCGCCGGACCATGAAGTGCGCCGTTCCGAGCAGCAAAAGGACCAGTCCGAGAAATGGCAAGACCGCGGGCGGCGTGTCGGAACGATTGGCGAGGGCGGCCAGTCCAAACGCGCCGGCGGTCAGCAATCCGGCGCCGACGAGTAGGCCCATCTCGACGGTTCGGGGATGATGAAGGCCATCCTCGGGCCCCACCGGAGTGAAGAGTGCCATGCGCCGGCTACTCGAGGGTTCGAAGTTCGAGCTGGTCGACGAAGGCTTCGGCCTCTTCGAGGCTGGAGAAGACCGGCTGATCAGTGACCCGATTGCGGGAACCGGGGTTCAGATCGTTGATGTCGATTCCGGTGGCCCGAACGGCCTGGGGCTGGATGAACAGCACTCCGCCGGGTCGTCCCTGTTGGATCACAACCTCGTTGGCAACCGTCTCGACGAACCAGGCATTGCGGCCATAGGCGACCACGCCGCCGACCCCGAGTCCCAACAGGGCGAACACGCAGAACGCGAAGATCAGCGCTCGAACCCAGTTCCGTTTGCGCTTGACGACGACCGGCAGTTCCTCGGTCGGCGGGTCCAGAACAGCCTCGTTGTCCGGGCCGTCGAGCACATCGACCTGAAGCACCTCGGTGTCGATCGGGTCGTCGGGATGGTCCGAGAGCAACGGGCTGGGCCGCTCCATGCTGGCGGTCTCTTCGGCTCCCAGGTTGCGGGTGTCAGCGGCGGAAGGGGCACCCTCGAACGTGACCGTGTCCTCGGCGGAGGCATCATCGTAAGGAGCCCGGTGGGGCAGGCTGTCGGTGAGCGCCTCGCCACCCCGTTCGGGGTCGACGAGCGGCGTGCCGGGAAACACCTGCGTGGTGTCGTCGGGACCCACCGCGATGTCGGCGGCGCTGGCCGGTTGGCTAACCGCCGGCTCGTCATCGTCGGTCAGCCGCACGATCACGACGGTGATGTTGTCGTGACCACCGTTCTGGTTGGCCCGCTCCACGAGGCGGGTGGCGGCTTCGTCGAGGTCGTCAGCGTTGGACAGAATGGTTGCCAGCGCGTGGTGATCAACCTCGTTGAAGAGTCCGTCGCTAGCGAGCAGGATCATGTCGCCGGCGCCAACGGCCAGATCAAAGGTGTCGACCTCGGGATCTTCCCCGATGCCCAACACGCGGGTGACCACGTTTCGGTGCGGGTGATCCCGCGCCTCTTCCTCGTTGATCTTGCCGGCCCGAAGCAGGTCCTCGACCAACGAATGGTCCTGAGTGATCTGGTCCAGTTCTCCTCGGCTGAGGAGATAGGCCCGGCTGTCACCAACGTTGGCCACCGTGACCGATCGTCGGTCTGGACGAAGGAGGGCCGCCACCACCGTGGTGCCCATATTGGTCATCCCGGTCCGTTCGGCCGCCTGCAGCACTTCCCGGTTGGCGTTCTGAATTCCGTCGACGATGTCGCCGGTGTCGAGCATCGTTGGGAAACGACGCAACTCTTCCACCGCGGTCTCCGCGGCCAGCTCGCCGCCGGCGTGACCGCCCATCCCGTCGGCAACGGCGACGAAGTTGCCGTGCACCAGGTAGCGGTCCTGGTTGGCGTCCCGAACCATGCCGGTGTCTGTCGCTGCGCCCACCTCGAAGTTCATCAGCGGACCTCCATCACGGTGCTACCGATTTGTAGCCGTGTCCCACGTTCGACCTGAATCGGCGACGTTACCTTCTCGCGGTTCACGTAGGTGCCGTTCGTCGAGCCGAGATCCGACACCACCAGACCGGCGTCGGTCTTGGCGACCCGGGCGTGCTGAGAGGACACGAACGTGTCGTCCAGGGTGACGTCGCACGAGGCGGAACGGCCGATGGTCAGTTGTTCGTTGACGGGATAGACCAGACCAGCATGCTCGACGGGTTCGAGGATCACCACCGACGACTGCGACGAGTTGCGGCGGCGCTTGCGAGGGCGGTGTTCTTCGGTACGCAAAGGTGCCTTGATGGTAGCGGAGGTCCACACGGCACTCGCTATGCGCAGGAAGAAGACCCAAACGAGCGCCAGGAACCCGAGGCGAAGAACGGTGAGTACGGCGTCGGACACTGCGCAGAATCGTAGTTGTAAAGCACTGGTGAGGGGTTCCGCGCGGCCGAACCGGCCCGCCGATCCCTATCGGCCGATTTCGCCTAGAGTGCTCGATGCGATGGCTTTACGTGCAGTGGAAGGGCAAATCGAAGAGTTCGTCGAGGGTTTGATGGCCCGCGCATTTCGATCCGGACTACAGCCGGTCGAGATCGGTCGACGGCTTCGTCGGGTTGCCCTTCGTGATCGTCGGGTCAACGTGAAGGGCGTTGCGACGGTCGCCAATCGGTACGTGGTGGAACTCTCGCCCGAGGACAGTGCCCACATTCGTGGCCAGGGTCCGTCCATCGTTCGGGATCTGATCGACGAAATCCGCTCGGTGGTGGCCCGTGAGAACCTCACGTTCGCCGGCCCGGTGTCGGTCGAATTCACCGAAAACGCCGATCGGCGGCCCGGCACCTTCTCGATCGAACGCAGTTTTGATGACGGGCCGGCGGTCCCGGCAGCCGAACTTCGGTTGGCCGACGGACGATCGGTGGACCTCGGTTCAGTTGGCCTGCGGATTGGGCGGCACCCCGAGAACGACATCGTTATCGACGAGAGCAACGTGAGCCGCTTCCACGCCCAGATCGTTCCCGAGGACGATGTCTGGGTGGTGGTCGACAACGGCTCGACCAACGGCACCAACGTGAACGACAAACGTCTGGGGCGCGACGTGGCGGCGATGATCGACCTCACCGACGGCGACACCATCTCGGTTGGCCCCGCCAGCTTCACCTTCCGCCACCACTAACCCTCCCCCTTCCCCTTCTGCAAATCCCTGATGGGGACTACATGTGACGGTGTTTCCAAGGGGTAGAACGCACGCGATGTAGCTGCCATCAGGTAGAACGCATGTGGCTGATGGCCAAGTCGCAGCGGATGGACCCCGACCCACAACCGGGACCCCACCCATCCATTTGCGCGTAAGCGGGTGGGAACGGGCTGCCGATACGATCGCGGCTGTGACGAAACCCTCAAGCCGATGACGCTGCCAATCGCCGACCGGTGGTTTGAACGTCGCCGCGTCGACGATTCGATCACGTTGTTTTGGGAACCCCACGTCGTTCCTCTGATGCAGTGCAACATCTGGCACGTGAGCGGTCGCGATCGTGATCTGATCATCGACACGGGCATGGGTGTTGCCCGGCTGTCGGACGAGATCTCCGACCTCGTCGACAAACCGGTGACAGCGGTAGCGACCCACAGCCACGGCGATCACATCGGCTCGCACCACGAATTCGATTCGATCGCTATCCACGCGTTGGAAGCGGGTGACCTCGAACGTCCCTACATGCAGTCGCTCGATCCGCAGATCGCGTACGGCCCGGAGGGCATGGCCTCGATGGAGGCCGCAGGGTACTCACTGGACCATCCGTACCTCGTGACGGCGTTGCCGGCTGGAATGACGCTCGATGGGTTCGAGCAACGTGGTGCTCACGCAACCCGACTGATCGACGAAGGCGACGTGTTCGACCTCGGCGACCGACGGTTCGAGGTGATGCACCTGCCCGGCCACTCCCCCGGGTCGATCGGGCTGTGGGAGTCCTTCACCGGAACGCTGTTCTCCGGAGACGCCATCTACGACGGGCCGTTGCTCGACGAAGGCAGCGACGCCAACATCGCCGACTACTGCCAGACGATGGAGCGGCTGCTCACCATGCCCGTCAACGTCGTCCACGGAGGCCACGATCCCAGCTTCGGACGGGACCGACTGCAGGAAATCGCTCGGGACTACCTGAACCGTCGGGCCTGAGCGCTACCGCTCTATCAGATCGGTGAGGGGCGGGGCCGAGTACGAGGGCTGATCGATCCGAAGATCGTTCAACGCAGTTCGGATCAGGTGGTCGGCGATCGTCGGATCTGCAATCGACCGACGTCCTTCCCACAACGAGTCGGCCAAGCGACGGCGCAGGTCGTCCAGGAACCCGCCGGTTCCGAAAAGTTCGATCAGCCGTCCCAGTTCCTGGTTTTGGACCGACCATCCCAACCGGGATTCGCGTTGGAGGGTGTCGATCATCGAGCCAATGACCCGCGACCGATACCCCGAGCCAAATTCAGTAGTTCCCAGGCGCACCGCCTCGGTGAGGGCGGGTGACCAGCGTCCCTCCGACTCGTGGATCGAGTCGAGCGTCACCGTCACACCCGGCAACAACAGATTGGCGCAGTCCACTTCGGCCTCGCTCACCCGTGGTCCGATCGCAGCGAACTCCATGGTGCTGGGCCGTTCAGGATCGAAACGGGCAGCCTGCACAAGGCAGGTCACACCCCACCAGAACGAACCTGCCGCCTGCCACCAGGCGACGCGGTCGCGATCGACGGCCACTCCGGTTTCGGATTCGTAGGCCGCGAACAGTTCCGCCGCAGACCCGCATCCGCCGACCTCTCGTTCGGGCACGCCAAATCGCCAGCTGTTCAACATCAGGTACCCAAGGTCCTGCATCGGATCGCCGATTCGGGCCAGTTCCCAATCGAGAACCCCAACGATCCCGTCGTCTGGATGCACCATCAGGTTTCCATTGCGGAAGTCGCCATGGACAAGCGAAACCTTGGCTGGCTCGGGTGCCGTGTTCAGCAGCGCCCGGGCGACACCATCGAGCATCGGACGCACAACGCCGAGGCCTCGGTACCGCTCATGGGTCCGGCGAATGAACGACTCGGCGGTCTGGTGGTCGAGGTTCAGGCCGTCGACGGGAACCGAATGGATCCGACCCAGAGCCTGTCCGCACTGTCGGGCGAACTTCCCCCGAGCGGCCTCGAATGCGGGTCGACGGGCGATTCTGCCACCGAGGGTTTCCCCCTCAAGCCACTCGCTGACCAGGACCTCGGGGTCCTGGGAAAAGCCGACAACCTGCGGCACCGGAACCCCGGCATCGTGGGCTCGCCGCAGCAGCTCGGCTTCGACGAACAAGCCGACCCGCAGTGTTGTCTCGTCGTCCTGTTCGGCACCTGCGGTAGTTCTGACATGTCGGTGAACTCCGGCTGCTGTCGTAATGCGATACGACCGGTAGCTGGCGCCACCGGTCAGCGGTGTGACCGAGCCGAAGGATTCGCCCAGCGCCTTCGTGACCGCCGCCAGAAGATCCATCAGACCCCCTTCGGTGCGGCCTGTTTCATGAACCCAAAGAGGTAACCGGCCACCCGCCGCATCTGGATTTCCTCGGTACCTTCGGTGATGCGGTAGCGGCGATGGTGCCGATAGATGTGCTCGAAGGGTTCGTGGCGGCTGTATCCCATCCCGCCGTGGATCTGCATCGCCCGGTCGGCGGCCTCACAACACAGCCGATTGGCCCAGTAGTTACACATCGAGACCTTATCGCTAACGGAGAACGCTCCATTCGTGTCCATCTCCCATGCGGTCTTGTGAATAAGAGCCCGCAGCATTTCACACTGGGTTGCCAGCTCGACCACCGGGAACTGAATCGCCTGATTCTGCGAAAGCGCCTTGCCGAATGGTGCGCGCTGTTTCGCAAATGCGATGGATCGGTCGATGCAGAACTCGGCGGCACCGAGGCTGGAAGCCGCCTGCCGGATGCGGTTCTCGTTGAAGAAGTGCTGAACCACGGCAAGCCCTCTCCCCTCCTCACCGAACACTGCATCGTCCGCGACCTCCACTCCCGTCATCGAAATCCGAGCGTGATCGGTCGGCATGTTGAAGGTCCAGAGGTATTCCTCGACCACGAACCCAGCAGCATCGGTGGGAACCAGAAACGCGGTGATGCCACGACCGTCGCCGGCCTCGCCACTGGTTCGAGCGAAGATCAGGTCGTGGGTGGCGGTGTGAACACCGGTGTTCCAGGTCTTGGTGCCGTCGATGATCCAGCTCGAACCGTTGCGCCGGGCGGTGGTCTCCATGTGCGTCGCATCCGAACCGTGGTCGGGTTCGGTGATCCCGAAAGCGAAGGACCGCTGTCCGGTTGCGAGCGGTTCGATCCACTCGGCCTTCTGCTTCTCGGATCCATACTCGATCATCAGCAGTAGACCGACGTTGTTCCCGACGATCGAGTGTTCGTTCTGAAGATCGTTGTGCAGCCCCAGACCCTTGCGGGCGAAGTGCTCCCGGATCACCGCCATGCCGAGGTTCGTGCCGTTGCGGCCCCCGTACTCTTCGCTCAGCGGGTACCGATAGTGACCGGCGGCGTCAGCGCGACGACGGGCCTCGGCCAGCAGGGCTTCCCACCCGTGGTTTGGCAATCCGCCCCGGTCCCAATCGGTTCGAGCATCCTCGCGCCGGTGATCGAAGAACCGGATGTTGTCATCGACCTGTTCGAGTGGGATGATCTCGGCCTCGATGAACGCATCGAGCTCACTCAGGTAGTCGACCAGTTCCGATGGCAGGTTGAAGTCCACCCGTCGAGTCTTGCCGACGAACCTCGCTCTCAACAAAGGCCCCGAGCACCGGGCCAACTTCCTGATGGCAGCTACATCGCGCCCTTTCTACCCCTTGGAAACACCGTCAGATGTAGTGCCCATCAGGAATTTGCAGAAGGGAGGGCGTTAGGGGGCCAGGAGGTCGTGGGTCGCCGGGCGGTCCCGCAGGTAACGAGCCGCATACGGACACAGCGGCACGATGGTCCGGCCGGTGTTGCGTAGATTCTCCACCACGCCGTCCATCAACTGCTCGGCATGGCCGTTGCCCCGGAAGCGATGCAGTGTCTCCACGTGGGGCACCACCAACGCCCCCTGCCGATCGGAATAGGTGGCGAAACTCTTCAACTCGCCATCGATCATGAGTTCGAATCGGTTCGCATCTGCGTTGTCGATCACACTGACGCCGCTCGTCCCGGTGTCCTCGACACCTCTGCCCTCGGCGTCCGTTCGGGCGTCGTTGATTCGAGTACCGTCGGGGGCCGGCGACAGTTCGGCGACCTTCAGATCAAGATCGGCGTCGCTCGGCTCGACCAAATGACTGTCGTCGGCAAACACGATGACCGGAATTCTTTTCACGCCATCGTTGCGTTCGAGTACCCGCTCCACCTCATCGGGATTGGCCTCCAAATCGACGTACGTGTAATTGATGTCTTGGTCTGCGAAGTAGGCCTTGGCCCGCCTGCAATCGCCACACCAGTCCGCCCCATACATCACCACGTCGCCGATCAGATTCGAATTCATGGCCGGTGGAACGCCGGGCCTGCTTCGTTCATTCCGGAACGGGTGAATCCACCTCCGGGGTGATGTGTTCGTTACCTCGGTCGGACAAGATGCAGGTCACCGGCGCTTCTCCCCCTCCTGACGGAATGACCCACCTATGGCCGGTGTTTACTGGAGTGACATGTCAAAACGATCTGCCATAACCACCGCAACCGACCTGGCGGCGCGTTATCAGGCCATACGCGATCAGACCGAACGACTCGCAGAGCCGCTGTCACCCGAGGACCAGACGGTGCAGTCGATGCCCGACACCTCACCAACGAAGTGGCATCGCGCCCATGTCACCTGGTTCTTTGAGACGTTTCTTCTGAACGAATTCGACGCTGCCTACAAACCGTTCGACCCCGACTTCAACTACCTGTTCAACAGCTACTACGAAGCGGT
>CALGOA010000168.1 GCA_937958015.1 uncultured Acidimicrobiales bacterium | reverse complement strand
CGAGCAGGGCGCGCCCCATCAGACTTACCGGTCCAAACAATCCAGCCCTCACCTCAGGCCGACAGGCCACCGCAACACAACCCTTGTCCTCCCGGAGGGGTGAACGCGTTGCTGTGTGAAACCGGGAAGCGACACGAGCGGTTAGTGTCACGCCGGAGGCTCGGCCTCCGTGGCCAAGAACGGCCCCCGGAGGGAATAGTAGGGTGCCTGATGAGGACAACACCCTTGCAGCCAGCCCGTGAGTAAACCCAATCGGTCTACCCAACGGCCGTGCAGCACAGACTTCGTGGGTAGACCCGACCGGTCTACCCACGGGCGCGGGCCCACACGGCTCGACTATCGACACAAACACACTCACCGGCCGAAGCAGGCTTAGAGCCCGGTCGTGATGGAGCCGTCGGTGAGGCCGGCAAGGGCATCATCGCCGGCGGTGCGGGCGGCGCTGTCGAGGCCGAATCCGTCGTTGAACTCGATCTCAAGGCCACCGTTTTCGAGGGTGAGGGTGTAGACCTCGCCGCCGAGTTTGCCGTCGCGGACACCTGCGATGATGTCGTCGAGGACGACCTCCCAGTGGTAGACCTGCGAGGCGACCACGATGTCGCTACCAAGTGAGGTCTGGTTTGACTGGGTACCGAACCACGGCACGCTGTTGCTCTTGGCAACACCGGTGGCACCAACCACCATCTGTGCGGTTCCGGTCAGCACGTCAGCGTTGTTGGCGATGTGGGCCTCGGCGGCCTCGGCGGCCAGGGCGACGTCGCTAAACGATTCGATGTAGTTGACGTTCACCGTCGCATCGGGATTGGCGGCGGCCACACCGTTCACGAATCCATCGATGTAGAGCACTGCGTCACCGGCGGGAACGGGGCCGACGACACCGATGACTCCGCTCTGGGTGATGGCGGCTGCCATCACACCGTTCACGTAACCACCCTGATCGGACCGCACGGTATAGGCGCTGATGTTGGCAGCTCCCTTGTTGTTGTCCGAGGTTCCCCAGGCGAAGGCCGTCTCGGGGAACTCCTTGACGATCTCCTCGAGCGGCCCGCCGAACTGGGTGCCGTGAGCGATGACCAGATCGAATCCATCATCGGCATACCCACGAATGGCAGCAGCGGCATCGTCGACCACGAAGGTTCCGTCGGTGACGGCGATCTCGAGGTTCTCGGAGTCTTTGAGTGCGTTGACCGAATCAACCATGCTCTGGGTGAATGCGAGGTCGTTGCTGGCACTCGGTGCAACGATGGCGACCCTGAAGGTGTCGCCGCTGCCTCCGTCGCCAGCAGAGGCTTCGTCGTCGCTGCCGCCGCAGGCGGCCGCGACCATCGCCAGAGCGGCGATAAGAGCAAGTAGTCGTTTCATGGTATTTCTCCCTTGTGGTGATTCTGAGTTAGGTGGTGGGTGAGACTTGTTATGACGCCCGGTCGAAGGGCCGGGTGAGAGCTGCTGGTGCGCCGATCCTGCGACTGACAAGAACGAGAACAACGATGGTCAGGATTGCGGGCAACATCGCTGCGAGCGCCGAGGTGGATCCTTCGACGATGCCCAGGGTCTTCCACTGCGTCACGATCGCCGAGACCAGACCGAACAGCAGCGCACCGCCCATGGCTCCGAACGCTCGCCATGCGCCGAAGTAGACGAGGGCGATGGCGATGAAGCCCTGACCGGAGGTGAGGTTCTGCTGGAAGATCCCGGTGTTCAATACCAGCGCGGCGCCGGCTAGACCGGCGAAGGAGTTGCCGATGATGATGGCCGCCGCTCGAATCAGGTTGACCTTTACTCCGAGGGTGTCAGCCGCTTCGGGTGTTTCGCCGACGGCGCGAATGTTCAGACCAAACGTTGTGCTGTTGATCATCCACGACACCGCCGGAACGAGAGCGAAGGCGAGGAAGACCAGCGGGCTGTGCTGAAAGAAGATCTCACCGATCCATGGAATCGAACCGAGAAGTGGAATTGAGAACTCGGCGGGCCGATCGATCGAGATGGGTGTACCGACCTGCTTCTGGAACAGAAGATCGGTGAAACCCAGACCAAACAGGAAGACGCCGATTCCGCTGATGCCCTGTGCGGCGTGGAAAACGAGGGTCACGACGGAGTAGACGACGCCCATGGCGGCCCCGATGAGCAGGGCGACCAGGACGCCTGACAGCGCCGACCCGGAGTTGAGGGTGACGTAATACGCGGCGTATGCGCCCAGAAGCATGACTCCCTCGACACCGAGATTGAGAACACCGGCTCGCTGGCCGATCGTTTCGCCGAGTGCCGCCAGCAGGAACGGCGCTGCGAATCGGATCATTGAGGCCAGGGTGGCGATGATGACCGTGGTGGTGAAGAACTCGCTCATGACGCGGCCTCCTTTTCAAGCCGAGTCGCCAACCGTTTCTGCAACTTCAAACTACTGACGACGAAGATCACGATCAGGCCGTTTAGCGCAACGACAAGCGCCGCCGGGATCTGCTCCTGGCGCTGCAACTCCACTCCGCCGGTCAACATGCCACCAAACAAGAACGAGGAAAACACGGTGTAGATGGGGTGCAGTCCTCCGAACAGGGCAGCCACGATGCCGTTGAAGCCCGCGCTCTGTGTGAATCCCGAGGCACCACCTTCCGCTATCAGACGGTGGGAGGTGCTGCCGAAGACGAGAACGGCACCACCGATGCCCGAACAGGCACCGCTGAACGCCAACGCTTCCACGATGCTCTTCTTCACCGCCATGCCCGCGTACCGGGAGGCGTCAGGGTTATGGCCAACCGAGCGCAACCGCAGGCCGCGAGCGCTCCGGAACAGAAGGAAGTAGCCAAGGACCGCAATGCCGATCGCCACCAGGACTCCAAGGTGCAGGCGGGTTCCGCCGGGCAACAGCGGGAGGTGCGAGTTCTCCGAGAGTCGTTCGGTCTGTTGAATCTTGATTCCGTTCTCGCCCTTTTCGATGAGCAGGTCCTGAAGCAGGAAGCTCAGGAACTGGGCCGCAATGATGTTCAACATGATCGTGCTGAGGATTTCGTTGACACCGGCGTAGGCCTTCAACGCTCCGGGAATCGCACCCCAGAAACCGCCTCCCACCGCCCCGGCGAGAAGGACCAGCGGAACGAGGATGATCTTGGGAAGATCGGGCACTGCAAGTGCCACGACGGTGGAGAAGATCGCGCCCAGGATGATCTGACCTTCACCGCCGATGTTGATGACTCCGGCGCGAAACGCAATGCAGATGCCGACGCCGACCAGCATCAACGGCATCGCCCGAAGAGCGGTGTCGGCGAGCTCATCGGGTCCGCCGAACGCTCCGCTCAGCAAAGCGCCATAGCCGGACACGGGGTTCGCTCCGAGAAGTAACATCATGATGGCACCCAGTGCCAGGGCAGCCGCGACGGCAATCGCCGGCACCGTCAAACCGGCGATTGATCGAACGAGACGTTGTGCTATCAAGGCCTGAGATTCTCCCCCTGAGAATTCCGCTCGGCGCGGTCGGGCGATGAACGCCCGGTTAAGACTTCCATACTTGTACAAAATGTCAAACAGATCTCACATCGAATTTCTCGTAGAACCTTTTGAGGAAGGCAACCCGGGCCCGCACGTCGAAGCCGCCGTCGACGCATTCACCGCGAACGGGCTAGAGGTCGAACTCGGGCCCTTCTCGTCTTCGGCAGAAGGCGACATCGATTCGGTGGCCGAGGCCGTATCCCAAATGATCCGGTCCTCGATGACCTCGGGCGCCACGTCGATTCGGATTCAGGTCGGAAACGACGGCCAGAGTCTGGACGGGGTCGGTTCGCTGCAGAACGCGCTCTCCACAATGGTCCGATCCACCGAACGCGAACTCGGCGGGAACGCAGCCGACTGGGATCGAACGCAAAAACAGGCCGCGGTCCGAATTCTCCACGAACGGGGCGCCTTCCTGCTGCGGGGAGCCGTCGACGACATCGCTGGGGTGATGGGGGTCTCGCGAATCACGATCTACAACTACCTGAACGCTCTCGACGACTAGGCCAGGCGGCGATGACCAACGACCGCCGCGATCCACTCAACGTTGCCAGCCTCACATGCCACACTTGACCCGATGATCGACCTCCTGCTGCACAACGCCGACCTCGTGGCGACCGTCGACTCGGATCGGCGGGAGCTCCGGAACGGCTGGGTCGCAATCGAGGGCGGCCGGATTGTCGGGCTCGGTGCGGCATCTGATCCACAGCCCGAAGCCACCCAGACCGTTGACGTTTCGGGTTGTCTGATCACGCCCGGGCTGATCAACACCCACCATCATCTTTTCCAGAATCTCACTCGGGCGTACACGCCCATGACCGACGCGCCGCTGTTCGGGTGGTTGCAGACGCTCTATCCCCTGTGGACCGCCAACATCGACGAGGAAGCCGAGTATCACGCCGCCTGGGTGGGGCTGGCCGAACTGGCGTTGTCGGGATGCACCACATCCACCGACCACCACTACCTTCACCCGCTTCGCGCCGGCGACCTTCTCGGCGCCGAGATCCGAGCCGCTCAGGATCTGGGCATGCGTTTCCATCCCACCTACGGGTCGATGAGCCTGTCGGTGAAGGATGGCGGGTTGCCGCCTGACGACGCGGTTCGGGACGAGGATGACATCCTCGCCGAGTCCCAACGCCATGTTGAACGATGGCACGATCCTTCCCACGGTTCGATGATTCAGATCGCTTTAGCCCCCTGCTCACCTTTCACGGTGACGCCCGACCTGATGCGTCGAACGGCCGAGTTGGCCGAGACGCTAGACGTGAGACTGCACACCCACCTGGCCGAGAACAGCGAAGACGATGAATTCGCGATTGCGACGTTCGGCATGCGTCCGGTCGAACTGTACGAAGACGTCGGCTGGATGACCGATCGCACCTGGGGCGCCCACGTTGTCCGTCCAAACGAGGCCGAAGTGGCCCGGCTTGGCACCGCCGGTGTCGGCGTGGCCCACTGCCCCAGCTCCAACATGATCCTCTCCTCAGGGATCGCTCCGGTGGTCGCAATGAGAGATGCAGGTTGCCCGGTCGGACTGGGTTGTGATGGATCCTCATCGGCCGATTCGGCCTCGCTGTGGCAAGAGGCCCGGCTCGCCATGCTTCAGGGAAAACTCGTGAGCGGGGCCGACGCCATGACGGCTCGGACCGCACTAGAGGTGTCCACCCGAGGCGGAGCAGGATGCCTCGGTCGCACCGGCGAACTGGGTGAGCTGTCGATCGGGGCCGTCGCCGATGTTGCCGTGTGGAAACTCGACGGACCCCTGTTCGCCGGAGTTATCGGCGATCCGATCGAAGGCTGGCTGCGGTGCGGACCCACGTCGGCATGGCACACCATCGTGAACGGCCAGTTTGTCGTGACGGATGGCCACCTGCTGGCTTCCGAACTCGAGGCTAACCTGGCCACGCACCGCCGAATCGCCAAACGGTTTCAAGGGGTCGAGTAGTCGATGAGCACCGTCGCTGATCTGGTTGCCCTACATGCTCAGCCCCGGCCGGTCGACGAGGTGCACTCGATTCTGAACTACGCCGAGGTACCTCGCCGCGGCGACTGGACACTCCGGTCGGCACTGGTCCGCTTGGCCCAGCCCCATCCGCTTCGTAGCGAGGCCGTCCTTCAATTGGTGCGGCGACTCGATGCGGCACTGAAACCTATGGTCCGTTCGCTGCAAAAGCATGGGGTCACCACCACACGGTCGATCCCGGGCGGACTCAGCAACGTCGACGACATCCGTCTGGTCGACATCGTGGCCTCGGACGAATTGTTGGCCGAGTACGACGCATCGGTGGGTCTGACCGATGACGAACGGGCATCGGTCGGGTTGGTGCGGCTGGCGATGACGCTCGATGGACTTTCAACCACCCTCGCCGAGTGGGCCAATGCGGGTTCCGAAGAACCGCCAATTTCTGAGATCGACAGCACGTGTGCGGCTGTGCTTGCAGCCATGAATGACCAAGGGGTTCCCGTGGAACAGGAGTGGACCGGCCCACGCGGTGGGCGCGGCGCTCGCGGCGTTTGACCAGCGGAAACGCCAGCGGTCGGCGCCTGCGTTCCAAATGCGACTAAGTTACGAATCGTGGACTCCGCCGCCCTTGGTCGACTGAATGACCTCCCGCGGGCGCGTTTGGGTTGTTGGCCATCATTGTTTCAGCAGGCTGAACGATTGAGTGAAGAGCTGGGCTGTGAAATCTGGCTGAAGCGAGACGACGCCCAACCCCCGGCTCTGGTCGGCAACAAGCTCCGAAAGTTCGAGTTGGTTATCGGCCGGGCACAGGCCGAAGGCCGGGACACACTCGTCACCACCGGAGCGTTGCAGTCCAACTCGGCGAGGGTCGGCGCCGCCGCAGCCGCAGCGGTTGGCATGCGATCGGTGCTGGTGCTGTCGGGCCAGGAGCCTGAACCCGTGAGCGCCAACCTTCTGATCGATCACCTCGTGGGAGCCGACGTCAGATACGCCGGCGACGTCGACTGGAACTACCTCAATACCGCTGTCAACGACATCGTCAGCGAACTGCATCGCAAGGAACGCAAGCCGTTTTCTGCGCCGGTCGGGTGCTCGTCTCCGCTTGGTTCACTCGGTTTCGCCCTGGCCTTTCTGGAGCTCCATCAGCAGCTCCAGATAACCGGCCTTGAACCGAGCGCCATCGTCCACACGTCGACCTCGGGCGGAACCCATGCGGGTCTCCTGGTCGGCCGCGCCGTCGCCGATAGCGACGTGGACATCATCGCCGTGGATGTCGGGGCGATCTACAGCGATCCCGCCGCCTCGATCGCCGGTCTGGCCCACGAGGCCGCCTCGCTCATCGATTTCGATCTCAAGCTCGCTCCGGAAGACCTTCGAATCACAACCGATCAATTGGGACCCGGCTATGCGGTTCCCACCGAGGCGGGCAACGAAGCGGTGCGCCTAATGGCGAGGACCGAAGCCATCCTGCTCGACCCGGTGTACTCGGGTAAGGGGTTCGGCGGACTGGTATCGATGATCCGCAGCGGTGAGCTAGAGGGCCCGGTCGTGTTCTGGCACACCGGGGGCCAGGTCGCCCTGTTCGACCCGGAATTTGCCGCCCCGTTTCAGCCCTGATCCTCGGGCGGGCCACAGCGTGAGCACCACGGATTCCTGACTAGCGTCGATGGGGCTTGCGCCATGTGGCATCCGCTTGCGCATTCCTTTGATATGGCGCGGACGGCAAAGGCATTTCGGCAATTTGGTTGAAAACTCATCCGCAACGATTGATCGCCATGAACCGCTAGCCACGAACCTCAACGGCTAAATCGCCCACCTTTGGCCGCTCATGCCCACCTTGAACCCAGTGAATTCAGGAAGAGAGAAATCAAACACCGAAACCTCTTCAGGCAACACCTGAGCAGCAACAAGATCAGCGACCATGTCACCAGCAGGTTCGCCCCTGTGACAGAGTCCCCAACGACCTCGACCGTGAGCCCCGGATCGGCGTGCAGACCGGATTTAGAGTGGGCCTCCAGTACCGGGGAACCACCCGTTACTGGCTCGACAGGCCTTACAGCGACATCAGAAACAACGGTTTCTGACATCGGGGGCTGAAAGTTTCATCACTGGTGCAACCGGGGAAGTGCTCGGTCGTCATCAACGGGCCCCGTCGTCGTCGAGATCGTCGTCAGGATGGTCGAGCTGGCGGAGGGCATCGAGAGTTTCGGCCCGCTCGAGGGAAACACGACCCGGCAGAATCCGTCGCAACTGCATCGACAACACATAGTTGGCGACCTCGGGTGAGAACC
>CALGOA010000167.1 GCA_937958015.1 uncultured Acidimicrobiales bacterium | reverse complement strand
CTCCAGCGACGACACTGGTCGGGTGCAAACGGAGCGGGCGGCCGCCGCCGTCACCGATCGACCCCTTCGGGTGATCGATCTCATCGATGGTGCGTTCGCCGCGCTCCGGTACCGGCCGCGGGTCATCTTCCTGAGCATCCTGTGGATCGTTCTTCCAATGGCGCTATTGGAGGGGTGGAATAGTCAGGGGATCCTCGGCGGCGGCGGACTGATCGGGGCGATCAACGACCCGGACCTCTTCGAGGAGGCCAATCAGGACGGCATAGGCTTCACCACGACCGTCCTCACCTATCTGATCGACTGGCTGAGAATCTCGCTGATCGGGATCAGTATCGCCTTTCTGATCGACAGCTGGGGTCAGGGCCGTGACCCCTCGGTCTCGGAGGTGATGCGGTTCACCGCTGGCAAGGTTCCGGCTTGGATCGTGACGTTTGTGTTGGCGAAGTTGGCGATCGGGCTCGGCCTGATTCTGGTGATCCCCGGGATCGCGTTTGCGCTTGCGTTCGCACTGGTTAGCCCCATGCTCGCCATCGAACGACTTGGCCCGGTGGCCACCCTCCGCCGGGCGTTCACGCTGATGCGGCGGCGGGTTGGCCCAATGCTGGGGTTGTACGTGGCGTGTGCGGTGGTCGCTGGGTTCGTGGCCAGTGCACTGACCGCTATTCCATCGGGCATCGCCTTTGCGGTCGGAACCGACGTCGCCTGGCCGCTCTTCACGGTCAGTTCCATCATTTCGACATCGCTGTTGGCACCCTTCAATGGCGCCGCCATGACGCTGATGTACCACGACATTCGGTTTCGATCCGAGGGTCTGGATCTCCAACGGCGGGCCGATCTGGTTTTCCCGCAACCCCAATCGGTGATCAATGGCTGAGGAACTCCCCGACGAACTGCGCCAACGGGCCGACGAAGTTCTGAGCCAGCCGAAGTTTCAGGCCGCTGAGCCGGGTCTGTTGGACCGCGCCTGGGATCGGGTGCTGGAGTTCATTGGCGATCTCCTCTCCGTCGTCACCGGCGGAACGTCGTTCGGAGGAGTGGCGGTGGGCTGGTTCATCCTGGCCGTCATGATCGGCCTGATCCTGTATTTCCTCGTGCGCTTTCTCCCGCGTTCGCGGCGAACCCGGATGACATCCGCCGTGGCAACCGTCGATGTTCGAAGCAATCGGCAGTCACGGAAGGAATGGCTCGCGGAAGCCGAGCGGGCCGAGGCGGCCGGACAACACCGCGAGGCGGTTCGGGCGCGCTACCGAGCCACGGTGGCCGGATTGGTCGAGGGGGACGAGCTTCCTGACACTCCCGGGGCCACGGTCAGCGAACTGGCCGAGGCGTTCGAGGCTGAGCCGGCCCGAACCGATCCGTTCGCCAGCTCCACCGACGCGTTCTCCGACGTTTGGTACGGCGACGCCGATGCCGATCGTTCCTCCAGCGATCAGGCGGCCCGCTGGGATGAACAGGTCCTCTCGGATCGGGGCCGATCATGAACCGGCAATCGGGACTTCAGATCGGTGGCGTCGTGCTGTTGTTGCTCGTGGTGGCCTTCGTACTGGGACGCCCGAGCAACGATGGACCACCGCTGGATCCGGACTCGACCGGTGAACTTGGCACGCTCGGGTTGATCGAGTTTCTGGAACGAGGCGGCGCATCGGTACACCGAGGACTGCCCGATGCCGACGACGACGTTGCGCTCGTTCTGATCGACCGGCTCACCGGAGCCTCGCGGGAACAACTCCTCGAGTGGATCCAGGACGGTGGTCGGGCTGTTGTCGCCGATCCGGCCAGCCCGCTTCTCGCCACGGGGATACTGGGCACCTCCGAGGGTGAGGACCTCGATCGCGGTGCCTGTGATGTACCCGAACTGGAGTCGGTCGAACGGCTTTCCGCTGCATCGTTGGCGCTCCTGGCCCCGGTGCCGAGAAGTGTCACCTGCTTTGGCGACAGCAACGCCGCCTACGTCATTCAGTTTCGGGACGGGGCGGGAAGCGTGACCGGGTTGGGCGGTGCGGTGCCGCTGGTCAACCGGCAACTGGACGAAGGGGACAACGCGGTGTTGGCGGGACGACTACTTCTCAGTGGCGACGAACCCAACGTGGCCGTGATCTACGCAACGCTGGGCGAGGGTGTCGGAACCCGGTCACCGTTGGATTTGATCGGTCGGAACGTGCGCTGGTTCGGATGGCAACTGGTAGCGGTCACGCTGGTCGGGCTCCTTTGGGCCATGCGGCGATTCGGCAAGGTTGTCTCCGAACCCGAGGTTGTTGAGCTGCCCGGTTCGTTGTCGGTCAGGGCAACCGCGGAACTCCATCGTCGTTCCGCCGATGCCGACCGGTCGGCCGCCGTCATTCGAACTGCGCTGATGACCCGGATCCGCTCCGAGTACCGGCTTCCACCCGAGGTCGACCCGCAGCTCGCGGCGACGGTCGTGGCTGAACAGAGCGGTTTGTCCTACGACGACGCCGCCCTCTTAACCGGTGCCGCCACCGATGGCATCGGTGATCCGCTGAAGCAGATTCAGCGGATCGATGTGCTTTGGCGCAGCACCTTCGGCGAACCCGCCGAACCTGCTGCACTGCCCGGCCCCGATCTACTCGAACCCTCCACAGCACCCAACCCACAGGAATCCAGCAATGTCTGACCTTCCCCCCACTACCCCAGGACCCTCGTTCGGTGAACAGCCGGTGGGCGGCCCCAGCCCGATGCCGGGCAGCCCAACCCCGCCGCCGGCCGGGGCGATACCGGACTCGGCACCCGAGCCGGTCTCCACCCCATCGCCGGTCCCCGGTTCAGAACCGGCTCCCGCCGCCGCCCCGGTCGCAGGAGATGCCCCGGCCGCGGAACCCGTGGCAACACCGGCGGCGGCGGAGCCCGCTCCCGCAGCGGCGGCACCATCCACCGAACGGGTGCGCATGGGAGCGATTCGGGATGAGGTGAACAAGGTCATCGTCGGTCAGGGCGGCGTCCTCTCGGGTCTGTTGTGTGCGTTCCTCGCCGACGGCCATGTGCTGCTCGAGGGTGTCCCCGGCACGGCCAAGACGGCGTTGGTGAAGTCGATGGCAGCGGCGGTGTCGTTGGAGGCAACCCGGGTGCAGTTCACACCCGACCTCATGCCGTCCGACGTGCTCGGGCAGATGATGTTTGAGAATGGCGCCTTCCGGTTCCGCGAGGGTCCGGTGTTCACCAACCTGCTGTTGGCCGACGAGATCAACCGGACACCGCCAAAGACTCAGTCGGCTCTGCTTGAAGCGATGGAGGAACACCAGGTGTCGATCGACGGTGTAACCCACCGATTGCCCGAACCGTTCATGGTCATCGCCACCCAGAACCCGGTCGAGTACGAAGGCACCTATCCGCTGCCCGAAGCCCAACTCGACCGGTTCCTACTGAAGCTGCTCGTCGACTACCCGAGCGAAGAAGACGAGGTTCAGATCGTCGCCCGCCATCACGGTGGCATGGACCCCCACGATCCGTTGCGCAGCGGCGTCAAGGCCGTCGCCGATGCCGGGAGTTTCGCAGCCGCTCGTGCTGAGGTAAAGGCCATGACGGTCTCGGACCCTGTGATTCGATACATGGTGCAGGTGGTGCGGGCCACCCGGAACTCACCGTCGATTCAGTTGGGCGTGTCGCCCCGTGGCGCGGCGGCCCTGCTGGCCGTGTCGAAGGCGTGGGCCTGGTTGAGTGGTCAGCCGTACGTGACCCCCGACGAGGTGAAGGCCATGGCCAAACCCACCCTCCGTCACCGAATTCAGCTTCGACCGGAACTGGAGATTGAAGGGGTCACCGCCGACCAGGTGCTCGACGGGATCCTTACACAAGTGCAGGTTCCGTGACCTTCCCGGTCATCACCGGACGGGCGGTTGTCGTCTGGCTTTTGCTGGGCTCGGCCATCCTCTTCCTGCCCGATATCGACGGCGTCGATGTCGGAGTTGTTCTCGATGGCCGCTTCGTCCTTATCAACGTGATCCTTCTGGCGCTAGCGTTGATCGACTTCCTGCTGGCCCCGTCACCGGCCAGCGTCGAGGTTCGGCGGATTCATCCGAGTTCGGTGACCCTTGGATCCAGCGCATCGATGTCGTGGCAATTGCGACGTGGCCCAGCCCGGTCCACAACGTCGGTCAGTGTTTCCGATGACCTTGCTCCATCGTTAGCCGTTGAGAATCGACGGTTCACGGTGTCGGTCCCGCCCGATAGCACCGTCACAACCACGTACCAGTTCGCTCCAACCCGTCGAGGTCGTTTCATACCGTCCCGGCTGGTGGTGCGAACGAGTGGCCCCCTTGGGCTGGTTCGCAAGCAGCGGACCACGACGGTGGAGACGACGCTACGAATCCTCCCGCCGTTCCGAAGCGCAGACCAGGCCGAACTGAGCCTGAAGAAGGCCCGCCTGCTCGAAGTTGGGATCCGGGCGGCCCGGGTGCGGGGGAGTGGTACCGATTTCGATTCACTTCGCGAGATGGGCCCCGACGACGAAAGTCGTCGGATCGACTGGGCGGCCACCGCTCGAACCGGCAAACCGATCGTGCGGGTCTTTCGCACCGAACGGAACCAGACCGTGACCGTGTTGCTCGACAGCGGTCGAATCATGGCGGGCCGCATCGAAGACGTACCCCGGATCGAACACGCCATGGACGGCGCGATGATGTTGGCCGAGTTGACCACCGGCTTGGGCGACAAGATGGGACTGCTGGCATTCGACGAAGACGTGCACACCACGATCCCCGCCACGAACCGCCGACGCCAGCGATCGGTCATCGCCGAAGAACTCTTCGATCTCCAGCCCGCCCTGGTGTCGTCGAACTATCAGGAGATGGTCACGTACGTGCTGGCTCGGCAACGTCGCCGCGCTCTCCTCGTTCTCATGACCGACCTTGAGGAGCAGGCGGTACGGGAATACCTTTTGCCGGCCCTGCCACTGCTGGTTCGGACCCACGTGGTGGTTGTGGCCTCGGTCGCCGACCCCGACGTCCGGTACTGGGCCGGCCAACCGGTCGTCGACGACGAGACGTTGTATCTCAGAGCCGCTGCGATCGAAGAGATGGACCGCCGAGCCAGGGTGGCTGCCGACCTGGCTGCGCTTGGTGTTCGGGTGATCGACGAACCTCCCACCGACTTCGCACAGGCCCTCGGCGACATGTACCTCGACGTCAAGTCCACCGGCCGCCTCTGACCGTTCTGTTCTGCGGATCAGTTCTGCGGATGGGTGTTGGGTGGTCCGACCAGTGGATAGGCGGTGCCCACTTGTGGGATTGTCTCCATCCGGTGTGGGTGAGGCCGCTCTTTCGGGTTGACGAGAGCATGAGGTACCCTTCGCACATAACGGTTTCACGCGGTTGAGGGAGCGGTCTCATGCACGTCGAGGTTGAGGAGAGGGTTGAACCCAGTGACGCTGGTCAGTCTGTTGGCCGCGTCGTTGCGGCCTTCGTCCTGATCGTCATCGCCGCCGTCATTGTCCAGATGACCCTTGGCCGGGTCAGCAACGAATACGCACGGGTCGCTCCGGCGTTGGATGAGATTCGGGCCCAAAACGGTGGCGACCTTTCCTGTGACGAGTGGTATCAACTCGAAATCAACTCCCGCTTCATGGACCAGGATGCGCTCGGCGGCATCGATCCGGACCTGGTTCGGTTCGCAGTGGACGACGGTGACGATGTGTACCTCTGGGCCATTGTGGCCACCCCGCTTCTCCTGGTCGCACTACTCTGCCTGCTCATCGCCTTTGCCCAGCCTGAAACAAGGTTCTGGAGAATCGTGATCAGGGCGGCGGTCGTCGGTGTCGTGTTGTTCGCCGTCGTCAGTTTCCCCTCGGACACCGCGACCGGTTCGGCCTTGAGCTGCCTCTACGAATAACCAAACCCACCACCGACTCGGCGTGGGGATGGGTGAGGACGCGCTAATGGGTGTGGCTCCATCCGGACGGTGGAGCTAGCGATAGGTGCGCGAGTGTTCGGCACCGGTCAAGGGTGCTGACGGTGGGGCCAAACCAACCGGTCGACCGACGGGCGGCGCCATCGAGCTGGGCCTACCTCCTGGCGGGGGAGCGGCAACCGGTGCGCCCATGGGTGGCGGTGCCAACGCAGTTCCTCCGGCATACCGACGTTGGTGGGCGAAGACGACGGCCGAAACGAACAACGAGGGATGAACCTGGCTGGGGCGCTCGATGCCGATGAGGCGCAACTTCTCGCAGAGATGCATGGCCAGCTCGGTCCTCTGGGGCTCTTCGATCTCCCAGCTTCGCAGGACGAACTGCCGCAGGACACCGTTCTGGGGATGGCTGAGTCGAGTGGTGTCGAGATTCAACGCAATCTGCTCGGCCCCTGCGGGAGGGTTGAAGAACACGGGTTGGGTGACGTCGGACTTGTCTCGCACCACCACCGTCTCGGCCACGAGGTCGCCGACCCGCTGACTTCGTCGGGTGAGCAAGGCCGTGATGAGGGCGATGGGCAGGAAGTAGAGCTCCAAGAAACCGATCAGGCTGCGGACGGTGGCGTGCCGCAGACGGACTGGCCCGCCGTCGGCGGTGATCACCCGGATCGATAAGGCCCGTTTGCCGAGCGTCTGGCCGCTCATCAGCGCTTCGGTTGCCGGGTAGACGAACAAGACGAGGAACACCCCGATCGTTCCAACGATGAAGGCAGCCGATCCTGAGAAGGAAACGATCCCCGCCAGAATGCTGATGATGATGAGGGCGACCGCCTGCACTGCGGTGTCGATCAGTTTGGCCAGCACCCGGGAACCGATCCCGGCGGTCCGAAATTGCAGAAGCACGGCCTGAGGCGTAACGACCGAGGTGGTGGACGTGGAGCGCTGAACCGTGGGGTTGGCAACAGTGGGTCCGCGCACTCCACTAGCGTAACTGACGTGCCGGTTCGGTCTCGGTAGATCAGCGGACGACTGGAATCACCCCCTTGGACCTCGACAGATACCTCACCCTGCATCGCCACGAGTGGGAACGGCTGCGCTCGCTCACCAAGTCCGTCTCGTCATCGCCCAAGAGCGTCACCCGAGACGAGCAGGACGAATTTGTTGCGCTCCATCACCGCGTTTCAGCGCAGCTCAGCTACGTCCGTAGCTTCTACGACGATCCCGGACTGGTCACCGAACTCAACGGTCTTGTCGCGGGATCCAACTCTGTTCTGTACCGGCGAACCTCCTCGAGCCGAAGCGCGTTGCGCCGATTCTTTTCGATCTCGTTTCCTGCCGCCGTCTGGCACATCCGTCGCGCCATCGGGGTCTCGGCGTTGGCGCTGTTCATCCCGTGGATCGTGGTGGCCGTGTGGCTTGGCACCAGCGACGAGGCACTCAACCTGGCGATCGATGAAGAGACACAACGAGCGCTGGTCGAACGGGACTTCGAGAACTACTACTCGTCCGCGGCTGCGGAGGAGTTCGCCGTTCGGGTGTTGGTGAACAACATTCGGGTGTCGTTCCTGGCATACGCGCTCGGGGTCACCTTTGGCGTCGGCACGTTGTACATCCTGGCCTTCAATGGGTTCAACGTGGGTGCCAGTCACGGCGTGTTCATCGCCGCTGGTGCGCAGGGCACGTTCTTTGGGCTGATTGCACCCCATGGCCTGCTCGAATTGTCGGCGGTGGTGATCGCCGGCGGGGCTGGGCTTTCGATGGGGTGGGCGTTGGTTCGGCCGGGCGACCGAACGCGGGCGAAGGCCTTCGGTGAAGAGGGAAAACGTTCGATCGCAGTGATCATCGGATTGGTGTTGGCCTTCGTCGTTGCCGGACTCATCGAAGGTTTCATCACGCCCGGACTGCCGCTGTGGCCCCGAATTGCTGTCGGTGCAAGCGTGTGGGCGGCGTTCGTCGTTTACCTCGTGGTCTTCGGCCGGCGAGCGGAACTTGACGGGTTTACGGGCCTCATCTCCGAAACCGAAGAACGGGCTGCAGCCAACGTCACGTAGGCGCACGGATGGTGGTGGTGGTGGGGAGCGCCACCTAATCGAAGCCGCCGCTTCGGGGCACTCGGTATCCTGATCGGATGGTTCATTACCTCGATCACGCTGCCAGCACGCCGGTTCACCCTGCGGCTGCCTCGGCGATGATGGAGGCACTCACCGAAACGTACGGAAACCCGTCGGGAGCCCATCGGCTGGCCAGAGAAGCCAACCGCCGGGTCGATGCTGCCCGCGCCTCGCTGGCCGAGTCCTTCGGGATCACGCCGGGAAACATCGTGTTCACCAGCGGTGGCACCGAAGCCGATTCGATGGCGATCCACGGGTCACTGCGTCGGCTGGCCGACCGCGGCACCCCCGGAGTGGCGGTCTGTTCGGCGGTCGAACACCACGCCGTGCTCGAACCGGTCGAGTTCACCGGTGGACGGGTGGTGGCGGTCGACGCCAACGGAGTCCTCGATCTGGATCACTTGGGTGTTGTGCTCGCTGAGCTGAACGAAAAGCAGGTGCCGGTCGCCGTCGTGTCGATCATGGCGGCGAACAACGAGACCGGCGTGATCCAGCCCGTCATCGAGGCCAGTCGCATCGTTCGCGAGTTGGCCCCGGATGCGCTGATCCACAGCGACGCTGTCCAATTCTCGGCGTGGCGTGACACTTCCGACATCGCCGCGGCGGTCGACCTGATGTCGGTCAGCGCCCACAAGATCGGTGGCCCCAAGGGCATCGGCTTCCTCGCCGTCGGTACCGGTGTCACGTTGCCGGCCATCCAAATGGGCGGCGGCCAGGAACGGGGACGCCGAGGCGGCACGCACAACGTGCCCGGCATCGTCGCAATGGCCGCGGCAGCCCAGGTAATGGTCGCCGAGCGCTCCGAAACCGTCGAACGGGTGGAGAACCTTCGGGATCGGCTGATCAACGATGTTCTGGCGGGCGCAGCGGGCGCGTTCGTCACCGGCGCAGGCGCCGACCGGTTGCCGAACATCGCCCACTTCTGCCTGCCCGGGATCGAGTCCGAGCCTTTGCTTTTTATGCTCGAGAAGAACGACGTCATGGCCTCGGCAGCCTCGTCCTGTTCCTCCGGTGCCCAGCAGGTCAGTCACGTACTGGCGGCGATGGGAATCACCGGTTCCGATGCGCCCGGCGCGCTTCGCCTCAGCCTCGGACGGGACTCCACCAAGGACGATGTCGACGCCGCCGCTCGGTCGGTCGTCGAGGTCGTAGACAGGATCCGTTCCCGTGGCTGAAGTACTGGTAGCGATGTCCGGCGGGGTCGACTCGTCGGTTGCGGCGGCTCTTCTCGTCGATGCGGGCCACACGGTGACCGGTGTGACGCTCAAGCTCTGGGGCGGCGAGTCCGACTCGGGTTGTTGCTCTGTCAGTGATGTCGACGACGCCCGTTGGGTAGCGACAGCCCTTGGTATCGAGCATCACGTCTTTAATCTTGGAAGCGACTTTAACGAACACGTCGTCGATCGTTACGTGGCCGACTACGCGGCCGGGCTCAACCCGAATCCATGTATCGAGTGCAACCGGCACATCAAGTTCTCGAAGCTGCTCGATCGGGCCGATCTGCTCGGATTTGATCAGATCGCAACCGGCCACCACGCGGCGATTTCCTCACACGAGGGATCGCTCTACCTTCGGCGGGGCGACGATCCAGCCAAGGACCAGAGCTACGTGCTGCACATGCTCGACCAGTCGCAGTTGCGACGTCTGATCCTCCCCGTCGGCGACATGACAAAGGACGAAGTCCGCAGAATCGCCGAGGAACGCGGACTTGTCACCGCGGCAAAACCCGATTCGCAGGATGTCTGCTTCATCCACTCCAAGGGCGGTCGGCAGGAGTTTCTCGGAAATCGGATTCCTCTCACTCCGGCATCGGTTGTCGATACCGAGGGGGTGCAGGTTGGGTCCGTGCAATCGGTCGAGCTGGTCACGATCGGCCAGCGGCGCGGTCTCGACGTGGGCGGTAACACCGGTCGCAAATACGTCACCGACATCGACCGAACCTCGAACACCATCACCCTGGGCGACCGGGCGGGAGCACTTCGGGAATCGGTTGCGCTTCATCGTTTCGTGTGGGCCGATCAGCCGATCGCGGGCCCCGTGGTGGCGCAGTACTCGGCGCACGGCCGCCCCGTCGCGGGTCGTTTGGAGCGGCTCGGGAACGATGGGGCCGACGAGGGATCGGTGGTTTGGGACACGCCCCAGATAGCGGTGGCACCTGGCCAGTCGGTTGTGTTCTACGACGGTGATCGGGTGCTCGGTGGCGCAATCGCCCGATAGTCACACCGAACTGCTCGCCATCGACGATGCCGGCATCGATCGCGCCGTCTCGCTGCTGGACCGGGGTGGGCTCGTCGCCATACCGACCGAAACGGTCTATGGACTGGGTGCCGATGCTGAGAACCCCGATGCGGTCGAAGCAATCTTCGCTGCGAAGGGCCGGCCGGCGGATCAGCCGGTGATCATTCACGGCTCTCCTGTGTGGATCGGCCGGTACGCCCGGTCATGGCCGGAGACCGCAGCGACTCTTGCCTCCCGCTTCTGGCCCGGGCCACTCACGCTCGTTGTCCCGAAGTCACCGTTGGTGCCGTCGGTTGTGACGGGCGGGCTTGAGTCCGTTGGCCTTCGTTGTCCCGAACATCCCGTCGCACTGGACTTGATCGAGCGGTTTGGGCGCGGCATTGCGGCTCCTTCGGCCAATCGTTACGGCCACGTCAGTCCCACCACCGCTCAACATGTGCTCGACGATTTGGACGGACGGATCGACGCCGTCGTGGATGGCGGCGCATCTCCGGTTGGTGTTGAGAGCACAATCGTCAGGGTGGATGCTGACGGCTCGGCTCGTCTGTTGCGGCGGGGCGGAATCTCCGAGGACGCGCTGGAACAGGTCCTGGGTGGTTCGTTGGCCGATGGCACCGGGGGATCGGTGGAGGCTCCCGGAATGGTGCCGAGCCACTACGCACCTCGAGCGCCGGTCGAGGTGGTCACCCACGACGAGTTGTTTCGCCGGATCGAAGCGGGCCTGGACCTGCAAATCCTCGTGATTGCCGACCGCTCGGTGACACATGCCCGGACGGTTGTTCTGCCGGGGAACGATGCCGACTTCGCAGCTGGCCTTTACGCAGCACTACGGCAGGGGGACGATCCGGCGGTCACGCACGTGTTGGTCTGCCCGCCAACCGACGGTCCCATGGTTCCCGCCATCGCCGACCGGCTCGGTCGGGCCAGCAATCGGTAGCCCAATGCCGCATTCAGGACCGATGCCCAGACCTCCCCGTGCTCAACGGACGGGGAAATCGGATCGATCGGCGGTAATTCGGCGCGAATGATGGCCCGAAACGTCGATATTCAGTGGTGAAGGCCCGCGGCGCACCTGTGACCGGACCACTACGATGAGAGGGTGACCTCCATTGGCCCGCAACTCGTCATCATGGCCGCTGGCCTCGGCAGCCGCTTCGGAGGCGTCAAGCAACTCGCCCGCGTCGGATCGAACGGCGAAGCGTTCCTCGATTTCAGTATCAACGATGCAATGGCCGCCGGGTTCGGCTCCGTGGTGCTGATCGTGCGCACCGAAATCGAAGCGGATGTTCGTGAACACATGGCCGAGCAGCACCCTGGCATGGACATCACCTATGTCCGTCAGGACGACCTCGGCCCGCCCCGCGACAAGCCCTGGGGAACCACCCACGCCGTGCTCAGCGCAGCGGGGGTGATCACCAAGCCATTCGCAGTGATCAATGCCGACGACTACTACGGGGCCGAAACATTCCGGCTCGCCTGTCAGGATCTGGAAAAAGGCGCCCCCGGCCGAGCCTCGAACGTGGCGTTCGAGATGGGCAAGACCGTTCCTCCTCGCGGTGCGGTTACCCGCGCCGTTGTTCAAATCGACGGTCGGTATTTCACCGGGCTCGTCGAAACCGAGGGCTGCGAGCGTCGGGAAGACGGAACGTTGGTTGCCGGCGATGAAGTGGTCAGGGAAGACACCCCCGTTTCGATGAACTTCTGGTGTTTCGATCCTTCCGTGCTGGAACACCTGCAGCACCAGTGGGAGCTGTTCCTGCTGGCCAACGCCGAGGTGCCAAAGGCCGAAGCCCAGTTGCCCACCATGGTGAACGACCTCATCGGTTCCGGAGACCTCAAGGTGGCCGTGGTGCGATCACCCGAACAGTGGATCGGGATCACCAACCCCGAAGATCTCGATCTCGCCATCGCTGCGTTGGCCGATCGTTAAGCCGACCCCGTACGGTCACAGCATGGACATCGGGCCAGCGAACATCACGTTCGCAGCCACCCTGGTCGATCAGTGGATCGCCTGCGGACTACGGGCTGCATTTGTCGCCCCCGGTTCCCGGAGCACCCCGCTGGCGGTGGCCCTGGCGAATCGGTCCGAACTGCGGCTGGAACTCTTCCACGACGAGAGGTCAGCCAGCTTCGCCGCCCTGGGCTGGGGACTGGCCACAGCCACACCAGCCGTGTTGCTCTGCACCTCCGGCACCGCCGCCACCCACTTCCATGCGGCGGTAGCCGAAGCGGGGCTCAGCTGCGTTCCGATGTTGGTGTGCACGGCGAATCGGCCCCCCGAACTCTGGGGCGTCGGGGCGCCTCAAACGATCGATCAGCACGATCTGTATCGACAGAGCGTTCGGAAGTTCGTGCAACTCCGTCCGCCCGACGAATCCGATCCTGCCGGTTGGCGAGAGCTGGCCAATTCCACCTGGGCAATCGCCGCCAACCCGGTGTCGCCGGGACCCGTGCAGGTGGATCTGAGCTTTCGCGAACCTCTGCTGGGAGACCTCGCCGAACTTCCCACCGCGATCGACCCTCCCGAACCGCCGACCGTTCCGTCGCCGAGTGACGAGTCCATTCAGACGACGGTGGACCGACTCGTCGATGGCGAGGGGGTGCGACCGGGGGTCATCGTCATCGGTCGGGGCCAAAGCGATGGTGCCGCAATCGAGCGCCTGGCTGCCACGCTCGGATGGCCGATCATCGCTGACCACCGCAGCGGCCTTCGGGGTGATCACTCCCTGCGATTGCACGACGCGCTGTTAAGAAGCTCGGCCGCCGTGCTGAACGAAACGGATCGCATTCTTCGTTTCGGCGAACCGCTGTCGAGCAAGGTGCTCACCCAATGGATCACCCGCATCGGTCACTCGTCCGACGGATCGATCAACCCCGATGCGGTCACCGGTTTCGTCCCGTGGTCCCGGGTCATCAACCCCGAGGGTGTCGTCAGCCACCAGCTACCTGAATTCGGCGCCGCCGACCGACTTGTGGCGGCGATTCAGGCTCGGGGTGTGGCACCGCGACCGCATTGGCTGGCCCGCTGGAACGAACTGCACGAGTCGGTGTGTGGCCGAGTCCTCCCGTTGGTCGAGAATCCCATGACCGAGCCGGGGGTAGCAATCGCTGCGGTGGAGGCCGTCCCCACCGGGGGAGCACTCGTCGTGTCCTCTTCAATGCCGGTGCGCGACGTCGAATGGTTCGGTCCCCAGCGTTCGGACATCAGCGTCTACAGCAACCGGGGGGCGAACGGAATCGATGGCGTCGTTGCCACGGCAGCGGGTATTGCCACGACCGGCGTGCCGACCGTGTGCCTCATCGGCGACGTGGCCCTGTTGCACGATCAGTCGACACTCACTGCTCTGGCCCGACGGTCGATCAATCTGACGATCGTGGTGGTGGACAACGACGGCGGCGGAATCTTCGGGATGCTCCCCCAGAAGACCGAGCTGTCGGAAGCCACCTACGAACTGCTCTTCGGTACCCCGCACGGCACCGATCTGTCGGCCCTGTTCGCCGCTCATTCGATTCCGGTGGTGAACGACATGGCTGCGGTCGGGGTTCGAGCGGTCATCGTTACCACCGGTCGACCCGAGACTCTCGCACTCCGCGACCGGATCAACCGTTCGTAGGCACCACCCGTAAATCCGATTCGTTCATCGCGCGTATGGGCGGCATTCGGGTTCGATTGGCTAGGGGCGCATCAAGGCGCTGAGCATCGCCTGAAACTTCGACCGGGTTTCGCTGAGCTCGGCAGCGGGGTCTGAGTCCGCCACAACGCCAACCCCGGCCCACAAACGCGCTTCGGTGCCGTCGATCTGGGCGCTTCGAATGCCGACGGCGAACTCGCCGTTTCCGGCGGCGTCCACCCAGCCAACGGGCCCGGCGTAACGGCCCCGCTCCATGCGTTCCATCGCTTCGATGAGCTGCAACGCCGGTTCTTGAGGTTTGCCTCCGACCGCAGGCGTGGGATGGAGGGCCCCGACGAGTTCGAGCACGCTGGCCGCCGGCGACGACAGCCTTCCTTCTACCCGGGTGCCAAGGTGATGGACGTTGGCCAGGGTGACGATGGTGGGTTCAGGTTCGGCATCAACAAACGAACAGAACGGCAGCAGGGTATCGAGGAGCCAGTCGATCGTGATGCGGTGTTCCCATCGATCCTTGTCGCTGTTCAGCAGTCGAGCGGCGCTGGCCTGATCGGCGTCGGGGTCCGACGACCGAGGTGCAGTGCCGGCCAGGGGATGGGCGCGAACCATGTCACCGAATCGGGAAACGAGAAGCTCGGGCGACGCCCCGATGAAACCGTCGACGCTGAAGAGGATGGCGTTGCGATAGCTGCGATGCAGACGTTCCAGTGCATAGGCGGGATCGATCGGGTGGTCGGTCCGAAGAACGAGTTCTCGAGCCAGCACGGCCTTGTCGAGCTCACCGGCCTCGATACGTTCCTTGGCATACCCGACGACCTCATCCCGCCAGATTTCAGGCGGCAACGTCGAAACGAGATCGAAGCTGGCTGGCTCCAAACCCTTCGGTACGGGTCGCGAGCCTGCGTCGGTGATCCGGGCCATCGCCTGATTCACGTCAACCGGGTCGTCGGCGTCGGCCACCACGGTGATCCATTTGCGGCCATCGGGTGCGGTTCCGAGGACGATTTCCGGAACGATCAGGCTTCCGGCGTCTTTCCGGTTGAACGGGAGTGCGCCGAATGCGATCGGTCCGGCTCCGGCTCCCTGTTCGGTCGATGATTCATCGATTCCGATATCCGCCAGTTCTAACGCCGCTTCAGAAGTGTGCTTGAGGCCATCGAGTTCGATCGTTTTGGCCTGGCCCAACCCGGCGAATTGCATGCCGTTTCGACTCCACAACAGCCCGGTCCGAGACCCGATCTTTACGAGGTCGGGGAGGGAGTCAAGCGTGAGTGAGGTGGCGAGCACCTCCCCACGGTAACGCTGTGCCGAAGAGGAGGTCGGACCCCAACGGATTGGGGTCCGACCTGCTTCCGCCGGCTAACTCAGTTGTTTACGAGCGGGTCTTGGCCCGCTTCGCTGCACCCTTGGCGGCACGAACATCAACCGCTGGCTCGGCCAGGTCGATGATGTCCTCGTCGTCGCCGAGCATGCTGCGATAGATGAAGGCACCCAGGACCGCACCGATGATCGGAGCAACCCAGAACAGCCACAATTGCTGCAGCGGGAGGGAGGCGCCATCACCGAAGATTCCAGCCACGACCGCCTGTGAGGTGGATCGGGCCGGGTTCACGCTGGTGTTGGTGACGGGGATGCTGATGAGGTGGATCAGGGTGAGCGCCAGACCGATGGCGAGTCCGCCCATACCGGCCGCAGCCTTCTTGGCCGTGGCACCGAGGATGACCATCAGGAATACTGCGGTGAGGATGACCTCGATCAGGAACGCTGCTCCAAGGCTGAATCCGCCCGGTGAGCCGTCGGCGCCGAAGCCGTTGGTGGCGAATCCACCGTTGGCGGCATCGCCGATGGCGAAGTCGGGTTGTCCCGACGCAACTGCGTAGATCACGAGGCCAGCGACGAGTGCGCCAACCACCTGAGCTGCGATGTACGCAACGGCCTTGTTCGGAGCGAACCTGCCTCCTGCCACCAGGCCCAGCGTGACCGCAGGGTTGAAGTGGCCGCCAGAGATGTGGCCGACGGCGTATGCACCGGTCAACACCGTGAGACCAAAGGCCAAGCTGACTCCGACGAAGCCGAGGCCCAGGCTGGTGCCATTGCCTCCGGTGCCAAAATCTGCGGCCAACACAGCGGCACCACAACCGCCCAAGACGAGCCAGAAGGTGCCAAACACCTCGGCCATCAACGCTTTGCTATTCATTTATTGCTCCCTTTTTTGAGTGCTGACTGCAAGGTGCAGTCGGCGTTCCACAATCTGCTTCGCCCGAAGCTTCTATTCGAGTCAAACAGATTCTGAGCGTTCGCGCCACTCTACGTGTAGTAGTTGCTCACTTTCCGTGTGATTGCCGCTGGTAGTTGCTGGAGCCCTCTCCAGCGGGTGGGAGCTAGCGGTGCAGCCTTTTCTCGCCCGGCGGGCCACACTGTCGGGGTGGACAAGACGATCACGTCGGCGGTGCGGGCGGACACCGAGGCCGTACAGCGGGTCCTGTGTGACCTGACCACCTACGAACACTGGCTTGACCTCGTCGATGAGGTCGAACCCGCCGAGTCGGCCGACGGTGACCCCGGCCCGGCGTACCTGGTGACGTTGATCGGCAAGATCGGTCCCTTCGCTCGCCGGAAGCGGCTACGGATGGTTCGTTCCGACGCCGAAGAGACCGGGGCGACGTTCGAGCGGCGTGAGGTCGACGGCCGCGATCACAGCCCCTGGGTCCTCGGAGCCCACGCTGAACCCGGTGATCCAACGACCGTCACGATGCGCCTCGCCTACGGAGGCGGCCTGTGGTCCGACGTCCTCGACGGTGTTCTCGAGTCGCAGATCACCAAGGCGGTCGAGGGGTTGGCCCTCTACGCCGAACGCTCCATCGACCCCGGCGCCTGAGGACCGTGGTCGATCTCGTCGCGCTGGCCATTCCCGCGGGGCCCGATTTCGTTCGGGCCCTTTCGGACGAATGGGAAAAGGGCAATGCGGTCGCACCGATCGACGCTCGTTTAACCGGACCGGAACGGGATCGGGTCCTGTCTGCAGTCAAGCCCACCCACGTGATTTCTGCAGCGGGCGACCGCACCCCACTGGATGGCGGTGAACCCGCCGAGCCGGGTGATGCGCTTGTCGTCGCCACCAGCGGCACGTCCGGTCTGCCCAAGGCGGTCGTGCTCGAGCATCACGCCGTTGAAAGCTCGGCTCGACTCACTTCGTCCCGGCTCAACATCGACCCTGCAATCGATCGCTGGTTGTGTTGTCTCCCGGTTTCGCATATCGGTGGTTTGTCGGTGATTACGCGGGCTCTGCTGACGGGCACCCCGCTCACGGTTCACCCTCGTTTTGACCCCTCGGCGGTGACCGATGCTGTGCGGAACGACGGTGTGACCCGGGTGTCATTGGTGACGAGGGCGCTCGCTCAGGTCGACTCGTCGATGTTCACCACGGTTCTTCTTGGTGGCGCAGCACCACCCCCGGATCGGCCGGCGAACGTCATCGCCACCTACGGCAGCACCGAGACAGGATCAGGAATCGTGTACGAGCGGGCCGCTTTGGACGGGGTTGAACTTCGCGCCGACGACGATGGCCAACTCTGGGTCCGATCCCCGACCCTCCTCCGGTGTTATCGGGATGGCTTCGATCCGAAGGACGCCGCCGGTTGGTACCCCACGGGCGATGCCGGGACAATCCAGGACGGCGTCCTTTCCGTGCAAGGTCGCATCGGCGATGTCATTGTGAGCGGCGGCGAGAAGATCTGGCCGGTGCGAATCGAACCGATCATCCGGTCGTTGCCCGGTGTTGTCGACGCGGTGGTGCTGGGTCGACCCGACAACGAGTGGGGTCACGAGGTCGTGGCGGTCGTCGAGGGTGACGTCGCTACGGCGCCGTCGCTCGAGCAGATCCGCGACGCCGTCCGCGCCGAACTGCCCGATTGGTGGGCTCCCCGGTCCGTTCGCGTTGTGTCGTCGTTTCCCCGGACCGCGCTGGGGAAGATCCGTCGCTCGGAGGTAAGCCCGCACGAACCCAGCAATTAGGCTTCGGCGATGGTTTCCGACATCTTCGATCCCTCCGCATGGACGGCCGTCGCCGGCTTCGAGTTCAACGACATCACCTACCATCGAGCCAACGAGGTGGGAGCGGTTCGGATCGCATTCGATCGGCCGGAAGTGCGCAATGCGTTTCGTCCTCAGACCGTCGACGAGTTGTACCGGGCGCTCGACCATGCACGCATGAGCAGTGATGTCGGCTGCGTTCTCATCACCGGAAATGGACCGAGCCCGCGCGACGGCGGCTGGGCGTTCTGTTCGGGCGGCGACCAGCGGATCCGGGGCAAGGATGGCTACAAGTACACAACCGACCACGGCG
This sequence comes from uncultured Acidimicrobiales bacterium, assembly GCA_937958015.1. Taxonomy (GTDB): domain Bacteria; phylum Actinomycetota; class Acidimicrobiia; order Acidimicrobiales; family SZUA-35; genus JABDIY01. The sequence goes on along the minus strand of CALGOA010000167.1, from coordinate 5,772 downwards.
AAACCGCAGCTCAGATCGACCCCGCCCGAGCCGGTCGGCTGCATATTCTGGAATGTCAACGTCTGATCCGCATGATGCCGAAAGTGGTCATCGCAGTGGTTCCCGGGTGGGCCGCCGGTGGAGGGCACTCGCTCCATGTGGTAGCGGACCTGACACTCGCCAGCGAGGAACATGCGCGGTTCAAACAAACCGACACCGACGTAGCCAGCTTCGATGGCGGATTCGGGAGTGCCTATCTCGCGCGCCAGGTAGGGCAGAAGAAGGCTCGCGAGATCTTCTTCCTCGGCCGCACGTATACGGCCCGGGAGGCCCAGGAACAGGGCGCGGTCAATCTGGTTGTGCCCCACGCCGAGCTCGAGGCGACCGCCCTGGAGTGGGCCCGTGAGATATGCGGCAAGTCGCCGACGGCCCAGCGAATGGCAAAGTACGCCTTCAACCTGATCGATGACGGGCTCGTCGGGCAGCAGGTTTTTGCCGGCGAAGCGACGCGGCTGGCCTATGGGACCGACGAGGCCCGTGAGGGTCGCGACGCATTCCTCGAGAAGCGGGATCCGGACTGGTCGGGTTACCCCTACGCCTTTTGAGCACCGATTGATCGGTGCCAGCGCATGATGATGTCCGCGGTGGTCTCGGGCTGTTCCAGGTGGCAGGCATGGCCGCTATCGGGGACAGCGGTGAACGTGGCGTATGCACCTATAGCTTTGTTGAGGCGGTGACCCAGATCCGTGAACTTCGTGTCGGCCTCTCCGGCCAGGATGAGGACCTCATTAACAACTTGGCCGAGTCGGTCCCAGAGCGATTCCATGCTGCCGGTCCCGCGGTGCAGCAGTGTCTCGGGCACGCCGACGCCCCAGTGATCCAGACGTAGTTGACGTAGGTGCTGTTGCTCGGACAGGCCGGAGAACAACGGAAGGTCGAGCCAGAACTGAAGAAACGCGTCGGGCCCGTCGGCCCTCAGGCGATCCGCCAGACCACGGTCGGCCTCTCGGCGTTCCGCCCGAGCCGTTGCGCCCTCGATCCCGGCCGTCGCTCCGATCAACACCAAGCGGGCATCCAGTGTTTGGTCGATGGCGGCTCGAAGTGCGATGCGTCCACCCATCGAGTACCCGACCACAAGGTCGACAGGTCCGGCGTCCTGACGAATCATCTCGATCCGGTCGGCCACCAGTCGGGCGGAGTCTTCGAAGGTCGCCAACTCGTGCCCGCTCGAGCCGTGACCCGGGAGATCCAGAGCCCAGACGTCGTAGCCTTCGCCCAGTTCGTGGGCGAACGGTCCCCAACAGTGCAAGTTCTGTGTGAACCCGTGCAGGAGGACTGCCACCGGAGAGCCGGGGGTGCCCGCGATCCTTTGCGCCTGCAGGGGGTCGTTGCTCACGGCGTGAACTCTCGATGCGACATGCGGACGGTGTGACGGTCGAGCACACCGAGGTCGGGCAGGGGAGCGACCCCGGGTTCGTTCGGAACCTCGATGTTTCCAGCGGTCAATTTGATGTCGGGCCACGGGTCCTCGGCCAACCATCGTCGGGCGGGGCCCACGTCTCCAATGATGGATGCTGCATCATGGGCTGCGGTCACGGCCAGAGCGTGTCGGCCCAGACCAGACTCCTGCATGCCGCCCGCCGCTACAGCGATGCCTTCCGAGTCACACCACGACATCAGTTCGAAGGCTTCGTACAGTCCGCCCAGTCGGGACGATTTGATCACAACTCCGGCGCAGGCGCCGATCGCTACGAGGCGCTTGATCGCAACTGCGTTGGTTGCACCTTCGTCGGCCAGGACGGCGACCCCGGCCGACACCAGTTCCGCGGACGGAGAGATGTCGTTCACGGCGAATGGTTGCTCGACGATCGCCGCCCCCGCATCGACGACATCGTGAATCTCGCCGATGGTCGATCGGTCGAAACTCCCGTTTCCGTCCACGTGAACTTCGACGCCGTCACAGGCTTCGCGAACTGCGGCGACGAAGGCGGCCGGAGCTACACCCGTGCGGTTCTGAGGCACGATTTTCAGTTTCAGACGCCCGAAGCCGTCGTGGAACAGGTCTCGGCTGATCCTGACAACCTCCTCGACCGCACCCAGGGGCACGGCTGCACCAGCGGCAACATGGGACCGTTCCACTCCGAGATACTCGGCCAGAGGTACCCCGTTGGCTCTGAGCCGGAGGTCGAATTCGGCCATCTCCAGTGCTGCGACCGCCATGGGAGCTTCCCCCGCTAGAGCGGTGCCAGCCTCGTCGAGATCGAGCCTGTTGTCCCCGCTGAGCAGGTCAAACGCAGTATCGGAGGATTCGGAGCTGTACCCGACCCGGTTCAGGGCCGAACACTCACCCCAGCCGACATGGCCGTCGGTTGACTCCAACCGCACGACCGTCAGCAGGCGGAAGTGATCGGGAGATTCGTCATGGCTTGCGGCCAGCGTTGCCCGGACCGGCAACTTCAGCTGGCGTACCTCCAATCGAAACCCGCTCATCGGGCCGACCGTACCTGGCTAGTAGGTCGGTTTGCTGATCAAGGCCGCCCGTGAATCGGTCGACTAACACCGAGATGTCCAGACTCTCTCTCGAAGGGAATAACGCCTCGACCTGGCAGGGACGCCCCATCCTGGGTCGAGTCCTTCAAGTGGTTCTTTTCGTCGTGCCCTTCATCACGGCGATCATCGTGACGGCCGGATTGTCGGAGCTTCTCCCCACCGTCGATACCCAAACCGGACAGATCCTTCGAATTCTGTTCCTCATCGTGGTGTCGATCGTGGTGATGACGGCCACCGAACGAGTAGCCCGCCTGGCCTCGCCGGTTGCACTTCTACTCCGAATGACGATGGTCTTCCCCGACCATGCGCCCAGCCGCGTTCGGGTGGCGCTCCGCTCCTCATCGGAGGACGAACTTCGTCGCACATTGGCCGAAGTTGATCGCAACGGCCTCGGAGCCACAGCGAACGAAGCGGCGGAGACCCTGATGGTGCTCGTGGCGGCTCTGGGCCAGCACGATCGTCTGACGAAGGGGCACAGTGAGCGGACGCGGGCCTATGCCGACGTGATCGCCGCCGAGTTGGGAATGCCGTCCGATGACCGGGCCCGACTCCGCTGGGCTGCGTTGCTCCACGATGTCGGAAAGATGCAGATTCCAGCAGAGATCCTGAACAAGCCGTCGCGCCTGACCGACACCGAATACGAGATCATCAAGCAGCACCCCCTCATCGGTGCGAATCTGGTCGAACCACTTCGCGAGTTTCTGGGTCCCTTCGCCGACACCGTGGCTGAGCACCACGAGCGCTGGGACGGGACCGGCTATCCCTACGGCCTCAAAGGGCGGGAGATCAACTACGGAGCCCGGGTGGTGGCCGTTGCTGACACCTTCGACGTGATCACCTCGCTGCGCTCGTACAAGAAGCCATCGTCCTCGGCGCAAGCCCGGGAGGAGATCGCCCGGAACGCTGGGACCCAGTTCGATCCGGAAGTCGTGAAGGCGTTCCTGGCGATAAGCCTCGGGCGGTTCCGTTGGATGCACGGACCACTGTCATTGCTGACCCAGATCCCGCAGGTTGTTTCGTTTCTTTCGCCGGTTGCGGGCACCGTGACGACCGTCGCGTCGGCGACGCCTGCGGCTGCAGCGGGAGTGGCCACGCTCGGCTTTGTCGCCGTGTCGGTTGACCCTCCAGCGCCGAGCCTTCTCCCAGTGAGCGAAGAGGCTGCCATCGTCGTCGAGGACGAGCCGGAGGATGCTGTAGGACCAGGAACGGTGATTACGACATCCGTCGATCCGTCCATCACCGTTACGGTGCCGACGACGATCGATCGGTCCGGGGAAGCTTCGACAGCCTCGACAACCGAGGTCGGCGGTCCCTCCACGTCGGAGCGGCCGGAGGTTTCCCCGTCCAGCACCTCTTCTCCCAACACCTCCTCTCCCAACAATTCCGTCTCTACACGACCCACGACGAGCACCACGGTGCCGAGCACGACAACCCGGCCGCCGTCGGTCTCAACGAGCCGTCCGACCACCACTCCTTCAACTACAACCACCGCACCTACCACCGTGGTGGTGCCACCGACGACCACGACGACCGCCCCGACAACCACGACGGCCGCGGTCGGTAATCCGCCCGATGGTGTGCTCCCACAAGTCATCGGTCGTTGTCTCGACGATCCCGGCATTACGGCGGCCGAGTTGCGGAACGCTGGCGGCCCGGTCGATTTCGACGGATGTGTGTTGGGTGAGGATGGGCCGCTCAACCTCTCGGGATTCAATCTGAGCGACGTACACATTCACGGTGGTGACTGGTCGGGTACCAACTTCACCAACACGAATCTCAACGGAGCTCAATTCCATGAACTCGCTATGGCTGGGGCCAACTTCGAAGGGGCGGACGTCCGCGACATCGACTTTCGCAACTACAACCTCGTCGGCTCCAACTTCGGAGGCGCAGATCTCTCGGGCGCGAGATTCAGGGATGGCGACGCCAGGAACAGCAACTTCTTCGGGACCACCATCGACGACGCCGTATTCGAACGATCGAACCTCTCGGGTTCGACATTCGCCTCTGCCCTGCTCAACGACGTCGACGCCGAGGACCTCGGCGCTGATGGCGTGTCCTTCGCCAATACAACGCTGGTCGATATCGACCTGACGGGCGCAACGCTCACCGGTGCCGACTTCAGAAACAGCGACATGACAGACATCAAGGTCGAGAAGGCCCTGATCGATGGGGCCCGCTTCGAGGGCGCCGACATGGTCAAGGTCGATCTGAAGGACGCAACCGGAACAGCGACCCTGGGGACCAACGGCGACTGGGACGACTCGACGTGTCCCGACGACACGAAACCGTCGGAGCGGGTCTGCACCTGGCAGTGACCCTTGCGGGCTGTGTCCAGGCCGCGGGCGTGTCGAGATGTCAGATTGCTGCAGCCAAAGGTTCGGACGCTTGTCAGTGATAACCTCAAGCTCGCCTCTCAGCGAAGTTCGGTGAAATTCCGGCGCTGTCCCGCAACTGTGATTTCTTCCATCGATCCGACCGGATCGAGGTTGAACAGCCAGGTCGCCTGAGGGGTTTCGTATTCAGCCCCAATTCGGGGCCTTCCCGAGGTAGGAAACCAGACATGACCTTCACCGCCCGCCGATTCGGCGCCGCCCTCATCGTTGGGGCGCTCGCTCTTGCCGCCTGTGGCAGCGATTCCGCAGACTCTGATTCAGCCGAGACCATTGCTTCAACGACCACCGCAGCCGAGACCACCACAACCGAGACCCCAGCCGAAACGACCACGACCACCGAGCCGGTTGAAGAATCGGCCTACCCGGTCGAGCTCGAGACTGCGTCGGGTCCACTCACCATTGCGGCCCAGCCCGAGCGGATCGTCAGCCTTTCGGCGTCGACGACCGAGATGCTTTTCGCCATCGGAGCCGGCGATCAGGTCGTTGCCGTTGACAACACCTCCTCTTTCCCCGCCGAAGCGCCGGTCACTGACCTCAGTGCCTTCGACCCGAATTTCGAGGCGATCGCCGCGTTCGAACCCGATCTTGTCATCGCCAGTTTCGATCCTGAGAACGCGCTGGCAACCGCCTTTGCCGCCATCGACGTGCCCTTCCTCGTGCAGGGAACGGCGGTCACGGTAGAAGACACCTACGCCCAGATCGCCGATCTCGGGGTGATCACCGGACAGATCGACGAAGCCGCCGCAGTGAACGCCGACATTCGCAGCCGGATCGAAGCGGCGGTCGCTTCGATCGACACGACGGCCGACCCGGTCAGGGTCTATCACGAACTCGACGACACCTTCTT
>CALGOA010000166.1 GCA_937958015.1 uncultured Acidimicrobiales bacterium | reverse complement strand
GTTGTCGTAGCCGCAGACGTGTCACCTTCCAACGCACCGTCGTCCGACGTTATGCCGCCAGACTCGGTCGCTGCATCGTCTCCGCTGGTTGAACAGGCGGAGAGGACCAGAAGGAGGACCATGGAAAGGGCGAACGCTCGTGATCTCATACTCCTGTGACGATCGCTGCGGCCGCAGTAGTTCCGTCGTCACACGACCGCAACAACTCGCAGTTCCACCGAACGGTCAAGGTCGCACCCGCACACACCCCCGAAACTCAACGATCAGAGGGCAAGTTTGTTTGGGTTCTCCCTAGGCGAGCACGTCGAGTACTGCGCTCAGTGCCCGTCGGATCTTCAGGTAGGAATCGGGCTCGCAGGGTCCGATGTCGTCGGTGAGTTCGGCTCTTCTGATGGTCAGAACCTCGGAGACAACCGCGGCCATGTCTTGATCAAGTCCGGTGTCTGCAGCCACCATCCGCACGTGAGTCGGAGCATTCCGAATTCGACGCGAGAGCGGCACGACCTGAATTTGATCTACGTCAAGATCACACACGTCGTGGGAAGAGACGATGAGGACCGGGCGGCGCTTGTCGAGTGTCGCCCACCACACTCGGCCAGGCGCGATCACTCCGGTAGCGATCCCATGGTGTGGCTGCGCATGTCCGCAAACTCGTCGGGTTCGTCTGTGAACTCACCGCGGTCGATCGCGCTTTGCATTTCCGAGAAGAAGGTCGAGCGAGTTGATATGTAGGACTTGATGGCTTCTGCGTAGAAACCCGATCGTGACATCCCCCGTTTGGCAGCTTCGATTTCAGCTCGTTCAAAGAGCTCATCGGGCAGCGAGACTGCGGTCTTCACAGCCTTGAGTATAACCAGAGTTATACTCCAGTCAAGTCGAGGTCATCCTCCGGTCAGGACTGTCGATCGAACAATCTGAGGTAGCTGCCAGCTGAACGGTCCGTGCTGAGCCCAGTGGCGTCGATGTCGAAGTGTTGGACAGCTAGAGAATCCTCGGACTCGATCTCGGCGAGTCCCCACGACACGAGTTCGCCCGGAAGCGCCGCAGTTGACTCCAGACTTTGGCTGATATCCCATGCATGAACGATGAGGTCGTGAAGTCGCACCCGGAGAATGTCGCCTCCTGCCAGGTCGCCGGCCACGTGGTGCCAGGTCTGCCCGAGGACTCCCGCCACCTGAAAAGCCTCAAGCTGTTCCGCAGCCGATGACACCGCTTGGCGGGCCGTCGGGCTGCCGTCAGCGAATCGTTCTCGAGCCCGATCGAGTGAATCGCTGGCGGTCGCTCCCGAGAGGACTGCAACCGTGAACCAGTTCCCGCCGGTCACGTGGTCGACGAGTGCCCGCAAATCCCAGTCGTCGCAAGGTGTGGCGACGGCCCATTGCTCTTCCTCGATCGATCCGAGCTGTTCCATGAGCAAGTCGGTCACTGTGGATAGTGCAGCGAGGTCGAGGGCGGCGGTCACGGGCACAACTCCTGCAACCCCAGCGCCGAAATTTGGCGACAGACCACTAGACGTGGCCCAGTTCCCGGGCCTTGCGTTCGCTGAAGATGATCGCACCCACCAGCATGCTCACAATAATCGCAAGTGAGACATAGGTGTTCAGGTGATACCAGGGGCTGATGGCCATCTTGATACCTACGAACAGCAGGATCCCACCCAGCGCATGGGACAGGTAGTGGAACCGCTGCCTGGCGTCGGCCAGGAGAAAGTACATCGCCCGCAGCCCGAGGATCGCAAACGCGTTCGCAGCGAAGACGATGTAGGTCTCGCGAGACACAGCGAGGACGGCCGGGACCGAGTCGACTGCGAAGATCACATCGGTGAACTCGATCACGACCAACGCCGCGAACAGCGGAGTAGCGGCCCGCTTCCCATTCTCGATCGTGAAGAAGTTGTGTCCATCGAATCGGTCGCTGACGGGCATGACCCGCCTGAGAAGCCCGAGTCCGGTGGTCTTGGTGTTCTCACCTTCATCATCGCGATGGCGAATGATTTTGAACCCGGTGTAGATCAGGAAGAGGCCGAAGAAGACAAGGACGTACTGAAAACGTTTGATCAGCGTGGCCCCGATGAGAATGAAGAAGAATCGCAGGGTCAGCGCACCGAAGATTCCCCAGAAAAGCACCCGGTGCTGGTACTTCAAGGGGATCTTCATGCTCGAGAACAGAATCGCCCACACGAAGACGTTGTCGATGCTGAGCGACTTTTCGATCAGATAACCGCTGATGTATTCGCCAAAGGCCTGCCCGCCGAACTGAAAGAAGACGAACGCTCCAAAGGCCAGCCCACACCCGATCCACCCCAGGCTCTCCCGTAGCGCCTCGTTTCCGGTGGGTTCGTGGTCATCGCGGTGGCGATAGAGGTCGAAGGCCAACATCGAGACGATGAGTACAGCGAGGAGAATCCACGCCCACACCGGGATGCCGTTCTCGGGAACCCAGAATTTGCTTTCGTCCGCGTCGACTGCGAACAGGGTGGATGACATAGGGCCTCAGTGATAGCGCATTCGGTGCCGAACTCGCTCGACCACTGGCCAAACGGCTACTGCCCGGGACAGCCCAAGTGCTTGAATGAGCGCATCCGAGTTCCGATGGGGCGGGGATAAAAGGATGTCCATCATGAGCGAGGATCGTCAGAAGCAGATCCTGTGGGTGGTTCGTGCGGCGCTCGTCGTTGCGATTCTGGTCACCGTCTCGTTCCCCTCGTGGGAGCAGTTCGAGGGCAAAGGCATGCTCTTTCGAGCGCCGTTCTATCTCCTCCCGCTGGCGGTCGTTCCAACGATTTGGACCCTCCGGGGTCGACCTGCGCCGTACCCGTATGCCGTCGATGCGCTGGTGATCGCCCCGTTCCTGCTCGACACCCTCGGAAACGTGTTCGGTTTCTACAACAACTACGCCGTGACCGACGACGTTCTCCATTTCGTCAATTGGGTGCTTCTAATTGCGGGAGTCACCATCGCCCTTCGACGGACCGACATGGGACGACTCAATGCCTGGACCACCGCGTACGGCCTCGGTGGTTTGGCCATCATCTGGTGGGAATTCGCCGAGTACATCGTGCAGGAACTGGGGACCGCCGGTCTGGGCCTTACCTACGGCGACACTATCGGCGACCTCCTACTCAGCAGTACCGGAGGTGCCGTCGGAGCCGCCCTGGTTATCGCACTCGGCGAGCGCAATCGCTCATCGGCCGACGCACTTGCCGGAGGCTCGGTGCAGGTATAACTCCTCGCCTGCCGTAAGCGGGAGCCTCAGACCTGCCACGCTGTTGGGGTGCACCGGTTCATCCCCCTGTTGCTCCTCGCTCTGATCGCTTCCGCCTGTGTCAGTACCGGCGACGACGCGACCGAACTTCCTGAGGTCGAGGCGACGACAACCACGTCACGCGCCCAACGAACGACGGCGGCCGACGAACGGGCCGACCCCACAACAACAGCGGCTCCGGACGCGGAACCCGGCCTGGCTGGCTTGGATGTTGGCGACCCCGGCGGCGATATGAGTGGCTTGACCGCAGCTCGCCTTCCGGGTTCGATCGGCGACCCGACGTTTCCTGGAATCGGCAACGTCGGGTACGACGTCACCCGCTACGACGTGAGTCTCGATTTCACCGGTCCCGAGATGCAGGCCCAGACGGTCGTGACGCTGACCGCCCAGATCGACCTCGAGGCGCTGAACCTCGACCTGGTCGGGATGGACGTCGACGAGATCCGAGTAGACGACGAACCGGCATTGTTCAATCGTGACGGCCGGGAACTGATCGTCCGGCTCCCCAACCCCCTGACAGCCGGTCAGTCGGCCGAGGTTCTGGTCGCCTATCACGGCACTCCCGAGCCGATCGACACCGGCGAAGGCCTTCCCTTCAACCTGGGTTTTCAGGCTCGCACCTGGGGCAATTTCGTGGCTTCGGAACCGATTGGCGCCGCCACGTGGTTCCCGTCGAACGACCATCCTCAGGACAAGGCGATCTTTGCGGTCACGATGACCGTGCCGGCCGGGCAGAGCGCCATCGGTCCGGGCCAGGTAGTCGAAGAGTCTCAGGGCCCCGACGGTTCCACCACGGTGCGATGGGAGGCGAGAGAACCCATGAGCACGTACCTCGCCTCGATCGCCACCGGCGAGTTCGACGTTCAGACCGAAGTGCTCGACTCGGGTTTGGTGCTGCGGCACGCAGTTCACGTCGATGCTATTCGGGCAACCGGCGACGAGCTGCAGACCACCAGGGAGATGATGGAAGCGTTCGAGGAACAGTTTGGGCCCTACCCGTTCGCTACCTACGGCGTGTTGGTGGTTCCCGAGCAGCTTGGGTTCGCTCTGGAAAACCAGACGCTCAGTCTGTTTGGAACCGACATCATGTCGAGTCCGTCGGCACAGCCGATCCTGGCCCACGAACTCGCTCACCAGTGGTTCGGCAACAACATCTCCCCGGCCGCATGGGACGACATCTGGCTCAATGAAGGATTTGCTACGTGGGCCGAGTGGTGGTGGACCGAGCGCATCGGCGGCCGAGATATGACCACCGTGGCGCGCACGGTTCCGATGGATCCGATCAAGGACCTCACTCCCGACACGCTCTTCGATTTCAACATCTACTGGCGTGGGGGGCTGACACTCGAAGCGCTGCGGCGCGAGATCGGCGACGATGTCTTCGGCGACATCCTGCGTCAATGGACCGAACGTTACGGCGGCGGGGTAGCGAGCACCCAGAACTTCCTGGATCTGGTTACTGAGATCGCGGGAAGCGATGCGTCAAACAGCGTCAGTCAGTGGATCTTCTCCCCCACCATGCCCGAACTGCCAGCCGACCGATGATCAGGCGAGCCGTCTACCCGGGCTCGTTCAATCCGCCCACGATCGCCCATCACGATCTGAGCCGCGCGGTCTGTGACCAACGCGGGATCGATGTTGTGGTGTGGAGCCTCAGCGTCACGACGCTGGGCAAAGAGGACGTCACCCGCCCGTCGGTCGAGGAACGCTTCGAGCTTCTGACCGAGGTCGTCGCCGGCGTTGAGTGGCTCGACGTTCAACTGACCCAGCATCAACTTCTGACCGACATCGCCGACGGCTTCGACCTTGTCGTCATGGGCGCCGACAAGTGGGAACAGATCAACGAAATCAAGTGGTACGGCAATGACCCTGCAGCCCGAGATCGAGCGATCGCCTCGTTGCCGGAGCTGGCCGTGGCGCCTCGCCCACCACATTCAACGCCCGCTAGTCACGTGCTCGACTTCTCCGAGATGGGCCTGGTCAGCAGCACCGCCGCCCGGGCGGGAGCGCATCATCTGATGCTCCCCCAGGCCCGGGCCAGCGGTCACTGGGGTTAAGACAGCGCAACTCCCAACACATCGTCGATGTCGTGGGCGAGGTGTACAGTCACGGTCTCCAGAACCTCACCCGGCACGTCCTCAAGGTCGTGTTCGTTGTCCTTGGGGATGATGACTTCACGGATTCCGGCTCGGTGCGCAGCCAGCACCTTCTGCTTCACACCGCCGATCGGCAGAACCCGACCCTGAAGTGTGACCTCACCCGTCATGGCCACCTCGGGCCGCACCGTGCGTCCGGTGAGGAGACTGACCAGCGCCGACGTCATAGTCACACCGGCGGAGGGACCATCCTTCGGAACGGCGCCTGCGGGGAAATGGACGTGGATCCGTTGGCCTTCGGGCATGGAGAAACCGAGTCGTCCGGCGTGGGCGGTGACGACCGAACGGGCGATGGCCGCCGACTCCTTCATCACATCTCCCAACTGTCCGGTGAGGACCGGTTCACCCTCGCCCGGCACCAGGGCGGTCTCCACGAAGAGCACATCGCCGCCGGCGCCGGTGACCGCAAGGCCGGTTGCGATGCCGGGTCGGTCGATCCGGTTCTCCACCTCTTCGCTTGGAATCGGCCGCCCGAGCAGCTCACGCAGATCGTCGGGCACCACGACCAACAGGTCATCGTCGGCGCGAGAACCATCGGCGATGGATGTGAGCGACTTGCGCAACGTCTTGTCGAGAAGGCGCTCAAGCCGCCGGACACCCGCTTCGCGCGTGTAGTTGGCCGCAATCGATCGAATCGCATCATCGCTGATCGTGATCTCGTCGGGCCGCAGGCCGTTCTGCTCGATGAGCTTGGGGAGGAGATGATCGCTAGCGATCTGAGCCTTCTCGGACTCGGTGTATCCATCCAACGCGATGATTTCCATCCGATCCAGAAGCGGACCGGGGATGGTGTCGAGAACGTTCGCAGTTGCGATGAAGACGACATCGCTGAGGTCGAGTTCGAACTCGAGGTAGTGGTCGCGGAAGCTGTGGTTCTGAGCGGGATCGAGAACTTCCAGGAGCGCCGCCGAGGGGTCCCCGTTCCAGCCACCCGAGACCTTGTCGATCTCGTCCAGCAAAACGACCGGGTTCATGCTGCCCGCTTCGCTGAGGGCCCGAACCAGTCGACCGGGGCGGGCGCCAACATAGGTGCGGCGATGACCACGGATCTCCGCCTCATCGCGAATGCCACCAAGGGCGAGCCGAACGAACTTGCGGCCAAGTGCGCTGGCCACGGATTCGCCGAGGCTGGTCTTGCCGACGCCGGGAGGGCCGACGAGAGCCAGGATGACTCCCTTTCGCCCTTTGGTCTCGATACCCCGATCGTGACGCAGCTTGCGCACGGCCAAGTGCTCGATGAGACGATCCTTCACTTCGTCCAGTCCGGTGTGGTCGGCGTCCAGAATCGAACGGGCATCGGTGAGGTCGAGATTCTCGGTCGAGCGTTCGGTCCATGGCAGATCGAAGACGGTCTCGAGCCAGGTGCGAATCCAATTGGCCTCCATCGACTCGCCGCCGGTGCGTTCCAGCCGGTCGATCTCGGTGGTGATGGCCTTTACTGCAGCATCGGTCAGGTTGTCGGCGACCTCGTCCAGTTGCGTGCGGAACGCGGTGATCTGGTCGCCGTCGCCTTCGCCTAGTTCACTCTGAATGGCGGCCAGCTGTCGGCGCAGGATCGCTTCCCGTTGGTTCTTCTCGAGGTCGTTGCTGACCTCCTTCTGGATCCGCTCCCGGGTCTGAAGTTCGGCCAGGGCCTCCTTCACCCAGGCGGTTGCCATCCGCAGCCGCTCATCGAGATCAATCGTCTCGAGCAGGTCGATACGACGTTCGACGGTGAGATCGGGCCAGTACCCCACCGAGTCGGCGAGGGCGGTGGGCGTGGTGAGCTCCCGCAGGGCGCTGGCCATCCGTCGACCGCCTACGGTTTCAAGCAGGGTGCGAGCGGCGGCCCGGTAGTCAGAGGCCAGCTCCTCGGTCACATCGCTCACGACGTCCGTGAGCGGCTCGGCCTCAACCCACAAGCCCGCAGAGACGCCGATAACCCCGACGCCCACCCGCGCCCGCTGATGGGCCTTCACGGTGATCGCTGGGGTGCCGTCGGGCAGCTGACCGGTGTCTTCGATTGTGCCAATTACCCCCACACGGGCGAAGCGGGTGCCGGACTCATCTTCGAAGCGCGGCACCAGAAGGAGTCGGCCTGTGGCAGAAGCTGCCTGGAGCACATCGCGTGCCTCATCGGACTGGATCGAAATCGTGACGACCGTGTCGGGAAGAATCACGCCGTCGGGAAGGGGAAGGACGGGCAGCGTCTCGGTGGAACGAGCTTCGGTCGAAGGGGCGGAGTCGGTGGTGGCGGGATCGGTGGCGGTGGAGTCGGATGACATACGGGTTCTCCGGTTGCAATAATTACGCGATTACACGTAATGTGACTTGTACAAGAAAGACAACGACCCCGAGCAGGTCTTTGTTCCAGATCACACCCAAGAAGCGAGAATCCTCCATGGCTGCAGCTAAATCTTCAGGTCAGAAGCGTCGGGGCCCCCGGCGATTCGAAGATCTACCCGAATGTGACGAGTCGATGGCGGCCGCCTGGTTCTCTGGCCAGTTGCCCGATGACTGGTTCGTTGCCCCCGTCGAGGTGCTCGTCGATCGGGACGAAATCGTGGTCACGGGAACGATTGCGGTGCCCGAGCAGGTTCCCGAGGGCCCCGATGCCGCTTCCACCGCTGCGTCCTCCCGCATCGACGCATGGCGTGAGGCCACCCGGCACAAACGTATGGCCGTCGCCGACGTCGCCCAAAGCCGCTGGCAGCGACACGTCACCTGGGCAGCACGATGTGGCGACACCGAGATTCGTTTCACCTCGGCTGCGGTGCCGGTGATGACCCGCCTGCTGTTCGAGGATCGTCAGGTTCTGGACACGCTCATCGACGCCGGAGTGGCCCGCTCCAGGTCCGAGGCGATGGCCTGGTGTGTGAACCAGGTTGGCCAAAACCGCAGTGAGTGGATCGACAAACTCCGAACCGCCATGACCGAGGTGGAGCGCATCCGCAACGAGGGCTAACCCGGGCTGCAAGCCGCGTCGGCGAGCCCGATTTGCTCGTTAGGGCACTCGCTGGGGCGGACTGCCGAGCTCGAACTCGGACGTGACATCGACCGGTTCGGTCAGATCCAGTACCGAACGAGCGCGGTTAGCTGGTTTCAGACGCTGAGCTACGGCTTTTGGGGAGAACTCGGGCGCCCCGTCGCCGGCCCGGTTGCCGTTAACGACCACCTTCTTCAGCTCGCCGGTGGCGTTGGAAAGTGCAGCATTCAGCGCCGACTGGCGACGACCCCGGTTGAGGCCCATCCGGTCGCCCAACACGGTGTTGACCGCGGCACCGATCAGCAGCACCTGCGCCGCCAGCCAGATCCAGGTGAGCAGGAGCAGCGAACCACCGATGATCCCCAGCACGTCGCCGCCGTCGCCGCCGCCACTGCCGATCGAGAACAGGCCGACATACCGGGCGAAACCGACACTGAGGCCCCACCAGAACAACGCCGCCACCACCGAGCCGGGCAGATCCCAGCGCCATTTACTGCGGGTGGAGGGACCAAAGTGGAAGATCATGCTGGCCCAGCCGACGAGGATGGCCATGGAAGCAAGGGCACTGATCGACCCCTCGAACGGTACATCGATGCTGTCCCACACGATGGTCTCGAGCAGCACGATGGGGACCATCGCCAAAATCGTTCCCAGACCCAGGATCAAACCGACGAATCGGGTGTGATACCAGGTCCTTCCGTCCTCCACGTCATAGACGGTGTCGAGGGCGCGAATCATGCCAGCAAACCCGCGACTGATCGTGAAGAGGGTCAAACCAGCTGCGATCGTGAAGACGCCACTCCGCTGCTGGTCGAACAGGTTGAGCACCGCGTTGCGGGCAGAACTGGCGCCCTCGGCGAATGTCTCGTTGATGAACTTGATGACCTCGAACTCGATCTGGCCTTCCAGCTTTGTGCCAACGATTCGATCGAGGAAGCTGGCTGAGGAGACCAACGCCAGCACTGCGGCGGGAACCGTGATGAGGATCCAGAACGTTACGCCTGCCGCGAGATCGCCGATTCCGCCGTGGTACCAGACCTTGGCAACGTCCCAGACAAAACGGGGAAAGCCCTTGATGGTTCGGAAAACAGAAGACACAGCACCGCCAATAATAGAGACTCCAGACCCTTTGATGGCGTACGGTGCCCAAGGCCACTACTGACAGGGCTTCCGGTGTGATCGCCTGATTGTGGCGGCGGATAGGGTCGAGCGGTGGATGAACCGAAGCCAATCTTCACCACCCGTTCGGCCGGTGAGGCCTTCATGGTCGACCCACCCGGCGGCGAGTCCGGACCCGGCGTGTTGGTGCTGCACAGCTGGTGGGGCATGACCGAGTGGACCCGCGAATTCTGCCGACGGATTGCCGCCTTGGGGTACACGGTGGTGGGTCCCGACCTTCTCGAAGGTGAAACCCCCCAATCGGCTGACGTCGCCGAGCAGGTCCTCGCCGAGCGCAGCCCCGACGAGCTCAGCGGACTGGTTATGAGTTCGGCTCAGACCCTCCGGGCCGTCTCCAAGGACCCGAATGGCAAGATCGCCGTGATCGGGCTGAGCATGGGGGCCTCGATGGCGTTGTGGTTGTCGGCCCGCCTGCCCGAGGAGGTCTCGGCCGCCGTTGTCTTCTACGGCGCACAGTCGATCGACTTCGACGTAGCCACCGCGGCTTATCAGGGGCACTTCGGTGACCAGGACCACATGGTGTCCGAGGAGGACCGCGTGGTCACCGAGTCCTTCATTCGACTCGGCGACAAGACAACCGACTTTCACGTGTATCCCGGAGCCCAACACTGGTTCATGGAGGAAGGTGCGACGTTCGACCCCACTGCGGCCGAGTTGGCGTTCGACCGAATGTCGGCCTTCCTGGCTGAACACCTGCCGCTGTAAGCCCCGCCGAAACCGATCAGGGAGAACCCCGAGACCGGTCGGGGGCAAGGTGGCCGAAAGGCTGACTGGTTACCCGAGCCCAACCACCTAGTCTTTCCCCATGGACTCGCTCGTGACCGCCGCTGCGGTAGCCAAGAGCTACGGCAGCTTCATGGCACTGAGCGACGTCACCTTCACCATCGAACCGGGCATCACCGGTCTCCTGGGCGCCAACGGCACCGGCAAAACCACGCTGCTCGGCATGATGCTCGGGCTCCATCAGATTTCGGGCGGAGAGCTGAAGGTTCTGGGGGTGGACCCTTACACCGAGGGTCACCTGATCCGTGCCCGGATGGGATACGCACCTGAACATCACACCCTTCCTGGGGACATTCGTGCCGCCGACTTCGTCCACCATGTGGCCGAACTGCACGGTTTGCCACCCCGCGAGGCCAAGACCCGGGCCAGCGACGCACTGTGGCTGGTCGGACTGGGCGAGGAACGGTTCCGCCCAATGGGCACCATGAGCACCGGACAACGACAGCGGGTGAAACTGGCCCAGGCGATCGCACACGACCCGGCTGTCGTGTTGCTTGACGAGCCGACCGACGGACTCGATCCGGAACAGCGGGACGAGATGCTTCGCCTCATCCGCACCGTCGCCACCTCGTTCGGGATCAGCGTTATTCTCAGCAGTCACCTGCTTGACGAGGTGGAACGGGTCTGTGACGCCGCCGTGATCATCGGCGAAGGTCGCACCCTGGCCGCCGGCTCGCTCGACGCACTACGGGGTTCGGGCGCCGATGTCGTCCTCGAACTGGACAGCGCAAGCGAGGCGCAGGTTGTTGCCGGGCACCTGACCCAGAAGGGTCTCAACCATCAACTCGATGGTCGCAAGATCGTGGTTCGCGGTGATGACGAAACCGCTTTCGACATAGCGCGAGACGTGTGCGTTGCGGCTGGCGTCAGCATCCACCGCCTCAGCCGTCGACGCCTTTCGCTGGAAGATGTCTTTCTGGAGCGTGCGTCGTGACCGCCGAAATCTTCGATCGCGGCTATCGCCAATACGGCGGCGAACGAAGCGGCGTGCCCGGTGCCGTGAAGACACTGGTTAAATACTCGATTCGACGCAGCCTCGGCCTTGGCCGTTCGGCTCGCTTCAAGATAATCCCGGTTGCGATTATCCTGTTCTCGTTCGTCCCGGCGATCGTATTCGTCGGGCTGGCGGCGCTCCTCCCCGACGAGATCGGCGACAACTTCCTTCCGTCCTACGCCGAGTACTACGGCTTCATCACGACGACGCTCTATCTGTTCGCCGCGTTCATCGCCCCCGATCTTCTGTGCACCGATCGTCGCACCGGCATGCTGGGCGTCTATTTGGCATCGCCGCTCGATCGCCGCAGCTACCTGGGCGCAAAGGCGATCTCGGTCGCCATCATGCTTGGCATCGTCACGATCGGCCCGCCCCTGTTCCTCATGATCGCCCTCGTGCTCGAAGGTTCGGGCCCCGAGGGGGTCGATGGCTTCTTCAAGGTCGGGGGGCAGATCATCCTCGGCGGCCTGGTTCTCGCCATCGTGTACACGGCCGTGTCGTTTGCAGTGAGCGCCGCCACCGATCGGGTCGGTACTGCGATCGCTGCCACACTCGGACTCCTGGTCGGCAGCAGCGTCCTGGCCAATGTCGTCGTCAACACCACCGACGTCACCAACAACGTCCTGATGCTCGATCTGCTTCAGCTCCCAACCGAACTCGCCTTCCGCATCCACGGCGAAATCGGCAATGAAGAATGGCTTTCGATTTCCACTACGAACCTTTGGCTGGCGTGCATCGGCATCGCCATCGCCTCGGCGTTGTGGGTCTGGAGCCGCTACGGCCCGCTCCTGGTGCGACGATGACCGATCTCCCCACCTCCCCGCCAACGATGCCCGGCGCACCCCACCCGCAACCGGCGCCTCAGACCGCCGCGGTCCCCCCTCCCCCACCATCGGGCGGAACCGTCATCGCTCAGGGAGTCACCAAGGCATTCGGCTCGTTGGTGGCCGTGAGCGAGGTCAGCTTTGCGATCGGCCCCGGCGTCACGGCACTGCTTGGCCCCAACGGTGCTGGCAAGTCCACCCTGCTTCGAATGCTCTGTGGCCTCAGCGTGCCGACCACGGGCTCCCTCACCGTCGCCGGCGGGAATCCTCGCACGAACGCCGAGTCGCGGCGCCAAATCGGACTGGTCCCTCAGCAGGACGGCATCTTCGAACGGGACTCGGTGCGAAGCTTCGTCGAACTGGCGGCCACGCTCAGCGCGGTCCCCGATCCCGTACACGCAACCGATGTGGCACTCGCTGCGGTCGAACTGGACGGACCCCTGGATCGACCCCTCGGCAGCTTCTCGAAGGGAATGCGCCAGCGGGCCAAGATCGCCGCCGCACTCGTTCACGATCCGTCGGTGCTGTTCCTCGACGAACCTTTGAACGGCTTGGATCCCAAACAGCGCCGCTCGATGATCTCGTTGTTCCACAACCTCGGTGAAACCGGGAAGACCGTCGTGGTCAGCAGTCATGTACTGGACGAGGTCGAGCGATTCGGATCGAACGTGTTGGTGATCGCCCGGGGTCGCCTGGCAGCCCAGGGCGACTTCCGTGCCATTCGAGCCCTCATGAACGATCAGCCCCTGCGCTTTCGGGTGGTGTGCGAAGAGACCCGGAAGGTCGCCGCCGCGCTGGTGGGTGGAGGGCTGGCCACCGGCATCAGTATCCACGGCGGCACGATCGAGTTGACCACCGCCGACGCTCCACTGTTCAGAGCCCAACTGGCCCGGGTCTGCCAGCACTACAACGCCCGCCTGTACGAACTTACCCCTCTCGATGAAGACCTCGAGAGCGTCTTCCGGTACCTGGTGGGCTGACCCATGAACTCCTTCGTCGCCATCTACCGACTCGTGCTCAAACACCAGCTCACCAGGGCGCGGATCATCCTGGTTGGGATCGCCACCGCCGTTGCGGCGTTCGTGGGATTCCTGTTCCGAAACGACTTCGACGCAACCGGATCGCTGGTCACCTTCATCTCCGTGGCCGGCCTCGGGTTGATCATCCCGGTGATCTCGCTGCTCCTCGGCAGTGGCGCCATGGGCGACTGGTACAACGACGAGACGCTGGTTTACGTCTGGTTACGACCGGTCCGTAGAAGCATCGTGGCCGCGGCCGCCATCGCCGCCGCGATCACCGTCGCCATCCCCGCCAACCTGATCCCCATGGTCGCTGCCGTCATCGCCTCACAACAAACGTCGGCAGCCCTCTGGGGCACCGTCCTGGCCACCGTGATGGTGACCCTCGCCTATACCGCCGCCTTCGGCTTGCTCGGGATCCTCGTCCGCAAGCCGTTGCCGTTCGGGCTGATCTACATCTTCGTGTGGGAGTTCTTCATCTCCCGAGGGGCCCCCGGGGCGGCCCGCCTCAGCATCAATAGTTACGGGGCCTCGATACTCTCCCGAGCCACCGACGTAGCGCTCGACTTCGCCGGCCGAGCCGAATGGGCGACCACGGCGGTCCCGTTGGGGGTCACGGTGATCGCAGTACTGCTCGCCGGGGTACGACTCCAGCGTATGGACGTTGCCTGAGGCCGTAGCTCGACCGCCCTGGCGGCCGAGCCTGCGCAGCCCGTTCGATCGCCCAATCGCAGCCCTTGCGGTTCCGGCATTTGGGTCGCTGGTCGCCGAACCGCTGTATGTCCTCGCCGACACGGCGGTGGTGGGGCGGATCGGCACCACTGAACTGGCCGGCCTCGCGCTGGCGTCGACGGTCCTACTGACCGCCCATTCCCTGATGGTTTTTCTGGCGTACGGGGCGACCGGACCGATCGCTCGGATGATCAGCGAGGGCCGAGCCAAGGAGGCGGCCCACCGCGGGATTCAGGGCATGTGGCTGGCCGCCGTTCTGGGTGTCCTCCTGGCCGGGTTGATGGGGATATTCGGCGAGCCACTCCTGCGGTGGCTTCAAGCCGACGGCGACGTACTAGACGCCGCACTTCTGTATCTTCGCGTCAGCCTGTCCGGGTTCCCGTTCCTACTCCTCGCCCTGGCGGGGGCCGGCGTCATGCACGGCCGCCAGGACACCCGACGGCCGCTGTTCATTGCGGTCGCCGCAGCGCTGGCCAACCTCGTGATCGAGGTGGTTCTGGTGTTCGTATTCGGTTTCGGGCTGGGCGCATCGGCCCTCTCCACCGTGATCGCCCAAGTCGCGGCTGGGGTTGCCTTCATCGTTCTGACGGTTCGATGGGCTCGGGAGACCGGTGCGGACATTCGACCGGTCGCCCAACCGATGATCGCTCTGCTCACCAGCGGCACTGCGCTCGTGGTGCGAACCGCATCGTTGCGCGGTGCCCTCACCGTGGCCGCGGCGGTGGCCGCGGGCATCGGTACCGCCGATCTGGCGGCCCACCAGGTAGGTCTTCAGGTGTGGGTCACGCTGGCATTGGCATTGGACGCGGTGGCGATCGCCGGACAGGCGCTCACGGGACGGTTCCTCGGCGAAGGTGACGCCGAAGTGGCGTGGGCTGCATCCCGGCGAATGATCGAACTGGATACCGTCGTCGCGGTTTTCTTTGGGTTGGCCATCGCGCTGTTCCGGGAACCGATCGCTGGCCTCTTCACCGAGGACGCCGCCGTCGTCTCCCTCACCGGTCTGGTGCTGCTGCACGTCGCCGGTCAGCAACCGATCAATGGCATCGTGTTTGCACTGGACGGAATCCTGATCGGTGCCGGCGACCTGTGGTTTCTGGCCCGATGGATGGTGATCGCATTCATCAGTTTCGCAATTGCGGTTTCGATCGTCGTGGTTACCGACGCAGGCCTCGGCTGGCTCTGGGCTGCGCTGTGGGTCTTCATGACCGTGCGTATGGTGCCGCTTCTCCTGCGTTGGCGATCCGGTCGGTGGTTACTGACCAGCGTCTGATTCGGCTTCTTCGGCAACCGCCTCGGTGACTGCGTCGGGAAGCACAAAGGAACCATCGGGCCGGGGCGGGAAGTCGAATATGCGACCGATCGCCTCCGATGGAATGGGCCCATAAACGTGCGGAAACGCCGTTCCCGACCCATAGCTGTCCTCCACGACGAGCGGATGCTGTAGCTGCTGGGGCAAGATCTCCAAGAGCACCAGATCGGTCTGGGCGTGGTACCGCTCGTTCGCCGGGATGAGCACCTGCTCCGCATACGACAGGTGCGTGAAACCCTCGGTCCGAAGCGATTCTTGCAGTATCTGGCCTTCCGCCTGTGCTGCGGCGAGGTCGGTGCGGGAAATGATCTTGAGGAGCACAGTTTGAATCCTAGTTCCAGATAGTCTTCGTTTGAATGCGTTTGTTTACTTTCTTACTCATCTGTTTGATGGCTGTCGGTTGCAGCGGTCCCGCCAATCCGACCGCCACACCCGCACGGTTGGAGTCCGTTCCGCCGGTGTCGGTGTCGTGCCGTGACGGTGGCGAGCTGAAGGCGGACACGGGAGTCGTCGTGGACGTCGTTTTGGCGGGCGTCGATCACGCCCGGGTGCAGGACTTAAAATGTGGGCCACCAGCCGACCGTCGACGTATCTGTCGGGCTCTTCTTGTGATCGGGACCGTTGACCCAGCGACGCTCCTGCAGGAACCAGATCGTCTAGCGCGGGCGGTTGATGCCGTCGTGTGGGTCAGCGATGACGCCAGTTCGGTTGCGCCTGCCCCAACCGCCGAGGCCTTGCGCACCATTCGCGACATCACCATCGCAATCGGTTCGTCGCCGAGTGATGCTCAGTTGGTCGGTCTGCTGACCGACCGGGCCGCCGACCCGGTCGTCACCGCACTCGACGAGCATTGGGCTCGCGAGTGTTGAGAAAAACGAGAGCGCCGGCCCGGGCTGGTGGTCTAGGGGACGAAGATGCTGGCGACGATGCCAACGATTTGGGGACCGGTGGGCCCCGCCTCGAAGAACAGCACCATCGATTGGGTGGTGCGGTCACCGGAGTCGTCCCCGACCACCGTGACCGCCCTGGTTCCCGCGAAGAAGTTGTCGACCCATTCGGTCTCGAAGCCATAGATCGGGCGAGCTTCGGCCACGATCTCGGGTTCGGAGTTCAACAGGTCGGCCGGATCCAGCAGCGAACGAAGCGAGATGACCTTCTCGCTCTCGCCGAATGTGGCCTCGGGAACCGACCAGGTGCCGGCTTCGGCCCACAGTACGTTCGAGATCAGCTCCGGTCCACGGGCCTTGCCAGGATCGGCCAGCCATCCCAGGGCGACCGGAGTCCGTCGGGACAGATCGCCAATCTGGCTGAAGTCGCCGATCTGAATGTTGAAGACCGCGTTTCGGGCCGACTCGATCAACTCGGTCTCGGTCAGCTGGTTCGAATTGGGGGTGAGGAACCAACTGTGGGCCCAACCCTGCAGGCCTTCCGCAGTCTCGACCTGCCACCAGAAGGAATCGCCGACGAGGGCAGGCATCACGGAGAGACGCTTGATGCCTGTTTCGCCTGGGGGGAGAGTGGCCAGGACTCTGCCCTCGTCGGTACCCGGAAGGTCTCGGAGATTGAGACCCTGATCGGAATCGTCCGGAGGTATCCGGAACACGGTGTAGGTGGTTGAATCGTTCGGTGCGCTGAACTCGACCGGAACGGCGGAAAAGGTCGGTACGACGCCGGAGCCGGCCCCGTCACCGTGGGCCACCACGAACCCCTGCCCGGTCGACGTCACCGGCAGGCGAGCTTCAAACGGAACGAGTTCTTCGCAACACCCGGCGGTCGTGAACGTCGAGGCGAGACGAGT
This sequence comes from uncultured Acidimicrobiales bacterium, assembly GCA_937958015.1. Classification (GTDB taxonomy): domain Bacteria; phylum Actinomycetota; class Acidimicrobiia; order Acidimicrobiales; family SZUA-35; genus JABDIY01. Next base: position 2,507 of record CALGOA010000166.1, on the reverse strand, counting down.
TCCATCGGTCCCGATGAGATGCACCTCAACCAAGGCCTCGAACGCTATGGCCTGACCGAGGACGACCAGTTCGTCACCATCGAGGAAGACCTCGCTGATCTGCATCGTGTCGGAGGTGGCACCGGTGGCAACGAATCCATCGCCGGTGTCTTCGGTGGTGACCTCGGCGAGCGCCTGGTCACCGTCGTTGGGCGGCAGGACCGCAACCATGTCGTCCTGGCTGGCGAATCGAGCGACACCGGGGAGCCCCAGCAGGTGGGTGAACTCGGCCGCTGCGTCTTCAGCCTTGGCGCTGGCAGGAACGATCGCACGATCGAGAACCGCCAATTCGACCGCGGGGGCCGGCGGTTCGGGCGCTGTGGTGCTACCGGTGGTCGGCGTCGGTTCGGTCGTTGTAAGGACGGTTGTCGTCGTTGCGATCGTGGTCGTCACCGCCACTGCGTCATCCGCACCGTCATTGCCGACGGCGCTGACATCGCCGGTTCGGGCCTGGGAGATCACGTATCCGCCGGCTCCGGCCACAACTATGAACATGGCGGCCGCGGCAAGAATGCGTCCCCCGGCTCTCCCCGAACGTTTTGGGCCGGGGGCTGCCGCCTCCTCCTCCACCCGCTTGGACAGGGTCAGGTAGGAGTTTGGTGCCGGCTCGACCGAATCGGCATGTTCCTTGAGCACGACTCGGAGCCGTTCGCCTACCCGGCGTTCGGTGAACGGGTCGAGTTTCGAGTCTGCGTTCGAGCCATCGGCGCCGAAGAACTTCCCGCTCATGACGTCACCTCGGGGATCATGTTGGAGAGCTTGGCCAGTCCCCGACTGGCGTGGCTCTTGACCGATCCGCGGGCGATCCCCAGCGTCTCGGCGATATCGGCCTCGGAGAGATCGAGGTAATACCGAAGGATCAACACCGCGCTTTGCTTCTCAGGCAGTGAACGCAGCGCCGCGAGAATCTCCGACGACGCTGCCGCGGCGACACCGCCAACTTCGGCGGCATCGACCGGACGAGGGGTCTCGGGCACGTAGTCGCGTCGGACCCTGCGTTTGCGCAGCTGGGAACGGGCGCCGTTCAGAACCATGGAGCGCAGGTAGGCGCCGACGTTCGAGTCGATCTGGTACTTGCCGTTGAGAAGTTTGAGGAACGCATCCTGGACCACTTCCTCGGCGGTCTCGGTGTCGTCGGTGTAGAACGACGCCAACTTCACGAGCTTGCGGTAGTGGGCCTCATACAGAGCGGGCAGATCCACAGCGGGGCCCGAGATCTCTCGTTGAACTATGGGAAGTTCTCCGGTTGGAGTCCGTTCGAGGCCAGCCATCATCATCACCTATACCGACGCCCGTGACCCGCATTAGGTTTACCAGATCCTTCGACTAGTTCAACGGAACCACTTGGACAAGCAGCTGGCCGGGCTCATTTCCCGATGTCCGTGCGAAGGATCCGACCTCTAACCTCTGTGGTCGTGCGATGTTCCTCGAACACTCTGGCGACCCTCGCAGTGGTGGTTTTGATCGCTGCCTGCAGCGGTCCCGACGGCGCCGACGTTGCCGGTGTGACGACGTTTGCTCCCACTACCGCGGCCACCACGTCAACGACAACCGAGGCTTCCACCACCACCCAAACGCCCACTACAGCGGCGCCAACCACAGCTACGACCACAACAACCACGGTCACGGTGCCGACGCCGTCGCCGCCCTACGTGCCAGCCGAATCCGAGGTACTACGAGACCGTAAGGAACTCGGTGGCCAGTTCGCGCAAGCGGTCCTCACCTACGACGCTGACGCAACGGTGGAAACGCAGTTGGAGGATCTGAGAGCCGACTTCGGCTTCGAACCAGATGACGACACCGCGGCACTGATCGAAGAAGCCATGGTTCCAAATGCAACCAATGTGGGCACGGTGCGTTATGTACAAATGGGTGGCAACCGCCCGGACCGTGCGTCGCTGATGGTGTGGGTCGACCAGGAACGAGTGAGCTCCGACGGCACCACGTCGACCGAATCCAGGGTGGTCGATGTGCGGGTCCGATTGGGCGCCGACGGTTGGGAGGTCTCCCGACTCGCATCGGCGGGTGGACCTGCAGTCGACCGGCCAGCTGATCTTTCCGATCTGGCCGCCTCGGTTGCCGACCACCAGAACATCTCGATGCCCGATTCCGCCCGCTGGGACATTTACGCCGGTCACACGACCGTCGGGATGTTGAGTCGGATGATCGAAGTTGCCGAATTCACCGACTACGCCGTTTTGGTATTGGGCCGGGGCCATCCGTATCGGGTCTTCGCCACCGAAAGCGTGAGTCGGCACAGTGTTGGCCAGGCGATGGATGTCTACGAAGTGGGTGGCCAGTTGGTGGTCGACAGTCGGTTCGAGGGTTCCCCCACCTGGAATCTGGCCCGTGAACTGTATGACCGGGGCACCCGCAGCATCGGCAGCCCATGGGCCTTCGACGGCTTCGGTGGCCGCTCCTTCACCGACGACGTCCACCAGGACCACCTCCACATCACCTCCCTCTAA
>CALGOA010000165.1 GCA_937958015.1 uncultured Acidimicrobiales bacterium | reverse complement strand
GTCGCCAGATGCGGTGTTCACTTGACCGCCGCCCAGCCGGGCGACATAGACACCCTCATCGACTCCCCCGATGATCTCATCGGGTGTCTGGTCACCGGCGGCAAGGTAGGTGTTCGTCATCCGGACCATCGGCAGATGTCGGTAACTCTGGCGGCGACCGTTGCCCGATGAGGGTCGGTTCTCGGCCCGAGCCCGGAGGCCGTCCCACATGTAGTCCTTCAGGATTCCGTTCTCGATGAGGACGTTGCGGGCTGCGGGCTGGCCTTCGTCGTCCACGGCGAAACGGCCCCACTCGTCGGGCATCGTGCCATCGTCGATAATCGTGACGAGTTCGGACGCCACCTTCTCGCCCACCCGGTTCGCAAAAGCGGAGGCGCCCTTCTTCACAAGGTCGGCTTCGAGACCGTGCCCGCACGCTTCGTGAAAGAGCACACCACCCGATCCCGGGCCGATGACAACCGGCATGGTGCCCGACGGCGCCGGCCGGGCGTTGACCTTGGTGATGGCCCGGTTGGCGGCTCGCACGGCGAGGTCGGTGACGTCATTTCGGTCGAACAGTTCGAACCCGATCGACAGACCGATGGTCTCGGAGCCGGTCTGCTGCCCGCCGTCTCCTGTGGCGACGGCGCTGACGCTGAAGAGCGTGCGGGTTTGATCATCACCGCTTCGAACACCGTCGGAGTTGGCAACCTGAATCCGTCGGCGGGTCTCGGCGTACCGAACCGATACCTGCGTGATCACGTCGTCCACCGCCCGAGCGGACTCGTCAGCCAGCCGCACCAGCGCCACCTTGTCGGCCGCCGGAACGTCGGCGGGGCGCGTGTGGACCGGTTGGATGTCGCCGAGGGTGACGATCGGATCGGCCGGCTCGCCCGACTCGGCCGTGCCGCCTCCGACGGCGGCCGCCGCTGCGGTCTGAACCGCTTGCAGTAGAGCCTCCCGGCCGAGGTCGGAGGTATGGGCGAAGCCCACCCGGTCGCCGACGACGGCGCGGACGCCGGCACCTCTATCGCGGCTCGATACGAGGTTTTCTATTCGGCGGTCGTCCAGATTGACCGAGCGACGTTCGACGTCTTCGACGAACAGTTCGACGAATTCGGCTCCGGCAGCACAACCCTCCTGGAGGACTGCGGCGACATCGTCAGGATCCACCATTTCGATGCCGTTGGTCTCGCTGATCGCTGCGCCGTTCATCCGGCCCATCGTAGGGCGTCCTGCCTGCAAGTTCGGAGTCGGAGCAACGCCCGACCGGTACCGACCACACAAAATCTCCGCAAGTGTCGAACAGCCTCTTCACGGGGCCGACTGCTACCTTGGAGGCGTGGAGCCCACGCTGCTTTCCCAGATCACCGACCCGGCCGATCTTCGGACACTCTCGTACGAGCAACTGGACGACCTGTGCGAGGAGATCCGCTCCTTCATCGTCGAGGCGGTGAATCGGACCGGTGGTCACCTGGGATCCAACCTCGGGGCCGTCGAGTTGACGATCGCCCTGCACCGCATTCTCCAGTCACCCCGAGATGTGATCCTGTGGGACACCGGCCATCAGGCGTATGTGCACAAGCTCCTGACAGGCCGGCAAAAGGGGTTCGACGAGCTTCGCCAGGCCGGCGGGATGAGCGGCTACCCGAGCCGATCCGAGAGCGACCACGATTGGATCGAGAACAGCCACGCCAGCACCGCGCTCAGCTACGCCCATGGCCTCTCCACCGCATTCAAGGCCTCCGGATCGAATCGCCGCGTCGTCGCCGTGATCGGCGACGGCTCGATGACCGGCGGCATGGCATTCGAGGGCCTCAACAACCTCGGCCACAGCAAGAGCAACGTCACGATCGTGTTGAACGACAACGGCCGTTCCTATGCCCCAACCGTCTCACTACTTTCCGACTCGCTGGTAAAGATCCGCAGCAACCCGGTCTACATGGCCCGGCAGCGCAAGTTCGAGTCCTTCACCGAAACACTGCCCGTCATCGGAACCGCCGCGTTCGCTGGTGTCCGAGCATGGAAGGCTGCGGTCCGCGAGGCGTTTGAACCCAAGGCGTTTTTCGAGCAGCTCGGTGTTCGTTACATGGGCCCCTTCGACGGGCACGACGTCGCATCGCTGGAGCAGGCGCTGCTGAACGCCGCAGAGTTCCAGGGGCCGGTCGTGCTCCACGTTCTCACCACCAAGGGCCGCGGATATGCCCCCGCCGAGAACGACGCAATCAAGAATATGCACGACACGTCGGAGATGAAGCCCGGCAGCTACACCGACGCGTTCAGCAAGGCACTGGTCGAATTGGGCGAAGCGCACGACGACGTCGTGGCCATCACCGCCGCCATGCCCGACAGCACCGGACTGTTGCCGTTCCTCGAGCGCTTTCCCGACCGCACCTACGACGTAGGTATCGCCGAACAGCATGCGGTCACCTTCGCCACCGGTCTCGCCATGGGTGGACTACGGCCCGTCTTTGCTGTCTACAGCACATTCCTGAGCCGGGCCTTCGATCAGGTCAACCTCGACGTCGGTCTCCACGGCCAACCGGTGATCTTCTGCCTCGACCGCGCAGGCATCACCGGCGATGACGGCCCGTCCCATCACGGCGTGCTCGACCTCGTCCTGATGTCGAAGATCCCGAACATGACGATCCTCTGCCCGAGCAGCTATCAAGAACTCAAGCAGATGTTGTTCGACGCCTACACGCTCGATGCCGGCCCGGTCTGTATTCGGTGGCCAAAAACCAGTGCCGTACAGATATCACCCAACGAAGTAGGTCGGGGCCTGTCCGCTCGCAAGGGCCGGCAGGGCGACGGCAGGCTGTGTTTCATCGGCGTCGGCAAGATGTTCAACATCGCTTCTGCGGCGGCGGAGATTCTCGCCCGCGAAGGAATCGAAGCGACCGTCTGGGATCCGCGGGCCGCTCGACCGCTCGATCCGGTCATGCTCGACAACGCCGCCGACCACGACCTGGTAATCACCGCAGAGGACGGCTACCGCGAAGGTGGCATCGGCTCGGCGATCGCAGACGAGATCAGCGATCGCACCGCCGTGCAGATCATGGGTGTCCCCACCACCTATCTCCCCCACGCCAAACCCGACGCCATCCTGTCGACCCTCGGTCTCGATGCGGAAGGGTTGGCGGCCGCGGCCCGTACAGCGCTCGCCGACGTGTCAGCGCCAACGCCGGCCTAGAACCCGGTTCGTCAGTCCAGTGCGATCTTCGCCTGTTTGGCGATGAGTTCCAGGTCCCGCGTGATCTGGGTGTCGGGGGCGGGTTTGCCGAACAGGAAGCCCTGAGCCAGATCACAGTCAGCTTCGCGAAGAATCCGCACCTGTTGCTGATTCTCCACACCCTCGGCGATCACGTAGCAACCGAGATCGTGGGCCATGCGAATGAGCGAGGTCACGATGACCCGGTCCTCTTCGGCCAGCCCGAGACCCTTGACCAGAACGCGGGGCAGACGAATCACATCGAAGCGACAACGACGGAGCAGGTCCGGTGAACCGAACCCGAGCCCGAAGTCTTCCAATGCGATGCCGACCCCCTCGGCCTTGAGTTGCTGCAGCGATGGCCACAGCAGATTCAGCTGGGGTCCGGCCGAGTTGCTGTTCACGTCCAGCAGCACTTGAGTCGGACGCAGGTTGGTTTCGTGGATCGCGTCAAGGACCACGTTCACGAATCGTTCGTCCCGCACGAAGCTGGCATCCAGGTTGGTCGAACCGAACAGGCTGGGTGTGTTGAGTTTCCGGGACCAGTTGCTGGTGTGGCGGGTGCACTGACGCAGCACCCACGCATGCATCGGCACCACGATGGGCGATGCCCGAAGTGCGTCCAGGAATGCGCCGGGAGCGATGAGCTCGGCGCCGTTGGGACCCGCATCGGGTGAGAGCCAGCGCAGAACCGCCTCAAAGCCAACCACGGTGCCCGACGTCATCGAAACGATCGGTTGGTAGTAGAGCTGAAATTCGTTGTTGTCGAACGCCCGCTGGAGGCGCACGGCGAGAACGTCGGGTTTGCGACGTGCTCCGTACGTCTCATCGCGAACGACGAGTCGATCAGCCTTCTTCGATCGCGCCTCGGCGAGAGCCGCTTCACTATCGACGAGGAGAAGACGTTCGCTTAGATCGGGATCCGAGAGCACGCCGGACACGGCGACCTCTACCGGCACGACGAATGCCTCGAAGGTGACCTGTTGAGGCAGAGCCGACGTAAGCGTTTCGGCGATACGTTCCATTTCCTCGGCACCGAAGATGCCGGGCCAGACGATCGCGAATTCAGATCCCAGGTAACGAGCCAGCTGGCCCCGCGACCCGACTGCGCCGGTCAGCGCCTCGGCAACCGCTTGCAGCACCTCGTCACCCACGGCGGAGCCGTAGCCGCTGTTGATCTCGGTCAGATTCGACACCGAGACCAGGTACATGCCGAAGCGATCACCGGTGCGGCGGTTGCGAACCAGTTGGTGGGAGATCCACTCCTCGAGTTGCCAGCGATCCGGCAGGCCGGTCAGTCCGTCGGTGTGTTCGAGCGCGTCAGGGCTGACAGAGGCGGAACGATCCTCATCAGTTGTACGGCGAAAGACCATGGACGACCTTCTAGAGAACAGAGAGGTGCCATAGGAATAAGCGACATCTCTCCTCCTAGTGATCGGCCGGTATCGAACCGCCTTGAGTCAGATGAGTGGGAACCTCAGCTGCGCAAACGGATGAGAATCTCCTGCGAAACCGTTGCGACGTGCACTCCCGATTGGTCGAAGAGTCGCCCCGCGCTGAGGCCGCGTGACGCCACGAGTGTCTGTGCTTCGGAATCGGCCAAAATCCATTGGGTTGGATCACACGGTCGGTGGAAATGCATCGCATGATCGAGGCTGGCCCCAACGAACGTGGCCTGAAACTGCTCGCGTTCAACCTGCACCGGATGGATTGAACGGGGTGGTTCGCTCATCGTCGTATCCGAGAGGAACGCCAACGCACAGGCCGCAGTTCGCTGATCGGTCATCGGCTGGGAGCCGGCGAGACGGATCCACATGTGGACCGTCCCGTCGTCGCGGACGACCTTGCGACGTTCGACCATGCCACCCCAACCATCATCGGAAACCGAGTCCGGTGGTTCGGTATCGGGCATGGACACCGGCGTCACATCGGGGGCGTCGCTCTCGTCGCGCTGGAACGAGGCCGAAAGGTGCAGGATGGCGCCACTGCTCTGTCGAGCGACGACGCTTCGAGCGACGAAACTGCGGCCGTTACGGAGCCGATCCACCTCGAATCGCACCGGTTCTTCGTGGGTGCCGCCTCGAATGAAGTAGGCGTGCAGTGAGTGAGGGGCGAACTCCTCGTCGACGGTGAACAGCGCCGCCCGGAGGGCCTGGGCGATGACCTGACCTCCGAAGAGTCGACCCCAGGGATACCTCGGTGCAATACCGACGTAGGTATCGGGGCCGTGCTGTTCGAGGTCGAGTAACTGCTCGAACGTGACGTCGTTTACCGGTACTCCCGGCTGCAGGTGGTCAGGCATCGCCCGCCATCATGCCGAGCGAACGATGTGACTCCACCCAGGGGAGCCGGTGGTGGGCTATCGGAAGGGGTTGACGTCGAAATCGGGATTGAAACCGACGGAGCCACCCATCCCCGGGGTTGACGAGGGGGCCGATGAGGGAGCCAGGGTCGGAGGAGCGCTCGGGAGAACCGGGGCCTCGTCACCATCGTCGGCGACGGCATCGTCATCGTTCCTGTTTTCGGGGACCCATCCGGGGCGGTCTTCCGCGGCCTTGGTGGCGCCGCGTCGATCGAAGATCGAGGGGAAGATCGGTTTGGGTGAATCATGCGCTGGTGCGGCCTCGGCGGCTGGCTGCTGGGGTGCTGCGAAGATCGAACTGGCCGAGGAAGCCGGCACGTCGTGACCTTCCGATTCCGGTTCGACCGGGACCTCGGGTTGGGCGCGAGGATCGAAGGCCAGCGGAACGGAACTAGCATCGCTGCGGCGTCGATCCACTGGCTGATCGGAGCCAAGGTCGGTATCTACGGGCTGATGATCCACCCCAGCCATTTCAAGCTCGGACTCCACGACGGGTGCCTGGTAGGTGGTGGCTGCCGGATAGTCGATATGAGCGTGATCGGTGTGATCACCGCCATCGTCCATTGGCTCGTGGTCATAGCCGCTCGGGGCATGGCCCGCGGCCGTCTGCTCGGCGAACGGTGAAGGTTCGGCCATCGGCGCCGCGGCTTCATGGGTCTGGGGTGGGACGTCCACGATCGGGGCGTCGACGGCAGGTACCTGGTGGGTGTGCTCGACCGGCTGATAAGTGATTTCTACTCCACCGGTCACCGTGATGTCGCCGGGTACCTCAGGGTTGTCGCCCTCGCTGTGGACGTACTGACGGACCGCGGCGGCGATCCGATCCAGATCGTGGCTGCCGGTGTTCGGCACCGCTTGCGACGGGTCCTGTTCAGCGACATGGTCGATCGGAGCTTCATGGGTGGCCGGTTCCGGCGCCTCGATGGGCTCGTGGTACGTGGTGGGCTCGTGGTACGTGGCGGGCTCGTGGTACGTGGTGGGCTCGTGGTAGGTGGTCGCCTCGTCGTGGTCGGTCGGCTCGGGGTAGCCGGTCGGTTCCGAAGAGTAGACGGGTGCTGAGGTTTCGAGGTCGAAGCGCGGCGGTTGGTACGCGTCTGGCGCATCCTCTACTCGAGCGTTTTCGAGCGCGGCGGCAGCAAGATACTCATCGCCACGATCATCGCGGCGGCGATCGTTGGGGAAGCTGTCGCTGAGGTCGGAGAATTCCGCGCCACCGGCGGGCATTCTCAACTGAAGCTCAACGGCGATCTGGCGCAACACATCCTCTTCGTCGCTTCCGATCGGCTCGAGCCGGTGTGTGCCGTTCAACGTGCGGATCTGCACCCGGCCCGTCTCGCGGTCGGTCGTAACGGAGATGATGGTGTCCAGCGAGATTTTTCGCTGAATCGTTCCGGCCCGACGACCCGACTGCAACATCTCGATGCACTGTTCGGCCGAGGCTCGGAACGTACGAGTCTGCTCAACGAAGTGGGTGCGCGTCAGTGCGTACACCACATGGCAATCCCGCTCCACGCCATGGCGGCGACCACCGTCGATGCGGGAGACGGTCCAGACGAGGAGATCGTCGTCGGGAGACCAACGCGAGTCCGCAGCGTCCGCCGGGGCGCGGTGGCTGTGTCGGGACGAGATGTCGGTGGCGGCGCTCTGGTTCACAGGGGCCTATCGGCCCACCGGATAGCTTCGTTAGAGATTTTCTGGGCGACCAAACCCACACCCGACCGCCGAGCCTGTAGCGCCGGGCGCACGATTCGGGGTCTCGAAGGCCATCAAAGGCTGTGCGGATCATCTTCGGCGCCGCTAAAGTCCTTTGTCCAACCTCACGAGAGGGATGGGGCTTTAGCTCAGTTGGTAGAGCGCTTCCATGGCATGGAAGAGGTCAGGAGTTCAATTCTCCTAAGCTCCACAACCCCACCCTGTTGCCCCCTGAGCCATCCGGCCGAGGGCGCCAAGGTGAACCCACACCTGACACCCTGATTTCCACTGGGTAGGCCTGCACTACACGCTGCACCGGGCATCAGGTACCATTTGGAGCATCGATGCCACAGCTTTCACATTCTCTGGAGAACCCCGTCCTGTCTGAACAGAACGCAGAAACGACCGCCGATGAACCCACCGAAGGGTCATCCGCAGCACCCACCGAGGAACAGCAACAGTTCGATCGAGAACTTCGAGCTCAGGTCCAGTTGGCGATCGAAGCAGCCGAGGATCGCAAGGCCGAAAACACTCAAGCGTTCTTCGTAGGCGAAGTTATGGGCATCACGGACTGGTTCGTGGTCACGAGTGCCTCCAACACCCGTCAGGTTCGGGCCATCGTCGACAACATCGAGGAAGAGCTGACCGAACTGCTTGGCGTCAAGCCGATCGCGGTCGAGGGGCTCGATTCACTGGACTGGGTTCTGATGGACTTCGGTGGATTCGTCGTCCACGTGTTCCACCACGAGCTTCGGAGCTACTACAACCTCGAGCGCCTCTGGTCCGACGTTCCTCGTTTCGAGCCGGTCAGCGCTTAGCTGACCATCTACGGCTGGTTGTTCCAGTCGTTCAGAACCGTGCGATAGTCCGGCCCCAGCCGCAGAGTTGGCGCGTCACCGGGCAGAGCGGTGGGAGAGATCACCACAGGGATGCCGGGGAAGGCCGCTTCCAGCACCTCGGTCGACGTTCCGGCCTCAACCGACAATGTGGTCGGCACATCGTCGAACACCGCGGCATTGGCCACCGCAACAACCTCGACGCCCAAACGGCCGAGCGATCGAGCCGCAGCATCCAGATCGGCGTTGCCGGTCCGATCCTCAATCCGAAGGCGAGGGCGGTCCCCCGCTTCACTGGCTGCAGGGAACGCCACGACCCGGCGGACGAGGGCTTCGGTCCGGTCCGGGCTCACGATCGGGTTGCCCGAATCGCCCCGCTCCAGTGGCATGAGGACCACCTCGTGGGTTCCGTCGGCCACCGCAAACAACGTCCGACTGAGCTGGTCGTTCTGAACCGGGGGCGGGTTCTCGAGCAATTCGGACCAGAAGAGCTCCCGGCGCACAAGGCTGGCCAGAGAATCCGCACCGTCAACGGTTCGGCCCAGAAATGCTGCGGCGCGATCGCCCGTGACCTCGACCGCGCCCACCTCGAAGAGAACCTCGTCGCCTTCGCCGGGAACAGGGTCAGGATTGTTGAGGGTGTAACTGGCGGAGTCGAGCAGCATCGCCCATCGGGCGGAATCGACGACCTCCACCTCGGGGATGCGCAGCTTCATTGCCGTACCAACCGCAGCGACCGCCTGTTCCGGGGTCCGTGAGCTCAGCGTGAGGCTGCTGACCTCCAAGTCCCCTGGAACCAGGATGACGGCTCCACCTCTGGCGGTTGATCCGATGCTGACCACCACGGCGACGCCCGTGATCGACTCGCCGTCCATCTCTACGACACCGAGCACCGGCGAGGGATCCACCAATGCGGTCCAGCCGGGAGAGTCGGGTCCGGGGTCCTCGATGAACGTTCCGGTCCGGGTATCGAGAAGGGTTTTGAAACCGACGAAACCCAGGATGGGAATGGCGGCGAACAACATCAGCTCCACCAGGGTGAACGCTCGACGACTCTTGCGGCCAAGGCTCATGATGGCGGGGCCTCATCGCACGAGTCGGCAGTTCGGTACAGGTTGTGACCCTCGATATAGGCCCGAACCGGCTCGGGACACATGTACCGAATCGACAGTCCCGCCGCCACCCGGGTCCGTATGTCCGTGCTCGAAATCTCCAGAAGCGGACACTCGACAACGCTCACATCGAACCCCGACGACGGCGCCGCCTGCTGCCCGCCCCGCTGGACCATGACGAACCGGGCATTCTCGGCCAGCCAGTCCGAATCGTTCCAGGTATCGAGCTGGGACCCGGCGTCGCTACCGACAATCACCTCGAAATGGTGGTTGGGAGCGGCGGATTGCAGCGCTCGGAGGGTGTTGGCGGTGTAACTGGGCCCACCTGCTTGAATCTCAATGTCGCTGACCCGCAGGGCGGCATCGGGAGGACGTGACCAATAACACGCCTGTTCAACCATACGAAGTCGCCCCGCTGCAGGGGTAATGCTTCTAGAACCTGATTTCTGCCATGGATCGTTCGCTACAACGAACAGGATCTCATCGAGGTTTCGCGCTTCAGCAACCCTCTGACCAGTAAGAACATGGCCAATGTGGGGTGGGTCGAAGGTGCCCCCGAACACGCCGATCCGCCGGTCCGGTGGGGGTGGGGCGGGGGTGGAAGGAAGCATCTCGGTGATAATTTCGACGAAGCGCTAGCTCAAAACGCAGGAAAAGACACCCTCGGGTGACTCATGTCACTCGACTGGCGGGAACCTTCTGTAGTACTAATGACGCTTGGTCTTTACAAGACCCAACGTGCTCAACAACCTATCCAACGCATGGATCACTTTCGGCACAAACGGGAACTTGTAAAGAGCAAGACGAAAACACCCGCCTTCGTCTTGCCTCGCCCACGCCCCCCACTCCTTCAACCCGCACGAGAGTTAGAGACGCGCTTTATGAGTGACTCAGTAGGTCAATACCTGAATGAAATCGGACTAGTTCCGCTTCTTACCGCAATCGAAGAGCGAGAGCTCAGCCAAATCATCGAAAAGGGCCGCGACGCCCGCGAAGCGATCGAAGCCGGCGAAAACACCGCCGAGAATCGCCGGGCCGCACGAGCAGCCGCCCGAGCCAAGGACCGGTTCATCCGGGCCAACCTTCGCCTCGTCGTCAGCGTCGCTCGCCGCTACCCGCTTCCTCCCTCAATGGAACTTCTGGACCTGATCCAGGAAGGCAACCTCGGCCTCGAGCATGCCGTCGACAAGTTCGACTGGCGCAAGGGCTTCAAGTTCAGCACGTACGCCACCTTCTGGATTCGCCAGGCAATCGGCCGGGCCCTCGATCAGAAGGCCAGCCTTGTCCGCCTCCCCGGCGATCGTTCCGCTTCCCTGCGGGCCGCCCTTCGTCAGGTTTCCGGCGACGGCGATGAACTCGACGACGAGCACGCTCGTCTGCACCGCCTCACCACCCCCACCTCCCTCGACCGCACCATCGGCGACGATGACAGCAACGAGCTGGTCGACCTCCTGCCCGACGCCACCCCCGGACCCGAGTTCGAGGTCATGGCTCGCGCCGAGGAGACCATGGTGACCGGTCTGCTCGACGTTCTCGACGAGCGTGCCCGTTACGCAGTGGAGCAGCGCTTTGGCCTCAACGATGGCCGCAAGCGCAGCTACCGTGAAGTTGGCGAAGAGCTGGGTGTAACCGCCGAGGCCGCCCGTCGTCTGGTCAAGCGTGCGGTCAGCGCCGTTCGCGATCAGGCTGGCGACGTTATGGCAGACTTCGACGCCGCCTAGTTCACCAGAACTCCTGAGAAGCCCGGGCCACTGGCCCGGGCTTCTTTCGTTTTGCCGCCGCGCCGCCTAAACGAATCTGATTCACATCCGGCCCACCAGGGCACGAACCGAATCAGATCAGTTCGGCAACGCGGAAGGCGAGTTCGATTCCCTGGGAGGCGTTCAGGCGTGGATCACACATGGTCTCGTACCGCTTGCCAAGATCTGAGGTCTCGACCACGTTGGCCCCTCCGACACACTCGGTGACATCGTCGCCGGTCAGTTCGACGTGGATGCCGCCCGGAACCGTTCCGGCCTGGCGGTGCGCGGCGAAGAACCCGGCAACCTCCCCGACCACATGCTCGAAGTCACGGGTCTTGTGACCGGATTCGGCGGTGAAGGTGTTGCCGTGCATGGGATCGCAGGCCCAGACGACCTTGTGGCCCGATTCTTTGACCGCTGACAGCAGCGGCGGCAGGTTCTCGGCCACGTTGTCGTGCCCCATCCGATTGATGAGCGTGAGGCGCCCAGCCGAACGGTCGGGATCGAGGGCCTCGCACAATCCAACAACATCTTCGGGCGTGGCGGTGGGGCCAACTTTGCAGCCGATCGGGTTGTGGATTCCCCGGAAGAATTCGACGTGGGCCCCGTCGAGTTGGCGGGTGCGCTCGCCGATCCACACCATGTGGGCC
>CALGOA010000164.1 GCA_937958015.1 uncultured Acidimicrobiales bacterium | reverse complement strand
CCCGAGCTTCGTGATGAGCGCCAGCTTCGCCAACCAGGTGCTGGCTCAGATCGAACTACACAAGAACGCCGACAGCTACGAACGGCTCTCGGTCACCACGTTGCCGAAGAAGCTCGATGAAAAGGTTGCCCGTCTGCATCTGGACGCGCTCGGCGTCCGGCTTACCAAGCTCAGTCAGGAACAGGCCGACTACATCGGTGTGCCGGTCGACGGCCCCTACAAACCCGACCACTACCGCTACTGATCCTTCGCCTCCAGCGAGGCCGTTGCCACGGAGGTTCGGTGGCTCGCTCGTTCGCTACGGGACCCATGTTCTCACTCGCTCCTGCCTCGTTCCTCGGCTGGACTTTGCTTCGTGGGTCCCTTCGCGACTCGGCTTGCAACGCGGTTGTGGGTCCAGTCGGGCGTTCTGTTTCCCGTTGTCACGCGGTTTGTGAGGGGGTTGGCTGATGGGCACGGTGGCGGCGTTGCTGTTGGCGGGCGTGTTCGTCGCCGCCGCGGTCACCAAGCTCCGCGATTTGGAGGGAACCCGGGCCGGGTTCGTCGATCTCGGGCTGCCACAACCTCAGGTTCTCGCCTGGCTTGTCCCAGCGCTGGAACTCGTCGTTGTGATTCTCCTCCTCGTCGTGCCCGGTTGGGGTGGGGTGGCGGCATTCGCCCTACTCGCGGCATTCACGGTGGTTCTGTGGGTGACGATCAGTTCTGGCAAATTGGTGCCGTGCCGGTGTTTCGGCGGCACGAGCGAGGAACCGGTCTCGTGGGTGCAGGTGGTGCGCAATCTGTGGTTGATGATTCTCGCCGCCGTGGCCGCCACGATTTCAACGCTCAGCATCCCGTCGGTCGGGGGTTTGGTGGGGGCGGCGGCGCTCGTCGGGGTTGGACCAATAGCCATAGCTTTGGCGGGTCGTTCGTTAAGGTGACCACATGAGGTGGCGCTCCACTACAACTTTCGCCCTTGTGGCGTCTCTGGTTGCCGGCGCGTGCGGGATCGGTAGCGACGCCGAGCAGGACCCTTCACAACAACCCGAGGTCACCGTGCTCGGCACCAGCGTCGGTGACGGGGACCAGCCCGCACCAACCATCGGGTCAGCGGTCTCGACCGAGCGATAACCCACGCTCAGGGTCGCACCGCCAATGCCATCGCCACGATGTCGACCGAGGGCTGATGGGAACGGATTGCGTCGGACGCGGTAGCCAGGGTGCTGCCGGTCGTGATGACGTCATCGACCACGACGACCTGGTCGGTGCGCGCCCGCAGTGTCCAGTCAGGTCGAAGCCGCAGTCGGGGACCGTCGAGGCGAACCTGGCGATTCCCTCCGAACTGGGCCCGACCGGCTCGTGAGAAGGCCGGTGCTGCGGTGACACCGACGAGGGCGGCGGTTCGTTCGGCCAACACTCGACCCTGGTCGAACCCGCGGCGGCGCTTTCCCGCTGGGCTCGGCGGGGCCCAGGTAATCACTGTGGACTGCATGAGAAACGGCCGGAGGTGGAGGGCGAGTTCGCCGGCGAGGCACGCCATCAGTTGGCGCCCGCCCAGTTGTTTGGCGGCTCGAACCAGTGGTCCGGAGTCCTCGTCGTAGGTCCACACTGCCGAGACGTGGTCGATCCCGGCGATGGTCGTTGGCGGTCCGGGGGAGAGGCGGGTGTGGCATCGTTGGCAGATTCGGCGGAGATCCGGATGCCAGCAGGAACGATCGAGGATCCGATCACAGAGAGGACATCGTCGAACCAGAAGCACGAATGTAAACTAACGCATATAAACGAAAGTTAAGCCGGTGGTGCGGGTTGGCTAAGGCATGGTCCCAAGGATGCCGATGCACGGGTGTGTCTGAACGTGCCATCACCGTCGCACTTTGCGACGATCACGAGATCTATCGCCGCGAGTTGATGACCAGCCTCGAGAGCGATGCGGGAATCCAGGTGGTGGCCGAGGCGGAGATTCCCAGCGGGCTGGGGCCGGTCATTATCGACCATCCGCCAAAGGTGGTCGTCGTCGACATGACACCGTCCCAAGGGGACGCGGTCGAGATCATCAGCAGACTCCGTGATCTGATGCCGATCAGCGCCGTTCTTGCCGTCGGCGGACCGAACGATCTCCTTGCCCCCGCCCTCGTCGCAGGGGCAAACGGTGCGGTGGACAAGAACGTGGCGTTGGCGATGGGACCTGCGATCGTTCATACGTTGATGGACGGCCACATGTTCCTCGACCAACGCGCTGCAAAGTCGCTACTCAAGGCCATTCACGCCCATCCTCGTCGCGACCTGATCCCGAACGCCCAGATCGACCTCGTGGATCAGCTCACGAACGTGGAGACGATCAACGATCTCGTGAGTGATGCCTTCACCCTCGCCAAGATGGAGCGGGAACTCTTTGCCCTGCTCGTCAGCCTGCGGGGTGTTCGCGCCGCCGACGCCATCGTCGGTTAGGTCGAAGGCACCGACTTCGTCGGCGCGTGACGAATCTGATTCGTATCACGCCCGGGTGGGCCGATTTCGCATCTGATGAGGGGGCCCAATCGAATCTGATTCACATCTTGCCCTGGCGGGCCGGATTCGTTCTTGTTTGCAGTGTCAGGCCGAGGGGTCGGTGACCCGACCGATGAACAACGGCTCGCCGGTTTCGTCGTGGCTGATCACGAAGACGAACGG